>CAYVKM010000048.1:0-26867 GCA_964452045.1 uncultured Calditrichaceae bacterium
GATGATCCCAGTATTTTAAATTATGCCGGCATTGCCACTGCTCGTTCCTGCTGAAATTGGAGATTTCGTAGGCGCTAAAACCACGCTCATTCAAACAATCAAAGGTCATCTGGTAAAATTCTGCTTCCTGCTCGTTTTCCAGAGGAATAAGATTACCCTGATTCATTCTCCGGAAAAAAGGAGTTCCTGGTTCAAGAATAAGGGTGTAGCAGGAAATATGTTCTGGCTCAAGTGAAACCGCTTCATTTAGGGTATGAAGAAATTTTTTTGGGGTGAGTCCCGGAAATGCGGTCATCAGGTCCATATTGATATTGTCAAAACCGGTTATTCTGGCTGCTTCGAAATTCTGGTAAATATCTTCCACCGTGTGAATCCGTTCAAGAAATTCAAGGTCTTCCGGGTTGAAAGACTGTACACCCATGCTCAACCGGTTAAAACCGATCTCGCGGATTTCCTGTAATTTTTTCCTATCCAATATTCCGGGATTTGCTTCAATGGTGAATTCACCGGTTTGGGAAATGTTAAAAGCTTTATGTAAAGAATTCCAGATTTGGGCAAGTTGTTGGCCGGAAAGCAGGCTGGGGGTTCCCCCACCCAGAAAAATGGTATCGAAATTCAGGTGCCGGTACAGAGGCGCAACCATTTCAATTTCGCGCAATAAACTTTTTACGAATTCATCCTGAAAATCCAGTGTGGTTACCGAATAAAAATCGCAGTAACCACACTTTTTCTCACAAAACGGGATATGCAGGTAAAGACCGGCATTCTGCATTCCGGTTACCGAATGACCGTCGCCAGACGATCCCAGCGAATTTTGTGGAACAGACGATAGGTGGGAATGTGTGAATTCCATGAAAGGTAAATAATTAAAGGTTTCCCGACGATATTTTCTGGCGGGACGAAACCCCAGTCCCGGCTGTCCGAGCTGTTATCCCGGTTATCGCCCATCATAAAATAGTGGTTGGGCGGAACAGTAAGCGGACCAAAATTATCACGGCTGCCCAGATTATCCCGGAAGGTAGGATACCCCCGGTCATACCGACCAAGGATATACGGATCCAGATGTTTCATTTTGGGTGGTTTGGGAAATGGTTTTCCGTCTACGAAGACGTCCTTATCGATTATTTCCAGTGTTTGTCCTCCGGTGGCGATACAGCGTTTGATATATTCCAGATGGGGATCTTCCGGGTAGCGCGCCAATTTGGGATCCCAGGGATAGCGGAAAACCACAATGTCGTCCTGCTTGGGAGCGGCTATCCGGGGAAACCTGAACCAGGGAATATTAAAACCGATTTCGGTAAACGGAATGCCAATCCAGTTCGGGGTTTGAGCCCCATAATAAAATTTATTGACCAGCAGGAAGTCACCGACTAACAGCGTATCTTCCATGGAACTGGTCGGAATTTTATAGGCTGCAATTACGAATTGCCTTAAAACCAGGGCAGCCAGAATAGCTATTAAAATTGCCTGTATGGATTCCCAACTTTTATTTTTTACTTTCAACCGTAAACCTCCTGTCTCGTGCGTTTCAGTTTCATTACATTAATCGGTTTAAGAGCGTTAAAGTTTCATCATTTATCAAATTTCAATCCTAATAGATCATAATTATTATTAAGAATCAATCCGCAGACAGCACCGCTAGAAAGGCCTCCTGGGGGATCTCCACCCGGCCGACTTGTTTCATCCGTTTCTTGCCTTCTTTCTGTTTTTCCAGCAGTTTCCGTTTCCTGGTCACATCCCCGCCATAGCATTTGGCCAGTACATTTTTACGCAGTGCTTTTACCGATTCCCGGGCAATCACCTTATGGCCAATACTTGCCTGGATAATCACCTCAAACATCTGGCGGGGGATCAGCCTGCGCAGCTTTCCGCACAGATTTTTACCCTGATCGAAAGCCCGTTCTTTATGGACAATGGTCGAGAGTGCATCCAGCGGTTCACCGTTTATCAGAATATCCAGTTTTACCAGATTGGATTCCCGGTAACCGGCAAATTCGTAATCCAGGGAGGCATATCCCCGGGATACTGATTTCAGTTTATCGAAAAAGTCGAAGATAACTTCGGAAAGTGGAAATTCATAAACAATGTCCGCCCGGGAGGGATCGATATAGGATGTATTCTTCAGAATTCCCCGCCGTTCGTTGGAAATTTTCATCACATTACCAATGTAGTCCGGTGGGGTAATAATCTGCGCCCGGATAAAGGGTTCTTCAATCCGCTCGATCCGAACCGCATCCGGCAGCTTTGTGGGATTATCAATGGTCAGAGTTTTGCCATCGGTGGTAATGACCTGGTACACCACATTCGGGGTGGTAACGATGATGCTCTGGTCGAATTCGCGCTCCAACCGTTCCTGGACAATTTCCATGTGCAGCAATCCCAGAAAGCCAACCCGGAAGCCAAAACCGAGAGCAGTGGAAGTTTCCGGTTCATATTGCAGTGCCGAATCGTTCAGGGCAAGTTTCTCAAGGGAAGTGCGCAAATCTTCAAATTCCTGATTGATCACCGGATAGATACCGCTGTAAACCATTGGCTTCACCCGGCGGTAACCGGGAAGCGGTTTTTCCACGCCATGCCGTTGATGGGTAACGGTATCGCCCACCCGGATGTCCCGGACGTCCTTAGCCCCGCAGATCAGGTAACCCACTTCACCCGTAGAAAGACGATTCCGTTTTACCCGCTTCAATCGTAATACTCCCACTTCCTCAACTTCAAAGAATTCTTTGGTGGCAAAAAATTTTATTTTATCTCCGGGATTGAGTGATCCGTCAAAGACTCGGATTAACGCAACTACCCCGCGATAATTATCAAAACTGGAGTCGAAAATAAGTGCCTGGAGAGGACTCTCATTACTTCCTTTGGGAGGAGGAATCCGATGAATAATTGCTTCCACAATTTCCTCTACCCCAATGCCGGTTTTGGCGCTGGCCAGGATAATATCGGACTCGTCGCATCCAATCAGCTCCATAATCTGGTGCTTTACCGATTCCACTTGGGCGCTGGGAAGATCGATCTTATTTATAACCGGAATGATGATCAGATCATTTTCCACGGCATGGTACAGGTTGCTGATAGTCTGGGCTTCCACCCCCTGGGCAGCATCCACCAGCAGCAGTGCGCCTTCTGCAGCGGCAAGGCTACGGGAAACTTCATAGGTAAAATCCACATGGCCGGGCGTATCGATAAGGTTAAAAATATACTCGTTGCCGTCCTTATGTTTAAAATCCATCCGGATAAAGTGGGCCTTGATGGTAATTCCCCGTTCCCGTTCCAGGTCCATGGCATCCAGCACCTGCTCTTTCTGTTCTCTTTTGGTAAGGGTGTGGGTATATTCCAGCAACCGGTCGGCCAGGGTGGACTTGCCGTGATCAATATGGGCAATAATACAGAAATTCCGGATGTTCTTAATGCTCATGCAGACGCCTTCTCAAAATTAGCCTGCCAATTTAGTGTATTTCGCCGGGAATGTCAATTCGTATGGCAAATGGGGAGGGAATCTTTCGGTCTCTGTATCAAGGGATGATTCGGGTATAAAATCTATTCTCCACTTTATTCCTTGCGCAGCTGCATTCCCGGTGCATCATCCGGACGAACCTGGAAGGAATTTCTTTCATAGAAGGCTCGCTTCCCTTTGGCGCAAAACAACTGCACATCCCGGATGTGATGCTCTTTACATTTCCGGACCAGCATCTCCAGGATCCGGGTGCCAATCCCCTGGTTCTGATATCCGGGAAGAATGATCATATCGTAGATCATGGCATGGAGCAGGTAATCCGTAATCAACCGGCCGAAACCAATCAGCTTTTCACCATCGTAAGCCGAAACCACATACCAGCTGTTCCTATTGACCAGCTCCAGTTCGTCGGCTGACACCTGGTATTCTTCATTCCAGCCGGTGGTATTGAATAGCTCAAAATATTGTTGTTTGGGAGGCAGCTCAGCCAGGTATTCGATCTCCATTCTGCTCTCCTGTTTAACGGTGGGAATAATTATTTTTTAGAAACGGCGCCACCTGGGCCCGGTCTATGGTTATTTTCTCCCAGACTTTTGCCTTGATATATGGTTCATTATCAAGCCATTCCTTCTGCAGCTGCTCCCGGGTAGGAAAATCACAAACGATCATCGACCCGATTGGCTTCCCGCTATCGCTTAAAATACCAACTGCATAAAGCCATTTTCCCCGATCGTATATTTCCCTGGCCTGTTTTAGATGGGCTTCCCGGACTGTCATCCTTCTCTCCGAAGTGCCCTCTTCGGTACTGTCGTAAGCAATAACGATAAATTGCATAATTTCTCCGGAAATTATAGAACTAGCTTTGATTTGCTATTGTAACTGCCTGACCCGGATATCCAGATTTGGCTCACCCTTCAGCAGTTCAATGAGCTTGCTTACCTCAGTATTTCCGTAGTGGTAGGGATAAAGAATTTTCGGATGGAACATCCTTACCGCCTCAGCTACCATCTCCGGCGTCATAGTGTAAGGCAAATTCATAGGAAGGAATGCGATGTCGATGTTGGTGAGATTTTTCATCTCCGGGATATTTTCGGTATCTCCGGCAATATAGACCCGCTTGTCGCCCAGGGTAAGCACATATCCGTTTCCCATTCCTTTGGGATGAAATGGCTGACCGCTATCCCGTTTATGAACCAGGTTGTAGGCCGGAACCGCTTCAATTTTGATTCCCTTCACTGTGGTAACATCACCATTTTTCATCACCGTTCCACCGGCCATCTGGCCAGCGCAGGTTTCGGTATAGATCAGCGCTGTGTCATCTTTTCGGATTAATTTGATCGATGTGGGATCAAGATGGTCCCCGTGCTGATGAGTCACCAGAATGATATCAGCTTTTGGCATTTTGGCGTAATCGGCGTACTGGCTTACCGGATCAATGTGAATAACCAAACCCTTGAATTCGAACATCAAGGTGCCATGGCCGATAAAAGTTAATTTAAGATCCCCTGAATCGGTGGGTATGGTATCGGATTCAAACTTCGTCTGAGCATTAGAAAAAGCCACAAAGCCGATGATACTAATAACTGAAATGAGAATTGAGTTTATCATAGAAATCTCCTGCTAATCAATCGTAATGCCTGTTATAACTGCTAATCCGGCATATTGTTCAATGCTTCCTTTATCCGTTCGGGTGTCATAGGCATTTGGAAGACTCGGGCTCCCACTGCATCGAAGATGGCATTGGCAATAACTGCTCCCATAGTAATGATCGCCGGTTCGCCACCACCCTGGGGATCGGAATCTTTTTTATCGATGATAACCGTCTCAATTTTGGGTAGCCAGGAAAAACGGGGTATCTGGTAGGTATCGAAATTTTCGTCGAGGACCTGTCCGCCCTTGAATCGAATATCCTCCTTCAGAGCGTAGCCCATTCCCATGGTAATGCAGCCTTCCATCTGGATGGCAGCACCTTCCGGGTTAATGGCCAGGCCCATATCCTGGGCACAGACCACTCGCTTTACCTGAACTTCACCGGTCTGTTTATCGACGGCCACTTCGGCCATGGTAGCTACCCAGGTCCCGGCATCGGTTCCGCAGGCGATTCCCCAACCCCTGCCGCTGGGTGACTTACCCCGTTTCCATGCGAATTTTTCCGCCGCTGCCTTCAGGACATTGATCATCTTCTGGTCGGTGAGATTTTTCAGCCGGAATTCGAGCGGGTCGATTCCTGCCTTTGCAGCCATAATATCGATCTGGGATTCCCGGGCAAAGGTGTTGGTATTATTGGCCGGTGCCCGCCAGGCGCCGGTGGCAAAGGGATGGGCTCCCGGTATACCTCCCCAGCCGGAGCCGTGGGAAAGGGTACTGTGATTGGGAATGTTATAAAATTGCTGCGAACCCCTTTCTCCGGCAAAGTAAACATGATAATCCCAGAAGCTCATATCGCCGTTGCCGGTAACGCCGGATTTTATCTTAACCACTGCCGCCGGGCGAAAGGAATCGTAGAAAAACTCCTCTTTCCGGCTCCAGGCAACCTGAACCGGTGTTCCGGCCAGTTTTGCCAGGCGGGCCGCTTCCACAACCTGAAGATTGCGGGTTTTCCCGCCAAATCCACCCCCCACAAACGGGGAAATGATCCTGACGTTTTCCGGAGGGATTCCCAGCGTTTCGGCTACTTCATCCTTGGCCCGGAAAGGTGTCTGCGAGGAGGGCCAGACCGTTACTTTATTATCCTCAAAATGGGCGGTGGCGGTGTGCGGTTCAATGGGAGCATGCGCTTTATAGCCATCCAGATATGTTTCTTCAACCACTGCCGTGGACTCCTTTTCTCCCTTTTCGAGATTGCCTCCTTCGGCTACCACCTCGCCCTCCGGTGCTACCTTCAGCAAGTGATCAAAGATAGTTTTATCGTTCAGACTGGATGGGGGAATATCGTATTTGACTTTGATTTTTTCCAGCGCCACTTCAGCCACATCGGGATATTTATGTAAAACGGCAATCATATCCTTTTCCCGGATCAGTTGAACACCCTCAACCTGATTTAGCTCGGATAAATCCACCGAGACCATGGTAGCATCGTGGGACGGCGGGCGCAAAATTCTGGCATAGAGCATCCCGGGTAACTGGATGTCCCCGGCATATTTGGCTTTTCCGGTCATCTTTTCCAGAGCATCCCGGCGGGTTACCGGTTTACCAATAATCTTAAATTCAGATGGTTTCTTCAGGGAAACTGTTCCGCTGATGTGACGTTTAATTTTTTTGCCTTTGGTGAGTTCGGCATAAGTAACTTTTCTTCGCCTTTTGCTTTTCTCAAAAACGATACCGTTTTCCGTAACCAGATTTTCCTGTGGTACCTGAAGATATTCTGAAGCCAGTTCCAACAATACCTGTCTGCCCTCGGCAACGGCCTCGCGCAGGGGGGGTCCGAAGAAACGGGTGGTCATAGAACCGAAGGTACCCATGTCCCAGGGGCAAAGGTCAGTATCGCCCATTACCATATCTACTGCATCCAGCGAAACGTCCAGTTCATCCGCCAGCATCTGGGCCAGCGAGGTAATAACACCCTGTCCCATTTCAATTTTACCGGTAAAGCAGGCAACCCGTCCGTCCTCGCCGATCCTGAGAAAAGCATTGAAATCGGAAGGCAGATTTCTCCGGCCTCTTCTTTCCTGGGAAAACAGAGAAGAATCCCAAACGGTGAAGAGAATAAAAATACCGCCACCGGCTATTTTGAGAAATTCTCTCCGGTCTATCTGAAAGTCCGATTGGTTATCGGAAAAATCCATTTCCAAATATTTATCTTTTTTCATGGTACCCCTCCATTTCATTGGCAGCTACCTGAATTGCCTGAACAATCCGGGTGTGCGCCCCGCACCGGCAGAGATTATCATTCATTCCATTGATGATTTCTGCAGTACTTGGTTGGGGATTTTCCTGCAGCAAGGCATAAGCGGACATGATCATCCCCGGTGTGCAGTATCCGCATTGCAGCGCATCATGCTCCATAAAAGCCTTTTGCAACGGATGGGGATCGCCGTTTTTTGCCAGCCCCTCGATAGTAACAACTTCTTTGCCCTGAACGTCTTTGACGGTCATCTGGCAGGAACGTACCGCCTGATTATTGACCAGCACGGTACAGGCACCACAATAACTTTCTCCGCAGCCGTATTTGGTACCGGTGAGACCCAGATCGGTTCGCAGCACCCAGAGCAGAAGCCGGCTGCTGTCCACGGTCAGGGATTGTGGTTTGCCGTTTAAAGTGAATTGGAGGTTTTCAATCATGGTGCATCTCCTTATTACGGAAAAACTTACATCTATAATAATATCATTTTAAGGAAATCAAAAATCATATCCCAGTGAAAAATAGAGCTGATCCCTTTTTTTCTCACTCAAACCATAAGAAATGGCAACCGGCCCCACCGGAGAGGAAGCGGATAAACCCACCGCCATACCATTGGTAAAGTTTGAGAATTGAAAGTCAGTTCTTTTTGTAAAGATATTGGCCATGCCCCAGTTTACCTGAAAGTTAAATTTTTTATAAAACCGGAATCGATAGTCTACCCCGGCAGCAGCAAAATTATTTGCCCAGACTTCCTCACGGTGATAGCCGGGTAAAATTGTGGGACCACCTATCCGGAATTTTTCATAAACCGGCAGCTCATTTTGCGAGAGACCCAATTCGGTAAACGGAGTAAGAGAATGTCTTTTCCATACAGTCACAGTCCAATCCAGACCGGCCAATACTTTTCTGTAATTTTGGCCGGCAGAATAATGATTGAGCAGCCATTCCCCCTTCAGGGATAGCCTGCTGCCTTTCACCGGAAAATACCGGTTATCCCGGTTATCAAAAAGCAAATTTCCGTACAGGCTCCAGTATTGATGCGTTACAGCACTTTGACTCAAGGACAGGTTTTCTTTCAGCCAGACCCGTTGCCCACGTAATCCCAAATTGAGGAGCACTTTTTTATCGGGCTGCAATCCAAAGCATAACTGACCGATGGCCCGCTCATATTTTAGTTGATCAATTTTATGTCCATCGACATTATAGAGTTTAAGTAAATTATTCTCGTAGTACCCGGCTCCATTAAAAATAAAGGCAGTGGAAAAAAACCGATTATTGGCAATCTCCAGGCCAGCCCGTTTCCGAAGTTCGCCATATTGGAGAAAGGGCATAAAGCGGGCCCCCATTCCAAAGAAATTAAAGGGAACAATCTGGGCAAAAGAGTTTGCCCCAATGTCGCTATAATAATTTGCACCGATGCCGATTGTCCGGGTTGACAGTTGCATATAATGGATATTGATAATAACATTTTGCGCACCGGAATTTTCCAGCTCCAGCCAGACATTTTGGAACAGACCGGTAGCATAAAGATTCTCCACACCCGCCAGAGCGAGATCCATGTTATACAAGTAACCTTCCTTCAAAGGAAAATAACTGGCAATAATTCCCGGTTTAACAAATCCACTGGTTGGTTTATCTCCGATGCGATTTTTGCTGGTTAATATCGTGGAATTGTCAGACGCCAGCTTATGCCCGATAATATTGATCTGAGCGATTGTAGCCTGGCTCAGGGCATCCTTATTAAGCAGTCTCTCTGAACTTTTCATCTGATTCATCCTGGCCGCTATCAGTCTTTTGATTTCCGGCATCTTCTGTTTGGCAGCTTTGTAACCCAGATCAATCAGGGAATCCAGTCCGCTATATTGGGTGTCCGGGTGCTGACCGATTGGCGGTTGTATCAGTACATCCGCCAGCCACGCATTTCTCTCCATCTGATCGTCAATCATGATATCGATGGTGTTGTAAGCAATATCAAGCAGATTAGCCGGTTCTCTTTTGGGATTCGGTTTTTCGGTTACATCCACCGCAATCAAGATATCGGCGCCCATCCGTCGGGCTTCATCGGTAGGAAGTACATCCAGCACCCCGCCATCTACCATTAACTTACCGTTATAAAGTGCCGGATAGAACAGCAAAGGAATAGCCATACTTGAGCGCATCGCCTGGGCCAGACCGCCCTTTCCCAGAGCATACACTTTCCCTTCCCGGACATCCACTGACATGGCCCGGTAGGGGACTTTAAGGCTGTCGAAATTAGACCGGGCGGCAAAATTGGCCGGGGCACTTCTACGGAACAGCTCTTCGCTGATCCGCTGACCGTTGTTCAGCCCGTACGGAATGGAAATTTTCCAGAATTGAAAATGAATGCGAACCAATGGTTCCATCAGGCCATAGCGCTGGCTTAACCAAACATCCCGGGGTTCGGGACTCTGTTGAAAGATGTTGATCCAGTTGATCTGATCAACCAGTTCCTTTAATTCCTTGCCGGTGTACCCGGCGGCCCATAGCCCCCCGACAATACTCCCCATACTGCTGCCGGCAATTAAGTCCATTGGTATATTTTCTTCCTCCAGTGCCATCAGCACGCCAATGTGAGCGATTCCCCGGGCACCGCCCCCACTGAGAGCCTGCCCAACTTTAATGTTCTCATTCCCTGAGCCATCTGGATAGGGGGATGAAGCAAAGCTAAATTGAGTGAGGAAAAAGAAAGCGGCGAGAAAAATAAAGGAGAGGTAAAAGATTTTTTCTGTGAAAATGTGCTGAATCTGAAAAGAAAGGTCTGATGATGCTTTCATGTTTTTACACCATTTCTCTTTTCTAATTCATTTTATGTGTAATAAAACCATTATTGTTCCGAATTAATTTTGGAAGCTTCCGGTATTTTACTTATTGCCCGCTCGGTTATCGCAACGATGGAAAGCGATGGATTCAAACCCGGATTGGCCGATATAGCCGAGCCGTCGCAAATGTACATATTTTGGTATCCAAAAACCCGGTTATCTTTATCGATGACCCCTTCCGGTGCATCCCGACCCATCACCGCACCACCCAGAATATGAGCGGTGGTCGGAATACCCAGTAGTGTTTCGGTGAGCAGAACGGTTGGTTTGCCATTCACCAGGCGGGCATAGAGATTGGCCAGATTTTCGGCCTCTGGAATAAAGGGTGTGGGTCGTTTGCCTTTTTCCATGGAGGATTTCATTCCCAATTTTCCCCGACTAAACCGCAGGGTGCTGTCCAGGGTTTGCATATGTAACAGGATCTGAGTCCGTTTGGCCCAGTTCCAGACAAAGTATGTTCGAGGATTTTGTATGGGATGCCGGAAAAAATCCCGGAACATCATTTTGAGCCGAATGGATATTAGCTTTCCATGAGCCATGGGACTCATTAACAGCCGCCAGAATCCTGAACCGGAGGAGTAGCGCACCGGTTCCAGGTGACTGTGCTGATCGGTATGCAGGATGGAACCGATGGCGATACCATCCGAGAAAGCGGTGTTTTTATCAAAGGTGGTTACCCCTATCAGGCTCTCTGAATTGGTCCGGATGTTTCCCCCGATTTTAGGGGAGAGATTGGGAAGGGACTTTTCTTTCAGTTTCAACAGCAGCGGAATTGTTCCCAGAACGCCCCCGGCAAAGATGATTCCTTTACAGCGGTATGATCCTTTCTTCTTAAAAAAGCTGGTAGATTTCTTCCAGTTTACCTGGTAACCATCCGAACCATCGCTTACCGTTAGCGGTTGCACATCATAGACTTCCGATTCTGCCTGAATGGTGACGCCTTTTTTCCGGGCAAGATAGAGGTAATTTTTGTCGAGTGTGTTCTTGGCATTGTAGCGACAGCCGGTCATGCAACCGCCACAAAAATTACAGCCGGCGCGTTCCGGCCCCTCCCCGTTAAAATAAGGATCGGGAACAGTAATATTCGGTTTGCCAAAGAAAACCGCCACATTTGTTGCTTCGAATTGATCCTCCTTACGAATGTCTGAAGCCAGTTTTTGCAGGGCCAGGTCCCCGGTTTCCAGACGCGGATTCCGGGCGGTCCCCAGCATGCGCAGGCCCATTTGATAAAATGGTTTTAGTTCGTCTTCCCAGTCCGCCAGATGCTTCCAGCTTGGTGCCAGAAAAAATTCTTTTTTCGGAATGGGAAGGGTATTAGCATAAACCAGTGAACCACCTCCGACGCCCACGCCAGACAAAATGGTAATATGCCGGAAAAAGGAAAGTTTGAAAAAACCAAAGAAACGGATACCGGGCATCCAGAACCATCGCTTCACATTCCAGTTGGTTTTGGGAAAATCCCGTGCGGCCAGCCATTTCCCCTTTTCCAGCACCAGGACTTTGTATCCCTTTTCCGCCAGACGAAGGGCCGATACCGACCCGCCAAATCCGGAGCCGATGATAATATAGTCGTAATCAAAATCTGACATCTAAAAACTTTCCTTCTGCCTTAGTGATTCCGGAGATTCATATTTATGCCGATCCGTTTTTATTTTTCCCAATCTGACAAGTTCTAAAAATGTTTGATCAGAAAATCGATCAGCTTCTTTTTCCAATCCGGATAGGGGGCATATAAAAATTTAAAGGGGCTGAACCTGGTACCTTTCAGGATTGCCCGTTCATGGGAAAAAGCCCGGAATCCATAAAATCCATGGGAATTGCCAAAACCGCTGTCCCGTAATCCGCCGAAGGGCAGCCCACTGTGAAGAAACTGGATAACCACATCATTGATCACTGCCCCACCGGAGCGGGTATTTGCCAATATATGATTGATGTTTTTCCGGCTCTTGCTAAAGATATAAATCCCCAGAGGATATTCATGCTCATCGATTATTTTCAGGGCTTCTGCCAGGGATTTGTACGAAAGCACCGGGAGCACCGGGCCGAAGATTTCCTCCTTCATGAGCCTGAGATCGGGAGGAATGCGGGATACAATTACAGGCGGTATATATTTATCCCCATTTTCCGGAATGTTTCCGCTTTCCAGGCATGCACCGGATTTAACCGCCTCGCTCAAAAGATTCTTCAACCGGGTATAATGTTTCTGGTCCACAATTCTGGCAAAGTCCGGGCTATTTTCCCGGTCAGCTTCGGTGTGGCCGTAAACCCGGGAGATTTCCGCTTTGAGAACCTTAATAAATTTTTGATAATAATTCTCCTGGACCAACAAGTAATCTGGTGCCACACAGGTCTGACCGGAATTCATATATTTTCCCCAGACAATTTTCCGGGCTGCATCATTTAAATCAGCTGTTTCATCTACGATTACCGGGGATTTACCTCCCAGTTCCAGGGTTATCGAGCTTAAATTTTCCGCAGCTGCTTTCATCACAATTTTGCCAATGGATGAACTCCCGGTAAATAAAATATGATCGAAAGGTTTTTTCAGCAGTTCGGTAGCCACGATTTTATCCCCGTTTATCACCGCAATCTCATTTTCCGGGAATAATTCGGTAATCATATCATTCAGCAGGCGACAGGTATTCTGCGAGATTTCTGAGGGTTTCAGAATGATGCAATTCCCGGCAGATATGGCTGAAATGAGGGGACCGATGGACAGCATGAAAGGAAAATTCCAGGGAGAAATGATCAGTACACTGCCCATCGGTTCATAGCGAATCCAGGAGCGGGTGACCAGCATCTGTCTGGTTGGAACCGCTCTCTTCGGTCTCATCCATTTTCGAAGTTGCCTTCTGGCATATCTCAGTTCGATGAGTGTGGCATATATCTCTTCCAGATCCACTTCAGGCTCGGGCTTTTTGAAATCCGCATAGACCGCCTCCCGGATTTTTTGACGGTTATTTAACATCCAGTTTTCAATCTTTTTCAGTTTGTCAATGCGGATTTTGACTGAAGATTGCCCGACGAGTTGTTTGTTTTTTTGCTGCGCATCGAAAACGGCATCGATCCGCTCCTTTAAAGTATTCGAACAGACTTCTGTGGTTTGCGGCATAATGAATCGTGTCCTGATTTTTTCAGATGCGTGAAAATAAAACTTCCGATTGAAAATCACAAATTAAATTCGAAATGACCACATCCTTTTAAAATATTCTTTATACTTAAATTTATCATGGTTTGGAGGTAATTATTTTCCGGGTATGCCGGCCAATCATGAGTTCTTCATTTGTTTTTATCACCCGTACGATAACCGGTTTGTCTTTTATTGATATAACCGAAGCATTCTGTTCATTCAGGGTTTTATCAAGATAAATACCCAGATAGTCCAGTTGATTGCATATTCGCTCCCGAATTTCCGGTGCATTTTCGCCAATACCGCCGGTAAAAATCAGGAGATCAATTCCGCCCAGAACAGCGGTAAGAGCACCGAGACATTTTTTGGCCTGGTAGCAGAAAAGCTCAATTGCTTCTGCTGCGTGGGGCTCTTTCTTTTGCTTTTCGATCAGCACCTTCATGTCCGACGTGATGCCGGATATTCCGGTGAGGCCGGATTGTTGATTGATGAGCTCATTAAGCCGGTCAATTTTCAGATGCTTTTCTTTTAGCAGATAAATCAGGATTCCCGGATCAAGATCTCCGGAGCGCGAACTCATCATCAGACCACCAGCCGGGGTGAAACCCATGGTGGTATCCAAACTCCTGCCATCTTTGACTGCGGCCATGCTCGCCCCGTTACCCAGATGGGCAATGATTATCCGTCCGGAATCCGCAGACTTTATCTCTATTTGCTTCAGCTCGCTCAATATGTATTCATAGGAAAGTCCGTGGAATCCGTATCGTTGAACCCCCTGCTGATACAACTCCCGTGGGATGGCAAACATTTTCGCCGGTTTCGGCATATTGCGGTGGAAGGAAGTATCGAAGCAGGCAACCTGTTTGAGTTTGGGATATAATTTATGCAGGGATTGGATGGCCTTGATCTGGTGAGGCAGATGATCCGGGGCGAATGGAATAAGATTTTTTAAAGATTTAATAAGTGTCTCTGTTATCAGGCTTGGTTTTTTGTGTTTTTCCCCGCCATGCACCACCCGGTGCCCGATAGCAGTTATGGTATGTTTGGGATAATCCGATTTTAGCCATTTGGAAAGTGTCTCGAGTGCCGTATGGTGATCTGGCAAATCCATGTTTTGCTGAATAACATTATCACCCCGGGAATTCTTCACCTGAAAGGAACCATTCGTTTCACCGATTTTGGAAAAGTCTCCTTTAAACAGAATTTCTTCTGAATCTCCCATCTCATATAGAGCAAATTTCAGACTGGAGGAACCGCTGTTTATGGTTAGAATTTTTTGATTATCTTTTTTAGCCATATTTAAGGTCGATTTTGCTTTTCTAAACTTTCCTTATGACTTCATTTTTTCTGAATTGCTTTCTGATCTTTGTTAACGCCCTTTTTGGCATGTTTGGGAGATTTAAGCCCAAAAGAAAGCAGAAAGCCGATGACTGCTGCCACTGTCACGGTCAGATAAATTTCATGAAATCCTTCCAGGGTTCCGGTGTTGGAAGCCATAAAAGCACCGGCCAGCGTCGTTCCGATCATGATCCCAAAACTACTGACCAGGCTAACCAGACTCTGGGCAGAGGCCCGCTCCATATCATTTGTTTCGGCCAGAGCCACATATCTAACCGGGGCGCCCAGCAGGGCGCTAAGCCCCACACCGATAATAATCTGGAATCCAATAAAGCCCAACAGATTGTGGGCAGTAGTGAATAAAAATGCACCCAGTGCGGTAAAAAATGTTCCGATTAACAGAACGAATCTGGCTCCGGCCCGATCCACCAGTATTCCCATCGGTTCGGTAAACAGCACCAGGGTTAAAGCCCCTGCGGCCATTAAGGAGCCGGCCGCACCGGTTTTGATATTCAGTGCTCTTACCGCATAAAGGGGCAGAAAAACCAGACCGGCTTCGGCAATACCCCCGGCAAATGACAGGTACAAACCAATATCGAGTTGATGTTTTTTAAAGAGTCCGGGTGAAACAACCGGGGCTTTTGGTCGTCGTTCCAGTTGGATAAAGATAATGAGCAGAAATAGACCAGCCACTATCCAGGACCAGATTCCCGAAGAAACCAAACTTCCCAGCAGATCTTTGCTATTCAACTGATTTAAGCCATAAGTGAGCGTGGCCAACCCCATCCCCAGGAAAACCATTCCCTGCACATCGAGCGGATGCTCATGAACTCCCTGGTCCCGCGGCAGGTTCCGGGCACTATAGAAAAGAATCACTACGGCAATCGGCAAATTCAAATAGAAGATGGATGTCCAGCCCAACCATTGGGTAAGCCATCCGCCAACCGGTGGTCCGATTATCGCAGCAATTCCCCAGACCACTCCATTAAAACCCAGTGCCATACCCTGCCGGTCTTTGGGAAAGGTCTCTCCGATAACTGTTGTAGCAATAGGAAAAATACCACCGGCACCCAGAGCCTGTATAGCACGGGCGACCAGCAGATGGAGAAAGTTCGGAGAAAGAGCCGCCCATAATGAGCCAGAAGCAAAAATTACCACATCCAACAAAATAATTCTTTTTCGGCCGAACCGGTCCGATAAGGCTGCCATTAAGGGAATGGAGACCACGTAAACCAGTAAGTACAGGGTAATAATCCAGGGAATTTGACGCTCGGTTATGGATAATTCCTTGATGATTACCGGTATGGCCGGGGATACGATGGAGATATCCAGTGCCGCCATAAAAACACCCAGCATTAAGGCGATAAGGACTTTCCATTGAGCAGGGGTAATCGGTGTTTTTACTTTAGTTGTCAAAGAGCTCTTTCTCTGAATTATTTAAATTTTTATGTTGTATCTTATCTTTCATCTGCAGATACCCTTATTATTTTGATACAGTGGAGAAAAGCATTTATTTTGCACCCAGCAATGGTAAAAGGACAATGCCGATAAAATCCTGCAAAAAATGCATTACGATGGGTGCGATTAAGCTGCCTCGCCAGAGATAAACAATGGCAAATACAAATCCCATAAAACCGACGGTAATAACACCGGCGGTTCCCTCGTAGCCATGTCCCAGGGAGAAGATAAATGCTGAGAGAATAACAGCAAAAAAGGTACTGGAAAAAATATTATTAAAGCGCAACAATAGATATCCCCGGAAGATAGTCTCTTCGGAAATGGCAACAATGGTTACCAGGATAAAACCAAGGATAGACTCAAATATTCCCCCGGTCGCTTCCAGCGAAGGAATAGGCGTGGCCGGTGAAGAGAATCCGGCAGCTACCAATAACTGATCCAGAAATCCGGCCGCGTAAAACATGGGGATGAAAAGCAGCGCACCGATTGCTGCCTCGCGAAGTCCGTTTCGGCCAACCCAGCCGATCATTTTAACTGATTCCCGGTTCCGCCAGAGAAAAAAGATGACCAGGGAGACCAGCGCCAGATCCCTGAGAATGGTGGAAACACCAGCCAGCACAAAGCTGATGGTACCTTCTTTTACCGCAAAAAATGAAAATGCCATGGAGGGGGCGATCAGAAAAAGAAAGACTGCCACTTCAATAATCTGTTCCCTGCGGGACAAAGATTCGCTGTTCCAGGAATTGTTAAGTTGAATCGACATAGTTAGTCCTCCTGCTAAAGGTGATATAGAATGTTGCGCCTCTTGTGCCTTGTAGACGGTAAAATATTTAAATAATATTTATGAAGATTTTATGAATTTGTTAAACCGTAATAAGTGGTTAATCAAAGGGGGGTAAATAGCCGATGAACAATTGAAGGGTGATTTGATTAATTCCGTGAACAGGGAAAAGAAATCCGATCATTAGCTCATGGTTGTCCCGCTCCTAACCGGAGGTGACTAATAGCAGAATGTTAAGTTGCAGAGGACGTTGTACTGATTCAGATCACATCCCTACTGATCCCTGCGAATCACTTTGCCGGTAACATTGGCGATATGTACGCCTCCGCTGCCGTCGTCCTCGATTATCACGTCCCCCTCAACATCATCAATAATAATGGAACCGGAACCATCGTCAACCCGGACAGTCCCGACCACCTTTCGGATATTAATTTCTCCCGAACCATCGTCTACCTGTACATCTCCATTAACATCTCTGATGATGATTTCTCCGGATCCATCATCTATTTCGATATTCCCGGTTACACTCTTAACTGTAAGCTCACCGGATCCGTCATCGATCTCCAAATCGCCGCGGGTATTGTTGATTTCCATAAAACCCGAGCCATCATCGATGTTGAGGTCCATTTGTTGCGGGACCTTAACCGTCAGGTCGATGGTAATTTGCGGTCGATCCCCAAACAGACCTGAGAAAAAGGAATTGGAATGTTCGAAATCACTTCTCAGTATGCCTCTTCTGCCCTGTTTTCTTAAAGTTAGTTCCAGATATTTATCCAGGATTTTTGCGGCTTCATCCCGGTCTACATTGCGTAGTTCAATGTCGGCAGTTACCTGGATTTCTTTTAAACCCGGATCACCCTGAACTTTTAAGAAACCGGCGCCACAGTCTATCCTGAGTTGGCTTATGTCTTCCGCAGGAAGGGATAGATTTTTCGTTTCGCGATAGGTGCCGGAAATACCGGTTGAGAAAAGTACTACGATAGCGGTGAGTATATAAATTTTCATTTTTTCCTCCATGATTTTTAAAGTCTATACGAAAAGCCGGATGAGATGTTTGGAAAAGAATGAAAAAATTCGGAAAGAAAGGATCTTTGAAAATATTAATGCATTACCGGTTCAGAATAAGAAATGATGCTTATTTCTGCATCTGGAGGAAATTTTCCAATTCTTTTACCCGGTTGTTGGCATAAAAGGTATAATGATCGTTTCGGTCGCCGGCATATTTCAGGAAAGATTTATATGCCTCCAGGGCATCCACCGGACGGTTTATCTTATCGCAGGCCAGGGCTTTGTTCATATATGCTTCCGCTAAATTCGGGGAAATCTTCAGGGCACTGTCATAATCCTCAATCGCCAGTTCGTACATATTTTTCCGGGCATAGGCAATTGCCCGGTCGTTATAGGCCAGGGCAAAATCCGGGCTGAGGTCGATTGCCCTGGTCAGATAATCCAGTTTATTATCGAAATCGTCCCGATTACCGAAATCAATGGCCATGAAGTAGTATTTGGCCGCCTGATCAGCCAGTTTACCGGCCAGTACCTTCTCCACAATTTCCAGATTTAGTTTGGCGGGTATGTATGTTGAATCCTGATTCAGGATTTTCCGAAACACAGTTCTGGCGGTATCGAATTGACCTTCAATACCATGCTTTACTCCCTGGTCGTACAGGTCGCGCAAGGGGCTCTGGCTGAAAGCGGGATTCATTGCCGCAATTGAGCCGATAAGAATTGACAGATAAACAAAACCATAGGACATATAAATTCCTTCCACGTTAAAAAGCTTGTTTCTCAGACGCTAAATTTCGTTTTTATTTCCAGCCAGATAATCGTTCTAATCCGAGCTTGTATTGTCGGATAAATCGGAAAAAGGTTTATTCATTATTTTTAGAAACAGTGGCGATCCTCGAGTTTGACCCGGACAATGATGGCTGACTCAAATTACGGTATCGGGTTTTTGTTTGCAGTCATTTCTGTTCTCTAGCTCTGTCTGAATAGTTACATGGACGATATCAAAGTCTTTTTGCATTTTATCTGCTATTATTTTGATCAACATATCTGTATTGACATTTTTGCCAACGCCCAAATGGACGGTGAGGGCGGTTTCGGTGGTACTCATTGGCCAGATATGCAGGTCATGGACGTCCACCACGCCATCCAGAGATTGCAGATATTGTTCTACTCCATCAAAATCTATGTCTTTTGGCACTGCATCCATGGACATGGAGAAAGAATCTCTGAGTAATCCCCAGGTGCTAATGGTAATAACCACCACAATAATAAGGCTGACAATCGGATCCACCAGATACCAACCGGTAAAGTAAATGAGCAGTCCGGCCACCACCACGCCAAGAGAAACCCCGGCATCTGCCGCCATGTGCAGAAAAGCACCCTGAATATTGATATCGCTTTTTCGTCCCCTCAGGAAAAGCAGTGCTGTTACGGTATTGATAAATACCCCAATTACCGCAACAATCATGATTGTGGTACCGGAAACCGATTCCGGCTGAAAGAGCTTTCTGATAGACTCGATGCTGATGGCACCCACAGCAATCCACAGGATAATCGCATTAAACAGTGACGCTAAAATTGTGGCTTTGCGCATGCCATAGGTTTTGGTTTTTGTGGCAGCTTTTTGCGCAAGTAAACTTGCACCCCAGGCTAATAACAGTCCCAGGACATCACTAAAGTTATGGCCGGCATCAGCAATCAGCGCCATGGAATTCGCAATCAGGCCATAAACCACTTCTGCAATGATATATACCACATTGAGAATAATACCAAATGCGAAGGCCTTATTGTAGTTTCTTACCTGTTGTTCGTGTGAGTGATTATGTTCGCGAGACATTATTTATTTCCATATTTGATATTATTCGCCAACGCTTATTTGGACACATTGGAATCTGCCCTTTCGACTCAATATCCATTTGTATTTCTAATCATAACTTAAATCACCATAGTTTTGGGGGTTTCCTTCACCATCCGGCCAGCGTTGCCATATCGCTTTTGACAACTTCTCTAATTACCTGATTCTCCGATACCCCACGGGCATCACTGCACGATCCTCGCATGTGAATATTAGCCCCTCTTTTCAGAAGACTTTTCAGCATCCGGGCAATGTTGTAGTAGCCGTTGGGCGTTGTTTGATTTTCAAGGGCACAGAACACTGCATCGGCCATCAGAAAGATCCGGACATCTTCTTCCGCTCTTGCCAGCGCCAGACGGAGCCCATTATACGATCGTTTATTTCCGTAAGGAGCATCGTTTAGAATTATCGTAATCATTTTTACCCTTTCCGGTAAACTTTCATTATTTCCTAATCGATGTATCACCCATTGAGCGCTTTATTTTCTATTTTTAAAAACCGGGCGTTTATCGCTACAATCACAGTGCTGAGCGACATCAGTACTGCACCGGCGGCCGGACTCAACAAGATACCAAAGTGATAAAGTACCCCTGCGGCCAGCGGGATGGCTATGGCATTATACCCCATGGCCCAGATCAGATTTTGCACCATCTTCCGGTAGGTAGCTTTGGCCAGGGCGATGATATCCACCGCATCCAGGGGATTGCTGCGGACCAGGATGATATCCGCAGTTTCCACAGCAACATCGGTACCGGCACCGATGGCAATCCCGATATCCGCCTGGGCCAGGGCCGGGGCATCGTTCACCCCATCGCCGGTCATGGCCACAACCAGCCCGCGGGACTGTACCTCCTTCACCTTATCTGCTTTCTGATCAGGGAGGACTTCGGCAAAATAATCATCCAGGTTCAATTTTTCAGCCACATATTTGGCCACCTGCTGGTTGTCGCCGGTGAGCATCATCGCCTTGATGTCCATCTTCCTGAGCCGGGAAATTGCCTCGGCCGACTCTTTCCGGATGATATCCGCCAGGGCAATCGCTCCCTGAAGCTGATCGTCAATCAGGACATATACCACAGTTTTTCCTTCAGCATTTAATTTGTCGATCTCCTGATTTTCAGATTTAATATTTTTTTCCTGCAAATAGCCGGGACTAACCACTTTTATATCTTTTCCATCGACCTTTCCCTGGGCGCCCTTGCCGGGAATGGATTTGAAATCGGTCACTTTCTTTAAATTTTCTACGGACTGAACAATTCCCTTGGCAATGGGATGTTCTGAATTTTGCTCCACGGCAGCGGCATAGGCCAATATCTCGTCCTTATCAGCTTTGTCATTTAGAGTTATCTGGTCGGTGACTCCGAATTTACCTTCGGTGAGGGTGCCGGTTTTATCGAAGATTATTGCCTGAAGATTTCGGGCACGCTCAAAGGCTGCCCGGTTGCGAATCAGCAGTCCGTGGCGGGCAGATATGGCTGTCGATACCGCCACCACCAGCGGGATTGCCAGACCAAGGGCATGGGGACAGGTAATGACCATAACCGTCACTGTCCGCTCCAGAGCAAAGACAAAATCCGTCCGCATAAAAACCAACCAGACGAACATGGTAATAGCACCGGCAGAAAGGGCAATAATGGTAAGCCAAAAAGCCGCGCGGTTGGCCAGGTCCTGGGTTTTGGATTTACTCTGCTGGGCCTGCCGGACCATCTCCACTACCTGGGAGAGGTATGAATCCTTGCCGGTTTTTTCAACTTCGATGGTAATGGATCCCTCGCCGTTTATGGCACCACCGATTACTTTATCACCCACGCTTTTATCGACTGGTTTGGATTCCCCGGTAATCATGGCTTCGTTTACTGAGGTCTCTCCCTCCACTACTTTGCCATCGGCCGGGATCTTTTCACCCGGTTTGATCAACACTTTATCACCGGATTGCAGTTGATCCAATGGAACATCTTTTACACTGCCGTCGGACATCAGCTTGTGCGCTTCGGACGGCATCAGCTTGGCCAACTCTTCCAACGCCCGGGATGCGCCCATCACCGATCTCATCTCGATCCAGTGGCCCAGCAGCATGATGTCGATCAGGGTAGCCAGTTCCCAGAAAAAGATCTTCCCTTTAACTCCGAAGACCACTGCACTGCTATAGAAATAGGCAACTGCAATGGCCAGGGCGATAAGGGTCATCATGCCCGGATTCTTTTGACGCAGCTCATCATACAAACCCTTTAAAAAAGGCCAACCGCCGTAGAAAAATACGGTGGTGGAAAACAGGAAATTGATAAATAAGTCCCCGGAAAATCGAAGACTGGTTCCCAAACCGAGGAATTGCTGAATCATAGGGGAGAGGAGCAGAATTGGGACTGATAATACCAGGGAAATCCAGAATCGCTTGCGAAAATCCGCAACCATATGGGCATGATGACCACCGTGTCCTCCATGTCCCTGATGTTCCTGGTGCTCTGCATGTGAATCATGACCATGCTGATGATGTTCGCTTCCGGAATGGTTAGAATTTCCCTGCTGATGGTTTGAATGGTCTGAAGTATTCATTTGATTATAGTTCTTTCGTTTTTAATAAAATGAATCAGGTTGTCTTGCCTTAGCCAAATTGGACCCGATTTTGTTTTAAATTCTGGCCGGACTTTTTCTGTCCCGGAGTAGTATCAGCACAGTACCGACGACCCCGGCCACCAGCAATCCATAGTCCTGGAATACTGCCAGATTGAGTGCCGCACTGAAGCCTACAATAGACCAGAGAAAGGGAACGATAAGCAGATATTTGGGAAATCGCCGAGTGGTCCATAGCAAAAGTCCGAAAGTGAAAATTGTGGTGGGGCAGGGCAAACCGAAAATAGGAATATTGGGATAGTGATGCCCGGCCAGGGCACCCCAAATAGGATAGATAATCAGGGCGTAGAAAATAAAGATGATTCCGGTGATTCCCCGAGTATCAAATTTTAAGTTGAAGGTCAGGTTTGAATTAAAAACACCGGTCAGGAGAAAGAGGAACGATTGGATAATATAGACGATCCCGAAAATGTAAGCAGCATTGTTGATTTCAGTAAAGAAAATCAGGTGGTAAACAATCCCCATCCACAGCCAGAAAAAAGACAGAATCACCGTAATTACTTTATCGCTGTTCCGGGTTGGCCGAATCGCCAAAATAACTGCGATGACTCCCAGAACATATAGAATGATCTGCATTGGCCAAACCGAAAGGTTGTAATTACCAAATACCTGCAAAAACTGTTCGGTGGTAAATGGTAACCTCATAAATAGCACCTCCTGATTTTCAGTTTTGATGAAATGTTAATTTTTTTTATAAACTTTAATGAACAAATACCTTAATAATTCTTGGATTCTTTGGTACTATTTATTGCAGGTCTTTCTTCATCTGTTCATACTGTTCCTTTGAAATTTCACCCCGGGCATAACGTTTTTTCAGAATATCCAGCGGTGTTTCCCCGGAAGTGTCAGATCTCCGGTTTTGACTGGTATTGGCTATTCTGATGACCGCCCAGATAATGATGGCAAGTATAACAATCCAGATAATCCATCCGAATCCCATACCACCCCATCCCATATAATGTCCCATGACAATCTCCTTTACTTAGATTAAGGTTTAATTTTTTGCCCTCATTTCATAACTAATATTTAATGTACAATAAAAATAATCCCTCCTCCGTGGGATCGAATGCATCCGGGGAGGGATTATCTGTTTTTAACTACTTCATCAATTCCATCTTCCTGACCTGGGTTTGATTACCGACCCGCAGTTGATAAAAATAAATGCCCGAAGGCAGATTGCGGCCATCGAACTGCACACGATGCACTCCGGCAGTGAGATTGCTGTTCAGCAGAACATCCAGCTTTTGTCCCAGTATGTTGTAAATGGAAAGCTGAACTTTGGCATTTTTCTCCAGCACAAATTCAATCTGGGTAATCGGATTAAATGGATTGGGATAATTCTGTTTGAGTAAGAATCCATCGGCAATCAGCTTTTGATCGTCATTTATTGCAGTGGTATTTTCCTGTCCGGTTAGAATCACATAAGTGCTAACCGAATTTTGCTGGAAAGTTACCGTATTATTGGCCGGATCGAGTACGGCCCCGGATACGACCGACCAGCTGCTGCTGTTTCTATCCCAGGTACGGGCCTCAATTGTGTTTTCGTCGATATTCATTCCCTGGAGCTGGATATCATTATAATACAACCGGAATTGAACATTTGAGGCGAAACTCATGTGTCCACCGCCGCCACCCTGCCACATGCCGTTCATTCCATTGGGGAAAAACATACCGATTTCATTGCCGGCAAACACGTTTAAACCGCCGGTGTTCGGCATATTCTGGGGAT
Organism: uncultured Calditrichaceae bacterium; assembly: GCA_964452045.1. GTDB lineage: Bacteria > Calditrichota > Calditrichia > RBG-13-44-9 > RBG-13-44-9 > CAYVKM01. The sequence goes on from CAYVKM010000048.1 coordinate 24,066, forward strand.
ACAACTCCAGTATCTGGCAAAACAGGGTATCCGGCATCATCATGCCGCCCATGTGCCAACCGGGATTAAACCGCATTCCATTCAGGGTGTCGAAAGGTGCATGTACCCATTGTGGCATAGTCATATTCTGATAGATCCATCCGCCCCCAAAGTATTGACCGAAACCGGTCGTGTCCCGCCAGGCCAACCCGTTTATCTGATAGACAATCACCACCGGCAAGTTTGGCTTATTCAATACCCCACCAATAATTTCGACAGTCTCGCCGGGTTGTGGCCGGGTTGCACCGGAAGCAGGCTGGTACCAGGGTGGTCCGAAATTGAGAAAATAGTCTGGCTCGTTATCGCCATTCACGTCCAGATAATAATGCTCTACAATAAGTGTGGTATCAACCAGTGAGGTTCCGTTAAGGGTATCAACGTTGAGGGTATCATGCATCCATCCAAAGCAAAATCCGTTCATGCCGCCATGGTGGTGACCTCCGGTGTTGGAGTGCATCCCAAGATTTGTCCACAATGGATCATAGGGATCCCGCCAGAATTCGCCGTTTATCTCATAGACCACGATCATCGGCAGTCCGATGCCGGTGGAGTCGTGTGCCCCGCCGTAAATGGTAATGGGGTCTCCATAATTAGGGCGGCTGGCACTACTACTGTCCGGTTGATACCAGGGTGGTCCGAAATTTAATATATAGTCTGCTATTCCATCCTGATTTTCATCCAGGAAATATCTGGCATGAAACATAACCGAATCGACAATGGCAGTGCCCGATACCGTTAAAGGTGTCAGCGAATCCGGATGAAGAAATCCCGGATAGTGATACATCCCGCCCTGTGAATAGGCGGATATATTAAATAGAAAAATTATTCCGAGAATTAATATGAAGCCGGGTAACTTGGTTTGGATCATAGTACATCTCCTTAAATAGTTTGATGAAATATTATTGTGAAATCTTTATGGGACATAAATTTGTCTGAGTGAATGGAGCCCTGCTTTTGACTCCATTCACTCTTTACAAAAAATTTATTTTACACTTTCACCTTTCTCCTCATTGTCCATTTTTTGAGGTTTGCCCATCTTCTCTGCTGGTCCCATTTTCTGCATCTGCTGCAAATTGGTCATCATACTCTGCATGGTACCCATCATCGTGCCCATATTTTGCTGCATGGATTCGAGATGTGCTTTCATCTGCGGATTGCCCATCAGGGCTTTATCATTCATCATATTCTGAAGTTGTCCCATCATCTGATTCATGTTATTGGTCATGCCGTTAAAACCGTGCACCATATTCATCATGGATTGATTACCCTGCATCATTCCCATACCCTGCTGGCCTTCCATCATGCCCATACCGGATCCCTGGTCTCCGTGCATCATCTGCATCATGGAATTGGACTGGTTCATCATCTGCTGCATTTGTTCCATCATCTGTGGCATACCCATCATCTTTTGTTGCATCGGTTTCTCCTGCATCTTTTGGGCAGATGCAGGCACGACAATTAGAAATAGTGTAAATGCCATCAGTGTTACAATTCTGCTGATTACTGAATACTTAAACATATTTAAATCCTCCGATTTTGTACTCTTCATTATAACCTCCCTGTTATCATTTCCTTTTTGAGTCTGTTTTATTATGCTTAATCTTTTTCATCCTACCTGGTATCCATAGATTTTGCTATTTCCTATGTTTAGCCATGTTGATGAAGCAGTTTTTTCATATGGGGATTAACTCTCTGATTTTTGATGGCAATTTTATTGACCATCCAGAGGATTATCCCGCTGATAATGAATCCGAGAACCGCCCCCAGGATGCCGCTGCCCTGGGTATGAAAAATACCGGTCCCCAGAAAATAACCTGCCACAATCAGCACCAGGGGCATAAAAAAGACCAAAAGTGCGGACAGAATCCTGGTTTTTTCGGTCAATTCAATTTCCACCTGGTCACCCACCTTGGCATGAAATCGATTGGTAACGGTCATTATCCGGTCTACTCCCGTTCCAAGGGCGCAGGAAAACCGGGCGCCACAAGCGCCACAGGCGGCACTGGAATGAAGTAAGACCTCTGCCTTATCACCTTTAATCCTGATCACTCGTCCCACTTCCCGTTCCATTATTCATTCCTTTTATGATATTTATTTTTGCAAACAAATATGAAGTTTTGGTGAAGATGAAATTTGTCTGTGTAATCATAAACCGGCCTTATTTTCCTGCATTTCAATTGAGAAATGCCTATCGTTATTGTTTACTATTATTATCAATTGTTATGCCATCGGTAAATAATGTTGTTTAAGTATTGGAATGTAATAAGATTAGACATAAATATGTTTGAAGAACATTTTATAAATTGTTGAATATTCTCCAATATTTATGATGAATTGCAGGATATTCTTCAAAAGAGAATGCTCCTGGCTGCCTCAAAAATCGTGAAGGATAATATGCGTTGGCTATTTTGGGGGGGGAAAGGAAATAAGGAAATTAGGGAATAGGGAAATAGGTGAAAACAGGAAGTTTTTATCCCGATAAATTTTCTGGAGGAAAATTGTTTTGTCGGGAAAATAAGGAAAAACCGGTTAAGGTTTTGGTGAGTGAGGCGGTGAGGAGAGTTAAGGGATTAGGGAAGTAATTAAAAAAGTCCGAAACAATAAAGGAACGGGTTTTATAATTTTGGGATTCGCGTTTTAAAATATACTGCTGGGAAGATTGAGATAGAATTTTTTCAGTGAAAAAATTCTATGTTTAAGTTGCTACTGTTATTATTTCGGGAAGGATGGCATACATTATTACTCTTGATCGATTTTCTAACG
>CAYVKM010000049.1:0-16285 GCA_964452045.1 uncultured Calditrichaceae bacterium
AAGTAACAACCCAATGGTAAGCACAGGTGTGAAACGGCGCATACCATACCTCCTTATGTTATGGGTCCCTAGGGTGCTTTCAGTTATTTAATCAGTTCTTTGCCCTCACCCTCGCGTTTAGATCATATTCTTTATCAATTCAAAAATATCTTCCCGGTTTCGCTCTAACGCCCACTTCACCAAATCCGAATATCTGAAATAAATTCCTTTTTTACCTTTTCGCTGGTATGGTATTTCGTGGTACCTAATTTTTCGATATAAACTCGTCCTGCTTTTTAAATTAAAAATCTTACTTAACTGTCGCGCACTTATCAGCGCTTCAAAATTTTCTATTTTCCTGATGAACCAAAAGTAATTGTTTTTCCGATACGCCCCTAATATATTTCCCTTTAAGATATGACGGCGTAAAGAATAACCTGGTGTTATTTTTGAATCACTTAAGATCCCATATTCATCTAACCATTTTGCTGCTTGCGTCAGTGAAACTTCTGCTAAATTTTCACCCTTGAGACGGTGCTGAATATGGTTATTTATAACAGCAATCATACTTTACGACGTTTGCAATTTATTTTTTTGACTATAGGGTAACAAAAATTTTTCTAAAAATACTACAAACTGTAATATATTGCAAATAATACAATCTTTTAATTATTTTTAATGCTGGGAGAATTTTATGAAACTTTCTGACAGGATTGCCCTGGTTACCGGAAGCGCAGATCGGGTCGGTCGGGCTATCGCACTGACTCTGGCTGCCAAGGGTGTTCATATTGCCATCCATTACCATACCAATAAAGAAAAAGCGCTGCAGACACAAAGGGAGATTGAAAATTTGGGCTGTGAATCAATAATTCTCCAAGGTGATATTAGCCAGAAGCCGGATTGGATGAAAATGCGAGATCAAATCAATAAGAAATGGGACAGGATTGATTTTCTGGTCAATAATGCAGCGATATTTTACCCGACTCCATTTTTCAAAATTACTGATGACCAATGGAACCATTTTATGGATACTAATCTTCGCGGTCCCTTCTATGGCTGCCAGATTTTAGGCGAAATGATGTATAACCAGAAACAGGGAAAAATTGTTAATATCGCAGATGTATCTGCTCAAAATGTCTGGCCGGGATATATCCCATACTGTATTTCCAAAGCCGGTATTATTGCCCTGACCAAAGGACTATCAAAAGCTTTAGCACCATATGTAACGGTAAATGCTGTCTCGCCTGGTACGGTATTGCTTGCCGAAAATTATGACCAGGAAGAGGAAAATTACCTGATTTCCCGGACACCATTGAAGAGGATCGGGGAACCGGAAGATATCGCCAATACCGTGGCATTCTTAATCGAAGGAAGCGATTTTATCACCGGAGAAGTAATCAATGTTGACGGTGGACGCTCTTTGACCTGATATTCGAAATAATGTTTTTGCTTTAAAGGAGATCAAATGTTAGATCAGACATGATTGAGGGGAAACAGCACAGTAAACTCACAGGATTCTTCACTGGTAAAAGTAATTTTAAGCCGACCCTTTTTTTCTTTTAATTTCTTCTTCAGGGCCTCAATATCCATGGAATAATTTGTGAGCAGTTCCTTCTCATCTCCAGTTTGAATATTCGGCATGAATAAAAGCTGGGTAACCTGCATTCCTTCCCAGTCGCTCCTTTTCTCAACATCCTCCTCATCAAAATTAATGAGTTTTTGCAGCAATCTCTCAATCCGGTCAATTCTCCCATCATGCCGGAGTACCAGACCAAGCAGACCGTTATTAATAATGGAAGAAATCTTGATCACGGCACTGGGACTTTTGTTATTTGATTTCCGCTGATCGGAATCTTCAATTCCATATAAAATGGCATTTCGTATTAACAGAAAAAGTACATCTCTTACCAGTTGACGATACATATAGGGAATGGACAAAGCATCAAAATCTTTGTAATCGAAGATCACATCTTTGCCTAATTGTTTGCTCAATCCCCGGGTGAGATTTCGGAGCGAATTTACCAACAATTCGCTCTCATAAGTTCTTTTCGCCCGGAAATGATTATGAAAATGACTGATCCGCTTGAAAATCGTATGGACATCCTTCAGGGTATCCTGCATATCTCCCAGCAAAACCACCACCGGAACAAAGTCTGTTCCACTTAAATTCTTCTTGCCTTTAAGGACCATCACTTTTTCAATGAACTGGGTGGTTTTGTCAGTAAAAAATCTTAGATCCAGCAGAGAAGCATTTCCCTTGATTATGTAGAGTGAACGATAAATATTTTCCAGAAGCTCCTGAGGTTTCTGGGTATCCTTGCCATTTTTCAGTACCAATTCGATATTATGGAGTTCATGTTCCACCCCAATAAAGAAGTCTTTAAGCAATTCCGGTTCAACATGGAGAATATTAACCAGCCATTCCATCTGCTTCTGGGTGTGATTTTCGGTTTGCTCTAATTTCCGGCTCAGAACATTTCTCTCCGAGTCATCCTTTACCACACCAATTAATTTTAAGATTTTATCATTCTCCACTACTCTCTGAAATTTAAAAGAGAGGTATTTAGATGACGTCCACATACCCCATTCATCTTCATAAAAAAATTCCGTATCAATCAACGGATTTAACTCATTAATGACCTCTTCATCCAGATCCTCCCGGTACATCAGCTCCAAATATTCCCGAACATTATTAATCACCTGCTCGGGAACGCGGTTTTCCAATAAGCTGATAAAATTTTTATTTTCCAGATCTTTGATGCTGAGAATGGACTCAAGCGCAGCGGAATAATACCTGTAAATCTCATACTCTCGATTCAAAAAGAATATACCTTCTCCGGCGTTATCCAAAACAGTGAGGATAACCTGTTCAATACTCAGAAAATCCCCGTTCACCCGATTGGGAACCCCTTCGGAATTCGGAGGAAGGTCTGCAAAATTTTCATCCAGATGGATCATTTAATAAAAATCCTTAGTCCGCTCAATTATGCTTATTCCAGACACACAACCAGAAAAGATTTAAAATCCTTCCAGGTAATGGGAATAACAAAGGCCTGCACATGCTCAGGAAGCCTGATATCCTTCGCTCGTCCTTCAACCACTACCGGCACAGAAATCATAAAACTGCTACCATACGCTTCTCTCACGTTACCGGAGATAGTGTTGGCAATTTCACCGGTCAGATCTTTTACAGTTTCCACGGCCGCATCCTGATTTCCCAGGATGATATTGGCCAGCTCTTCAAGCATATCACGAGTTGTGGTAATATAAACACAACCTTTCCGTTTACCGGAGATTCCGATAATGCCCGAATAATCCAGGACAACCGGCTCCTTCCCCTTTAAATAAGGTATCCCTGTCACAGCCGATTCGCTGGTTACTTCCTCGAAGTAGTTTACCGTGCTATCAATAAAAAAATGGAGATCAGTTTCGTTCATTTTTGGTACTCCTGTTTTCGGTTAATTTTTTTCCAGCATCCGGCTGAAGGCTGACTTTAGTTTTTCCGAAGTAAATGGCTTAATGATGAAACTTTTCGCACCCAGTTGAATGGCACGAAGACCGGTAGCCTTATCTTTCAGGGCGGTAATAACCATCACTTTGGCATCCTTATTAATTTTCATCATCTGCTCCAATACGGCGATGCCATCCAGTTCGGGCATGGTAATATCCAGAGTTACCACATCCGGCTCGGTCTTTCTGAATAATTCCAGAGCACTTTTACCATCACCGGCAGTGCCAACAACTTCCAGAGGAAAATCATTCAGATTTTTCTCAATAGCCTGTCGAATAATCAAGGAATCATCTACAATCAGTAGTTTAATTTTTTCGTTCATCGTCACCTCACTTTTTGAATTTTATTTCCAGGTAATTTTTTATTATCATCATGTTCAATTACCAATATTTTCAACAACTTTGGTTTTTCTACCGGCTGCTTTAGTCCTTCTAGGCTGGCTTGGTTTTTTAGCGTTAGCTTTCTTCAGGTTCAGGGTTATGTTAAATTCACAAAACGTCCCTTCTTCAAACTCAACTTCAATTTTGCCGTTGGCCTCTTTGATCTTAGTTCGGATTAAGTCCATACCCACGCCACGTCCGGCATAAAGATTAGCATTTTGTTCCGTCGAAATTCCGGAGACAAAAATAAGATCGGCAATTTCCTTCTCGCCCCAAGCCACAATCACCCCAGGTTTCCATTTACCCAATGCTAAGGCTCTCTCTTTCAATTTCTCAACCTGGAGACCCCGGCCATCATCCCGGAAGCGGAAGATAAAGTGATCTTCATTCTGTTCGGATGAAAGATAAATTGCTGCTCTCGGTTTTTTATTCAGCTGAATTCTTTCCTCAGGCGTTTCAATTCCATGATGCAGAGCATTCCGGACCAGTTGGATCAAAATTTCTTTGACTAAAAGCCGAAAACGATATGGCAGAGACATCGCTTCAAAATTCTCATGAATAAAGTCGACTTCCTTGCCCAGATCCTTGGCCAGATTGTTGATCAAATTAGTAATGGATTTTATCAAAAGCTCACTCTCGTAACTCCGTTTGGGCCGGAAGTGCTGGTGGAACTGACTGATTCGTTCAATCAAATTTCTCACATCATTTAAATTGGAACGGATCTCACCCAGTTTAAGAACCAGGGGCACAAAGTCCTTTCCCTGAATAAATGCATTCTGGCGGATTTCATTAATCCGCTCTTCAAACTGGTGCGCCTGATTGGCAAAGAATTTAAGATCGAGCAGGGTGGCGTTGCCTTTTACCAGATGGATAGCCCGGTAAATTTCTTCCAGCAACTGATGATAATCGTTATTGGCATCTCCAAATCGTAACAGGGCATCAATATGGTCTAATTCCCGCTGCACGCCTTCGATGAATTCATTCAACAAAGACGGCTCAATATGCAAAATGTTGACCAACCATTCCATTTGCTTTTGCGTATGCTTTTCCGTACTCTCCAGCCTTTTGGCTAGAATGATTTGTTCCGTTACATCCGCCACTGTGGCAATAAGACTGACGATCCGCTCTTCATCAAAAATACGCTGAAAATTAAATGACAAGTACTTGGAGCTTTCCCAGGAATCATCATCGATCAAATTCAATTCAACCTCAGAAAGTGGGTTTAGCTCCTTCATGGTCTCTTCATCAACATCCTCCCGAAACATCAACTCCAGATATTCCTTAGTGCTCTGAACAACTTTCTCCGAGACCCTTCCTCTTAATAGTTCCAAAAAACTATTGTTAGCCAAATTAGACTGATGAAGAATATCTTCCAGGGCAAGCGAGTACTGTGCTCCCAACTCAAAATTGTGATTAACCAAAAAAATGCCTTCCTCCACATTGTTCAGGATATCATCAGTATCCTTCTTTGCCCGGAGCAATTCATAATTGCTCTGATTCAATTCCCGGGTCCTCTGGGCAACTTCCAGTTCTAATTTTCTTTTCTGGGCGTTTATGCTGCGCATCCTCACTTTAATAATCACATAAACCAGCATCACCAGATAGAAAATAATACTAATCCTGAACCACCAGGTCTGCCAAAAGGGGGGTGTAATAACAATCTTCAACGAAGTGCCGTTTTCATTCCAGACGCCGTTGTTATTCGATCCTTTCACCCGGAAAACATACGTTCCTCCGCCAAGATTGGTATAATTGGCATATCTACGATTTTCACTATAAATCCATTCCTTATCAAAACCATCTAACTTATAGGCATATTGATTCTTTTCCGGATTGGTGAAATCGAGTGCCGCAAACTCGAAGGAGAAAAAATCATCCTTGTAGGACAAATTTAACTGCCGGACGATCGAAAGGTCTTCATCCAGTTTCACATCCTTATCATATTTCTTAAATGCGGTAAGAACGATGGGTGGAACATGGGAATTGTCCTGAACCTTCTCCGGGAAGAAAGCGGTGAAACCGTTTATGCCGCCAAAAAACATCTCCCCGTTTTTTGCCTTATGGAAAGCATTCCCGTTGAATTCGTTGCTTTGCAGTCCGTCGTTGACATCATAGTTTTTAAACAGCTTCGTATCCGGGTTAAATTTCGATAGACCTTTATTGGTGCTGATCCATAAATTTCCATCGCTGTCTTCCAGAACCCCATATATCGCATCATTTGGCAGACCATCTTCAACGGTAAAATGCTCAAAAATGAATTCCTGCCGGTCCAGCATATCCAATCCGCCACCGTAGGTACCCACCCAAAAACGATGGGATCTATCCTCCAGAGCACACAGAACCCGGTCGTTACTCAAGCTGAGTGGATTACTGGGATTGTGTTTGAAGGAAATGAATTCATCCTTATTTCTCACATACAAACTTAAACCACCAAAGGTCCCGATCCAGAGAGCACCGCGTGAATCCTCATACACAAAACGAATATGATTTCCCGGCAGACTGGCCGGATTATCCGGATTGTTTTGATACCGTTTAAAGGATTGGGTCTGCTGGTCAAACCGGTTCAGTCCATTGATCGTTCCGATCCAGAGTTCACCTTCACCATCCTCATAGATACATCGGATATTATTATCACTTAAACTATTAGGATTATTCGGTGTATTCACAAAATTCTCAAACCGATTTATCAAACCATCATATCGGTTCAGACCACCGCCATCGGTACCTATCCAGATGGTTCCCAGGCGATCCTGATAAACAACTCTGATGATATTGCTGCTTATACTGTTTGGATCACTCGGATTATTTTTGAAATGGGTAAATTTACCGGTTCTTCGGTTTAACATGTTTAAACCATCATTGGTCCCGATCCATAGCTTTCCCGAACTATCCTCAAAGATAGACCAGACATTTTTATCGCTCAGGCTGTTGGGATTGGCCGGATTCTGGCTATAGTTCTTAAAAGCCGCTTTTTTACTGTCGAATTTATTCAGTGCACCACTATAAGTACCAACCCACAATATACCGCCACGATCTTCATAAATCGTCCGGATCATATCATTGCTTAGACTGGTCGGCTCGGTGAGGTCATTCCTGATAACCAGAAACTCATCCTGATCCGGCAGATACTGGTTCAAGCCGCCATCGGTCCCGATCCATAACCGTTCATTTGAATCTTCAAAAATAGTATAGATATGATCGTCAGACAGGCTGTTTGGATTTTCCAAATCCATCCGGTACTGCTTAAATTGCCTTGTTTGTGAATCAAATTTATTTAAACCACCCCCATTTGTACCTACCCACAAATATCCTTTTCCGTCTTGAGCAAGGCACAAAACCCGATCACTGCTCAAGCTGGTGGAATCCTCCGGATCTGACTTGAAGACTACATAAGCACCGGTTTTCCAGTTCATCCGGTACAATCCGCCGCCATCGGTACCCCACCACAGGTAACCGTTATAGTCCTCCAAAATTGCAGTAATATTATTTTTATTTTCATAGCTGATGTTATCAGCCTCAAACTGATAATTCTCAAATTGGTCATTTTTCATATCAAATCGATTCAAGCCACCACCATCCGTACCAACCCACAATGTACCACTTCCATCTTCATAAATGGACAGAATCCTGTCGTCACTCAAGCTGTAGGGATTATTCTCTTCATGTCGATAGTGGATGAATCGATTATGCTCCCGGTCGAACTTATTCAATCCACCCGCATTTGTACCAATCCAAAGCGTTCCGTCTTTGTCCACAAATAAAACAGTTATCCAGTTGTCCGAAAGTGAATTCGGATCCTTCGGATCATTTTTATAAACGCTGAAATTATACCCATCATATTTATTCAGCCCCTCCTGCGTACCCAGCCATAAATACCCTTCTCTATCCTGAATGATAGAAAGCACTGTGCTTTGAGAAAGTCCCTGCTCCAGCGAAATATGTTCGAAGTTCAACTGACCGGATTGACCAAACAAGTCGTGGTTGGAGAGCAACAATAACAGGATTAGAGTGACGCCCAAAAACAATTTTCTGATCAATTTGTCTGAACCGGATTGAAAAAGGTTAGTGCTGCAGTTTGTCTGATAATAATACATGGTGATTCAGCTTTATCTCCCGTTCGTTCTATATCCGTTGAACCATAAGTCATTTCTATAGTCGGTTAAATTTTAGCAGACTGAATCACAATTTTGTATTTCATCCATTGATTTAAAAACATAAAAAAGTATTTATATTTGTCAGGGAACTTTCCAGAGAAAGAATAAATATTTTTGAATTGATTTAGACCTAAACCAGTCTCCGTTTTTTATATTTTCAGTTTCTACCAGTGGGAAATGAATTTATCTTCTTATAAATGACCCATTGAGGGCAACGAGTTTTTCATACTCGAGATGGTATCTTCAACTGGTGAAATTTGGCTAATAAAAGATTTTCGGAGGAAAAGATGAAATTTTATCAAATCAATAATTCGCAGGAAAGGCATACCGGAGTACGATGGTACTTTTTGGTACTATCGGTCATTTTATTATTTGCTTTTTTCTATCCGACACAAGCACAACCCCTCTCCCCGGAAGATGTCTTAACCATGAAAACCGTGTCTGATGCACAAATCAGTCCCGACGGTCAATGGATTGCTTACACGGTCAGGGTCCCCAGGGCGCTAACCGAAAAGCCAGGCACCGCATATAGCGAGCTCTACCTGGTTTCGACCAAAACCAGCGAGATCCGGCCATATATTACCGGGGAGGTGAATGTCTCTGGGGTTAACTGGAACCCGGACGGACAAAGTATAGCCTTTTTGATGAAGCGGGGAGACAATGAGAAAACCCAGGTCTGGCACATTGCCCTCTCCGGCGGAGAAGCTCAAATGCTGACTGACCTCAATACCTCAGTGCTACAGTTCAAGTGGTATCCGGATGGTAAAAAGTTTTGTTATGTAGCCACCGAACCGGATTCGAAAAAAGAAAAGTTCCTGAAAGAGAAGGGATACGATTTTACCTATTACCAGGAAGAATGGAAACACCGCAACCTTTACCTGATAGACGCCTCGATAAATGATCCCGAACAGGAACCGGTGCAGTTAACCCATGATCTCACGGTCTGGGATTTTGAAATCTCGCCGGATGGAAAAAACATTGCCCTAGCCGCTTCGGCAAAAAACCTGATAGATTATAAATACATGTTCCAAAAAATATATCTGCTAAATCCGGAGAGTCAGCAAATCCGCCAACTGACGGTTAATCCTGGAAAACTGGGCAATTTTGACTTTAGTCCGGACGGAAAACTACTTGCCTATGCCGCAGCTTTGCGACGCGATGATCATGCCGTTAGCCAGGTTTTCGTGATTCCCACCGCCGGTGGTGAAGCGAAAAATCTGACTATCCCGGATTTTAAAGGTCATGTGGAATGGGTTGCCTGGCAGAATAATGGAACGGTTATCTATAAATCCGGTGAAGGGGTGTGGACCACCCTGAGTTCGGTAATTTCAAAAGGAGGAGAAAGAAAAATTGTTTTTCACTCCCAGGATAGCGGGGTAATTTTATCCAAAATAAGTTATACTGATGGGTTTAAGCAAGCCGCGATTGTCGGTGAATCTCCGTCGGTGCCAGGCGAAGTTTACCTGTTGAGTAATCTGAAAAATCTTACCAAACTTACCAGCATTAACAACTGGCTGAAGGCCCGTGATTTGGGTAAACAGGACGTGATTCGGTATCCCGCCAGAGACGGCGTGGAGATTGAGGGACTGCTGATATATCCGATCGATTATCAGAAAGGACAGACTTACCCGCTGGTGGTGATTGTCCATGGCGGGCCGGAATCCCATTACTCCAACGAGTGGCTCACCTCCTATTCAAGACCGGGACAGATTCTTGCTGGCAAGGGCTACGTTGTGTTCTATCCCAACTACCGGGCCAGTACCGGTTACGGACTGGAGTACGCCATGAAATGGCACCACGGAAATCCAGCCGGAACAGAATTCGACGATATTGCCGATGGTATCGATTATCTGGTGCAGACCGGCATTGCCGATAGGGACAGAGTCGGATTGGGTGGAGGCTCTTACGGTGGCTATGCCGCAGCCTGGTTCGCCACCTATTATACCAAATATGTCCGGGCGGTGTGCATGTTTGTGGGTATTAGTGATTTGATCAGCAAGCGGGGAACCACTGATATCCCCTATGAGGAACTCTATGTCCACTCCGGTAAAAAACTGGAGGAGATGTGGGATTTAAGTCTAAAGCGAAGTCCCATTTACTACGCCCACCAGAGTAAAACAGCGGTCCTCATCCTGGGCGGTACGGCAGATACCCGGGTAAGCCCATCTCAAAGTCAGGAGTTTTATCACCGGCTGAAAATGAACAATCATCCTGCGGTACGCCTGGTTCAATACCCTGGGGAAAAACACGGTAACGGCAAACAACCCGGGCAAAGAGATTTTCTCTTCAGGGTTTTAGACTGGTACGATTGGTATGTCAAGGATGCCAAACCATTGGATGGACCAATGCCACCGTTGGACATCAGCGATAAGTATGGATTGGACCTCCCCAAGGAATAATTCGATCATAGTATTGGGTTCGGTCCGGTCTGTTAAAATTATTCATTTCGCTTATAAAGATAGGCTAACGGTTCCAGCCGTTGGCCTTTTTTATCGACAACCCACATCTCTCCCCCGCTGTATATGGAAGCCCCACCGGTCTCACCATTCTTGTTTAATGCATAGAATTTCACGTTAAAATCCGGAAGACCTTGATCATTCAATAAATATTTTAATTTAGTATGTTTGACAATTCTCTGGCAGACAGCCAGACTGGCATCGGTTGGAGATTTACCCTGACGCATCAATTCCACAATCATAAAACAGCTGAGGTTTTTCAAATTGGCTTCACCCCGACCGGTAGATCCAGCCGCACCTACTTCATTGTCCACGTACAAACCAGCGCCAATGATCGGGGAATCCCCCACCCGGCCCGGGATTTTAAAGGAGAGACCGCTGGTGGTGGTCACCCCGGCAATATCCCCCTTTCCATCCGCCGCACAGCAATTTATAGTGCCATAAACATTCAGGTATTTTCGTATTTCCATTCCAATTTTATCGTCCGTAGGGGGCAGCCAATCGTCATCCTTATTTAAATTCTCTTTCCAGCGTAACCAAATCTCCCGGGATTTATCGGTTAGCAAATTCTCTATGGTAAATCCATGGGCTCTGGCAAATGCCTGAGCCCCTTCTCCCACCAGCAGGACATGATCTGTTCTCTCCATTACCAATTTTGCCACTTTCGAAGGATTCTTGATCCCCTCCAAAGCCCCAACAGCCCCAGCGTTGTGGGTCGGACCATGCATAACCGATGCATCCAGCTGGACCACCCCATTTTCATTGGGCAGACCACCATAACCTACGGTAATATCTTCCGGATCCTCTTCCACAATATTAACCCCGCTGATAACTGCATCCAGCGGATCGGCACCTTTCCAGATCATTTCCATGGCTTTGGCAGTAGCCTTCTCTCCATTGGCACTGGCAATGACCACAGGAAAATCAGTAATCCGCGGATTAGCCTGCGCACGCTTATTGGTTGTATGCAACAGAGCCGGGGCAATCCCCAGGATAGTACTTCCAAGAATTGAGTCTTTCAGAAATTTTCGCCGGTTTATTTTGCTCATGAATCATCCTCCGGTAATTGATTCTGTTTATCGAGAAGCTTTTTAATTTTATCCTGTATTTCCGGTCGCTGCAGTTTTTCCATTATTTTACTCACCCGTTCCTCATCCTTCAGATTAATTTGCAGCAACACGCCCGGACTCTCCAGGGTATGGTCCCACATCACCCGGACATCCCGGCCCAACATTTTTTCTAATTCTTTTTGTATTGTCTGAATATTGTTTTGCATCTGGTTCAACAACGGAAACCGTTTCTGAAAAACAAACAATTTCAGAGCCTGAACTTTTTGCTGGGGTGTCCGAGAGGATTCCAAAAATTCCTTTATTTTTTCATCCTTCAACAGCTTCTGTGGTTTTAGTTGATCTCTGATGCAAACATCCTGAATATGTTCCAGGATATTGAGAAGCTCCGCTCCCTTCAGGTTTAGGTCATCCGCAACCGTAAACCATCCACCATATTCTGCTGTGGCATAAGAAGTCAACTGCTGTAGTACCCGCATGGATAAATTCTGCCGATGAAAATAACGCTGCGTTGAAGGAGAGAGTTTCGATATGTCATCGGCAACCTGCTCCAGGTATGGAAGCCGAGCGATACCCAGCAACTGCTTCACCTTCACCAGCCCGCTATCAGAAAAACGTTCCCGGGCAATTTCAAATGCTTTGAGTTTTTCTATGGCAGTCAGTTCACCATTGATTAAATTGGCCTGTAGTCCCATTAAAAACGCTGGTTCAATTTGTTTCTGGCCATATACAAATGCCGGCACCTCTTTCAAACCAGCAGACACGGCTGCAGTCAACCGCCGGTGACCATCCACCACAAAATACTTTTGAGCGTGCACTATAATTATTGGATAAACGATACCACTTTCCTTTACCGAGTCCACCAGGGGAGGATTTTCAATCTGGATATGATAACAGTACGGAAACGATCGGTCGATCTGGGCAGTTTTAATTAAGATAATTTCCAAAAATAATTCCCGGTCATTGTTCACCTGATACCAGAAAATTCTAATCAAAGAACAGATGAATGTCAAAATATTATTTATTTTCCCTCCTGACCATACAAGCTCTTCCATGACCGACCGACTTTGGCAAAATCTCATTGAAATCCCCGGAAATAAAAAAGTTTTGATTTTTATCTTTCGCCTGTATAATTTGAAGAAAAAAGAATGGGAGCTAAGCAATGAGAAGGAATATTTACCTTATTCTCTGTCTGATATTTTCGTTTTTGACCGTTCATGCGGGCGATCTACAAAGATCCTCTGTAGAAACTGATATCTTTTTGCTCTACCAGGGTTATACTATCAATGCCTATAACGCCATCGGTTTTTCTGATGCAATTCATTCCACCATTTCCGATCTCCCGGATGCCAATCCCGCTTCCTTAAGCGAATATAACAAACCGGGTATTGGAATGAGCATGGAGTATCAAACCAAAATAGATAGGGCTCTTGATCCAAGCTCAGATATCGGTCATAAACGGGCCAATCAATATATTCCTCAGTCCTTTGCTGTAATCTATCCCTTCAAGTCATTCCAGGTAGGATTAGGTTTCTATCAGAAATATTCCGGTGAGATAATTTTTGATCCTATACCAGTAATAACGGTTCAAAACCCACAAGGCACAGGTGAGTTTTTCGAACCGGAGTTCAAGAGATATATTTACAGCGGAGATATCATGGTATCAAAAAAATTCGATCATGTATTTAGTGCTGGACATCAAATATCAGCCGGTGCCCAGCTGAATCTGGACTCTTTCAAAGGGAAGGAGAAATTATCAACCCTGGAGGCTACTTATAGCGACGAAGCTTTTTCCTGGAAATTGGGTATTAGATACTCATACCAGAATTTATTCAGTACAGCCGTAATTTTTGATAAAGGCAGTTCTTTCACTGGAAATATTGAACTAAATCAGGAAATATTAATTCAAGATACATCAAGTAATTTCCAACCGATACAAATGGAATATAAATTCAAATCAACTACCCCTGACAGATTAATCCTGGGTTATCAGCTCCAGGGAATACCCTGGTTGTGGATAACCGGAAGTTTAAATCTGGTCTACTGGCATCAGGTATATGGCAATCTCGACAATCATCTGGATTATTCACTCGGTTTTATTATCAAACGCAAAGAGAAGTATTCCTATTCCATCGGATATTACAACAATGACGTGGAAAGGGAAGAATCATATTACATATCCGCAACAAATTACGAAGCCAATTTTCTTTCTGCCGGATTCCGGGCTAAATTCGATTCAATGGCACTATATGTAAATATCATGGACAGCCACCTCTCCACAAACGTACGCAAGCAAACCATCGGCAAACTCGGCATCGAATATATTTTTTAAAAGGAAAAATATGATCAGCACGTTCAAATTTAACGGATTCTCGGAAGATACAGTCAAATTCCTGAAGGGATTAAAAGCCAATAACAGCAAACCCTGGTTTGCGGCTCACCGGAAAACCTATGAACAACATCTGCTGACCCCGGCCATGACCTTTGTGGCCGAGATGGGACAGAAGCTGGAACAGATCTCTCCTAATATTGTGGCTGTGCCGAAAATCGACCAGTCCATTTTCCGGATTTACCGGGACGTCCGTTTCAGCTCCGATAAATCCCCTTACAAGACTCACCTTGCCATGCTGTTCTGGGAAGGTGAGCGAAAGAAAATTGAAAACCCAAGTTTTTATATGCATTTCGATTCGGAGGTGGTATTTATTGGTGCCGGTATCTATGGTTTTCCCCGGGACATGATCCGTCCCTACCGGGAGTCAGTGGTTCATCCCCTGCATGGCAAAACGCTGCAGGATGCGATAAATGAAGTGCAGAAAAATCCGGAAAATATTCTGGGCTGGAAACATTACAAGAAAATGCCGGCCGGCTTCGATGCCGGACACCCAAATGCCGACCTGCTGCTGTATAATGGACTTGGTTTCCAGTGGGAGACTCCGCTTCCGGATGAATTTTATTCAAATAAATTTGTCGATTTCGTGTACCGCAAATTCGAAGAGATGACACCCATTCACTACTGGTTGGTTGATTTGGCCAGCCGGATTTAATCATTGATCAAAACTACTTTGGTAAAATTCACCAGCTATGAGAGAACAGAGATATCAGGTTATGAAAGATTACCAATCTCCTTACCCGGATCCGATAATTTTCCGCAAAGGTGAACAGGTAACTGTTGGCCGGGAATTTAAGGATGATCCGGACTGGCAAGACTGGCGCTGGTGTGAGGGGAAGAAGAATAAAGCTGCCTGGGTTCCCATTCAATATCTCACAATTGAAGGAAAGAGTGGAATTTTAAAGCGGGATTATAACGCCCGGGAGCTGACAGTTCATAAGGGCGAAATAGTAACAGTATACGAAATGATTAATGGATTCGGGATGGTTAAAAATGGTGATGGAAAAAAAGGCTGGTTACCCATGCGAAATCTGGAAATCATTACAAAGTAAACCCCCAAATGACCCCTGCATTTCCCGTTAATTTTAAAGGTGCCTGATAAAATCATTTCCCTATCGCATCATTTGAATTATATTAGCGATCATGTTTTATTGCCATCATCGTAAATTTAAAAAGGAGATACAAGATGTTTATCGGACACTATGGGGTGGGGCTGGCTGCCAAAAAACTGGATAGCCATCCATCGCTAGGTACGCTTTTCTTCGCCTCTCAGTTCATCGATCTGCTATGGCCTATCTTCCTGCTGCTTGGTCTGGAAAAGGTAGCGATTGATCCGGGTAATACCGCCTTTACACCGCTCAATTTTATATACTATCCTTTCTCCCATGGACTTGTGAGTGTATTGATTTGGGCTGTCCTATTTGGCGGGGTGTATTATGCATTCCGGAAAAATATAAAAACTTCCCTGCTATTAGGCGGCCTGGTACTGAGTCACTGGATCCTGGATCTGTTCACCCACCGGCCGGACCTGCCACTGCTTTTTGGAAATCATCTGAAAGTTGGTCTGGGATTGTGGAACTCTGTGATCCTGTCCATCCTGGTGGAAGGATCGATCTTTATCATCGGGGCTTATCTCTATTTCAAAGCAACCAGGGCTGAAAACAAAAAAGGCCAAATCGGTTTGTGGAGTTTACTCATATTTCTGGGTATCGTCTATGTGATGAACGTTTTTGGTCCGCCACCTCCTTCAATAGAGCCGATTGCCATTGTTGGTTTATTCCAATGGCTTATAGTGGCCTGGGCGTACTGGATTGACCGCAACCGAGAAAGTGTCTCCCCGGGAATCGGCCCGGCTTAAAATCAATTTAAGGCAATATAAATTTCGGGAATGAAAAAACTAAATATCTCGCCGATTGATGCCATATTTTCCAATGGCTGTTATCCCATCGAATTCATGCTCTATTATCAGAACAAGATAAAGACGGGAAAATTCCGCTCAGCTCTAAAAAGTCTATCCTCCAATTTCTGGCCAATGTTTGGTGAATATGATAATGGCATCATCTATTTTGAAAAATATACGGAGGGCAGTTGTTTTGAAGAACAGGTTCTCGAAGAAGAGTTTGATAGCACAGAATCTCCTCGAAGTTTATATGACAAATATTGCCGGATCAATCCGACTGACCCACAAAGACTTTTCCATATTAGTATTCTTCAATATAGAAACGGAACCACCATCATCCCCAAAATGAATCACCTGGCGGGCGATGGTTACAGCTATTTTTATTTTCTATCCCTCCTGGCTGCAGTGTGCCGGGAAGCTTCCATTCCCTTTAAAAAATATTTTATTCG
>CAYVKM010000049.1:16385-26824 GCA_964452045.1 uncultured Calditrichaceae bacterium
CAACTGGATTTCGGTGGCGGAAAACCCGACTTTATCCTTCTGCTAACGATGGAAAAAAATTCAACAGCCATTTTAGGAAATAAAGAAAATTTCATTATCCGGTTGGTCTATTAAAATCCATCTCAACTATTAATAACCTTCAAAATCAAAATAAGTAAAACGACCACTATTTGATTGACCGGAATAAAGTCATCGTGTAAATTTGGATTGTCTTTAAAGGCAAAATCTATGGACTGGCATTAACTTCTGCTTATCAAACAAAACCCCTCATTTTAAAAATTTGGTTCAATAACTTAACCCATAATTGAGTTGATTAAAATGGACAACTCCTTTAAAATAGATCCGAAAAAACTACTGGTGGAAATCAAACTTACCGGTGTTTACAGCTTCAGCGAGTTCAAAAATTTTTTTGAAAGTGTTTTGAGTCACCCGGATTTCAAACCGGGATTTAAAATTCTCTATGATGCTCAGGATATGGACTTCAGTAAAATGACCCCGGACGATATTTACGAACTGGTGAAACTGGATAAGAAAATTAAAGTAAGGCGGGGTGCGGGTAAAACCGCCTTTTTGGTAAAAGGAGACCTTCAGTTTGGTATGTCCCGGATGCTGGAATTACAACGGGATATAAACCGCCAGGATCCTTTGAGGGTTTTCAAAAATCCGGATGAAGCCCGGCGCTGGTTGGGGATTTAACCAAATCAACAAAGGGATTCACAAAATGAAACGGCCATGGCCTATAATCGCAGTTAAGAATGTTCCGGCAAGCTGTAAATGGTACAAGACCTTGCTTGCGGCCCACGAAAATCATCCCGGTGCGACGGTGTTCAATCAAATTCTCGATGTTGAAGGTACGGTGCTATTGTGTTTACATAAATGGGGCCCTTCGGGTCCTCGGGGCGATCATGTTTGGCCGTCCCTTGCCGAAAAGGAAAAAGGTGAGGTGGGGAACGGCCTTCTAATTTGGTTCGTTATCGACGACTTTGATGACGCCTGGAACCGAGCGCAAGAAATGGGAGCAAGGATTGAGGAAACTCCTAACACAGACAATGGAACCGGAATGCGGGCATTTGTCCTCCGCGATCCTGATGGCTACTATGTCACTGTAAATGAGGCCCGCGTTGGTCAGACAGTATAATATTTTACACAACCTGCCTGAACTCATTTGATAAATTCCACTCAATAAAATATTCCCAAAGAGTTGCAGCTCTTCCGTATAATTTCTATATTTAGTGAAGAGATGCACGATATCTGTGATTAAGAAATACTGGCAGTAATTTTATTTTAAAAAAGGAGGATAGCCTATGGAAGAGGAGATCAAAGCCGGTTGCGCCAGGCCAACCGGGGGTCCGGTGGGCGAATCCACGGAGACCAAACCACAAGAAGAACAAAAAACAATTGAGGAGGCACCAACCATGATTAAAGTCGGGCAAAAAGCCCCTGATTTTGTTGCACCGGCCTATCACAAAGGCAAATTTGTTAATGTTAAATTGTCCGATCATCTGGGTAAATGGGTAATTCTCTGTTTCTACCCGGGTGATTTCACCTTTGTCTGAGCAACCGAGATTTCAGCAGTTGCTGAAAAATATCCTGAATTCCAGAAATTAGGCGCGGATGTATTATCCATGAGTATCGATAGTGTTTTTGTCCACAAAATGTGGAACGATAATGAGTTGGCCAAGATGGTAAAAGGCGGTGTTCCCTTCCCGATGATGTCGGATACCGGTGGTAAGGTGGGAACGATTTATGGGGTTTATGATGAAGCAGCCGGTGTGGAAACCCGGGGCAGATTTATTATCGATCCGGATGGCGTGGTACAGGGTTTTGAAGTACTCACCCCACCAGTGGGTCGAAACGTAAGTGAAAGCATCCGGCAGATCCAGGCCTTTCAACTCGTCCGGGAAAGCAAAGGAACTGAAGCCACACCTTCCGGCTGGAAACCGGGAAAAATGACCCTGAAACCAGGTCCGGATCTGGTGGGCAAAGTCTGGGAAGTCTGGAAGACTGAAATGGCATTTGATTAATTAAATTCTTACGACGAATATTTAAGGCATCTGAACTGATTGAATAATAAAAAGCCGGGCATTTAACCCGGCTTTTTATTCAGCACATGTTCATTTACCCTAGAAAATCCTAAATCAATATGAAACAAAAACAGCCAAAAGAGAATTCACCTGAATCGCGTCAGGATCTCAGCGGAGAACATTCTATCGGTGACGCCGGTCAGATTATTTTGGCCTTCCTGTTTGCTGCAGTCTGGATCCCAGATTCATTCTTTTTAAATTATACCACCTTCCTGAATGATTATCTTTCTCAGTGGATAAGGCTACCGCTGGCTTTTTTCTTTCTTTTCCTGTCAGGCTATCTGGCCAGAACCGGTTTATCTATCGTCTTCGGAGAAACCTGGGAGAAGCCTATGGTTATCCGAAAAGGTGCGTTTAATTGGGTAAGACATCCCATCTATCTGAGCGAAATATTGCTTTATCTGGGTATGCTGTTAATCAGCATGTCTCTGGCCGCCGCAATTGTATGGTTGATTGTCATCGCTTTTCTGCATTACATTTCCCGTCACGAAGAAAAACTTTTACTGGCCCGTTTTGGTGAGGAATATGAACAGTACATGCGGGAAGTGCCGATGTGGCTACCCCGCCTGCGCAAAAAATAGAAAATTTTCCCGACACCTATTAAATCCTTGACAAAAATATTTTGAGATTATAACTTCTTATAAATACCGATGATCTATTTGGGGAGAGCCTGATTGAGAATCAGCTACCAAAAATTCATTTTCTCTATAAATATCCCTGGCCATCTAATTTTATTAAATGGTCAAGTACTCAATTATTCATCATTTTAAATGATCACTCAAACTTATATTATAGTTGAATAATTTTATAAGGAGGGTTATCAAATGAAAACATTTATCTTCTCATTCGTGCTATTTATCCCCCTGCTACTGTCCTGCACCAAACAATCCACCAACAACTCAGATACCGTAATTACCGGGAGCAATACCTTTGCTGTTGGATACGGCATCGATTTTTCCACAAATACCGTCTATAATATTGCCTTCGATACCACAAACCGTAAGGAGAGAACAGACCTGGTTGATTTCTATATTTGTATCGCTGGCACGGATTCAATTGGGATAGTATATGATTTGTGGGGAAGTCCTATCCTGTATAATAACAATATAGATGCTGATGTTCCATCAATCACTCCTATCGGAAATATAACCTTCGATGAAATAACAAATTTACCCGATGATGGTTCATTCCTGAAAAAATGGAGAGTATGGAATTCAATTTATCCGGGCAGTTTATTTGCCATCAGGACACAAGAACTGAAATATGCCTTTTTTGAAGTCACAAATTTCGGTAATGGTGTAATATCCATAAAATGGAAATTTCAATCGAATGGTAAAAATGAATTTTAATAATTACTTTTTCATCAAAAAGTTTCTTTAAAAATCTTAAACTTCTATTTTAGTAATTAATGCTCGAGTTATTTGGTCGCGATAGATAACTATTAAACCTTGAAATGAATACTGTCTAAACATGAATCAAAAAATTCAATAATTCCGGTAAGCAAAATTGAGCAGCGGATATTGCTTATCAGAGGAGAAAAGGTTTTAATCGACTCGGATTTGGCCGAATTTTATGGTGTACCTACCAAGCGCCTCAACGAGCAGGTTAAACGGAACAATGATCGATTCCCGGAAGATTTTATGTTCCAATTGACTCTGGCTGAGAAACAACAGGTGGTCGCAAATTGCGACCACCTTTCAAAGCTCAAATATTCCAAATCTCTTCCATATGCATTTACCGAACATGGATCCATTATGGCAGCCAGTGTATTGAACAGTGGTAAAGCTATAGAGGTCAGTATTTTTATCGTCCGAGCGTTCCTTAAGCTTCGCCGCATCGTTTCAGAATATAAAGAACTTCAATTGAAAATCGCACAAATTGAAAGAAACCTTGCTGATCATGATGAACAGATTGTAGAACTGGTGAAACTAATTAAACAATTACTAAATCCAGCGCTACCACCCAAAAGACGAAGGATTGGATTTTAAAATAAATATCCCTAAATATTATGACGTATGCCCGCCTTAATCTGTGTTCTGATTACTGATTTCTATTACTGACCAAAGTAAGCCTTCTTTGTAATAAAACCGTTCTTACCAGATATTTCTTGGTCTTTTCGTATTTTCTTAAAATAATTTCGCCCAGCCCACAGAAATCCTTGGATTATGATCGGAGCATTCGCATATTTAGTTTTGTGGCGGATTGCGTGCCGCCCGTTTAAACTGAATAATACGGAAAGGAGAGATTATGAAAGTAACATCGAAATGGTCAATTGGAATAAATCTGTTCCTGCTGGTCGTTGTGGCCGGACTATTTACCATAGAACCAGCCATAGCCCAGCGCGGGGACGACAGCAAGCGCAAAAGCAAAAACGGAAAAACCGAAGGCACCATCGACAGTGTTGAGATTGTGCTGGAATACGGCCGGCCAAAAGTGAACGACCGGGAGATCTGGGGTGGTCTGGTGCCCTACGATAAAGTCTGGCGCACCGGTGCGGACGAGGCCACCACCATCTCCTTCACCAAAGATGTTTTAATTGAGGGACAAAAACTCGCCGCCGGAACATATGGGCTTTTTACCATTCCCGGGAAGGAACAATGGACCATCATCTTCAATAAAGTACCGGAGCAATGGGGTGCTTTTAAATACGATGAAAGCCAGGACGCCCTGCGGGTTGAAGTAAAACCTGAACCAAACGAAATGGTCGAGGAGATGACTTTTGTCATCGAGCCACCTAATGTGGTTCTGGAATGGGAAAAACTAAAGGTTCCGTTTAAGGTGGCAGCGGCCGGTTAACCGGCATAACGGCTTAAAAAATATCTCTACTGAACATAAATGCCAGTGATTGAAACGGGAAATACCATAGTGTCAGAAATTCCAACAATTGGAAAGATACGAAATACCGCTGAGCGGATCAATCCCTACATCCATCATACACCCATTCTGACCTGTAACGGAATAAATCATCTGACGGGTGGGGAAATATTTTTTAAATGTGAAAATTTCCAAAAAGTTGGGGCGTTCAAGGCCCGGGGTGCGGTGAATGCGGTATTTTCCCTTTCTGAGAATGAGGTATCTCATGGAGTAGCGACTCACTCTTCCGGAAATCATGCGGCAGCATTGGCCTATGCTGCCCGGATAAGGGGAATAACAGCCTATATTGTGATGCCCCGTACCGCCCCCAAAGTTAAACAAGACGCGGTGGCCGGCTATGGCGCTCAAATTTCTTTCTGTGAGCCTACCTTGCAAGCACGGGAAGAAAATTTAGTCAGGGTGGTCGACAAAACCGGGGCGGTATTTATTCATCCCTATAATGATTATCGAATCATTGCCGGTCAGGCCACAGCGGCACTGGAACTGCTTGAAGAAATAAGTGAGCTTGATATCGTTCTTACCCCGGTGGGTGGTGGTGGTTTGACCAGCGGAACGGCTTTAACCGTTAAATATCTCTCCCAGAAAACTAAAATGATTGCTACAGAACCGGAGAATGCCGATGATGCCCATCGTTCCTTCCGTGCCGGGAAGATAATTCCCTCCGTTCATCCAGATACCATTGCGGACGGACTCCTTACCTCATTGGGTGACAAGACCTTTCATATTATTCAAAACTATGTTGACAATATTGTCACGGTGAGTGAAGTTGGCATCATTCAGGCAATGCGTCTGATATGGGAGCGAATGAAAATTATTGTGGAGCCATCGGCTGCAGTGCCGTTGGGGGCAATTCTCACCCATGGGATAGATATCACCGGAAAGCGGGTTGGTATCGTACTTTCCGGAGGCAATGTGGCGTTGGATAAACTTCCCTGGTAAACTTGATGGCTACTATCCTTCAATCAGGATATTGTCATCGTATTCAATTTCAAAGCGAAGTTTATGTTTGGCCTCCTCCTGGGCCAGGGATAAAAATAAATTTTTTAGTTCCGAATCTTTGGTGGTTTTAGCGAGGTCATGATAGAGTTTGAAAGCGGCTTTTTCGGCTTTCATGGCAATAATCAATGCTTCCTGATAAGTAATATCTGATACATCTATGGTGGTATCTACTGCCAGCAGGGTATCTCCTATTTTGAGGTCCATAACCTTTTCCCTGGTCAACAATACCTTTTTACCGCCTTTGACTAATAAGAGCTTTTCTTTATGTTTTTTTTCCTCCTGTGCAAATTCCTCGAAGACTTCCTTCATATTCGGTGGGGCCATTTTTCTAGCCAGATCGATATAAAATTGAGCAGCTTCTTCTTCTTTGCCAATGGCAAAGTCCAGGATCTCATCCACCGACTCAAACTTCATATCTTTCTCCTTTTCTTGTTCATACACTAATACTAAAGATGCACTCCAAATTGCTTACAACGAACACAAGTATTCATGAATGGAGCGGGCTGCTTTCCTTCCGGCGCCCATAGCCAGAATGACGGTTGCCGCACCGGTCACCACATCCCCGCCGGCCCAGATTCGATCCCGGGAAGTCTTACCGGTTTCTTCATCCGCCTCAATATTTCCCCGCTTCCCAATAGTGAGACCGGGCGTGGTCTTGGCAATAAGCGGATTGGGACTGTTACCAATAGCACATATTACCGCATCAACCGGAACGATTTTTTCGGAACCTGCAATGGGCACCGGTCTTCTTCTGCCAGAATCGTCCGGTTCGCCTAATTCCATTTTCTGGATCTCCATCTCTTTTACCCAGCCATTCTCGTCACCAATATAACGGAGCGGAAGCGTTAGCAGATCAAAAATAACCCCTTCTTCCTCAGCATTTTCAATCTCCTCCAAACGGGCCGGCATCTCCTCCCGGGATCGGCGATAAACAATCCTGGATTCCGCCCCCAGACGGAGTGCGCTTCGGGCACAATCCATTGCCACATTTCCACCACCAACCACCGCAACTTTTTTATGGTTTTTAACCGGGGTATGATATTCGGGAAAGAGAAAACCCTTCATCAGATTTAGCCGGGTGAGGTATTCATTGGCAGAATAAACCCCATTCAAATTTTCACCGGGGATGTTCATAAACCAGGGAAGTCCGGCACCGGAACCAACGAATATCGCATTGTATTCTTCCAATAAACTATCGATGGTTTTGGTTTTTCCAACCACATAGTTGGTAACCAGATTAACACCCAGTTTATTTAAATAATCCACCTCTCTCTTTACGATGGCTTTAGGTAAGCGGAATTCCGGAATTCCGTAGATGAGAACACCGCCCATTTCATGAAGCGCCTCAAAAATGGTGACCTGGTGTCCCAGCTGAATCAGATCGCCGGCAACGGTGAGACCGGCCGGTCCCCCGCCAATCACCGCAACCTTTTTACCGGTAGATTTAGGCAATTCAGGTACTTTCAGTTCACCCTGTGTCGCTTCCCAATCTGCCAGAAACCGTTCCAGGCGACCAATGGCGATCTGGCCATTTTTCCTTTGCAGGATACAGGTTTCCTCACACTGTTCTTCCTGGGGACAAACTCTACCACAGATGGCGGGCAGACAATTTTTTTGTTTTAATATTTTGATGCCTTTGTCAAAATCCTTCTCCGCAATTGCATCAATAAAACCGGGAATGTTAATCTCTACCGGACAATTCCCCACGCATTTTGGCTTGGGGCATTTGATACAACGTTTTGCCTCCGCTACCGCTGTTTCAGCCGAATATCCCAGAGCCACTTCATTGAAATTATGTTTTCGCACTTCCGGCAGCTGCTTGGGAATTTCTTTTCTGTCCAGATCAAGTTTTTTCTTTTCGGTTACCGGCATCTCAAAAATTCTTTGGTTTGTTTAGAGGACTACCTAAATATTTACCTACTATTAAAATGATTTGACAGGATCAACAGGATTCACCTGATACAAAATCCTGTTAATTTTAACAATATCCATAATTATTAAATTACTAATTATTCCGTCCTTTCATTTTTACAGCAAAACATCAGCTACACTTACTCACAATCTCATTATCGCAGTATACTATTACAGGCATTTGAGTTTCAGCTTTAAGTCCGGCTTTTTTTAATTCAATGAGCAAACATTTTTCATAAACAGATTCTAAAAAACCAAATCCCATTTTATTATAAACTCGATAGGCACAACCAATTATCTTCTCTGTCAACTCATCGTGGTTAAAGATTTATACCCCTTTCTCAAAGGATGGCTTCGCTATAAGTTATAAATATTAATTTGATTTACTTGGTATAATAGTTATCATTTTTATCTTGTTTATCCTGTATATCCAGTCTAAAATAATTGAATAGTTATTTGTTCTTTCTCTTAAGCTGGTGTTCCTCACACCGGCTGCTTCTAAGCGGAACAATCTCTTCGGTCATATAGGTTTTCCGTCGTTGTAAAAGCTCATCCCAGTTTACCTGATGTCCATCAAAGTCCGGCCCATCCACACAGGCAAATTTTGTCGAGGAACCGATCGTGACCCGGCAGACACCGCACATCCCGGTACCGTCAATCATAATCGGATTCAAACTCACCCAGGTACTCAGCCCCAGTGGCCGACTGACATCGGAAGCGCGCTTCATGAAAAATGTGCAGCCATTGATGATGATTCGATCGATAGGCTCGCCCAGTTCTTTAATTATTTCGGGAAGCCTTTCGATATGCCCACGATATCCCTTCGAACCGTCCCGGGTGATATGAAAAAGCTTATCGGATATAGCCCTGAACCGATCTTCCCAGTAGAACAGGTATGAGCTTCGGGCTTCGACAATGGTAATAATTTTATTTCCTTTTTCCTTCAACGCCCGGGCGATGGGGAAAATGCTTCCGATACCATAACAACCTCCCAGACACATTACCGTACCATATTTTTCAATTTCCGTGGCATTTCCCAATGGACCGACAACCGTGGGAATACTCATTCCCGCTTCCAGCCCGGCTAATTGATCGGTGGTATAACCGATATTCATGAGGATAACTGTCACCGTGCCTGCTTCCGCATCCCAATCTGATACCGAAAGAGGTGTTCTTTCTCCTTCCTCCGTCGCCCGTAGAATCACAAATTGTCCCGGTTTTACCTGGCTGGCGACCTCCGGGGCTTCCACCGTCAGAATATGAATGTTGGGAACGATCATGCGAGAGGCGATAACTCTAAACATTATTCTTCCTTATTTTTACCGGATGCGGATTGTACCCCATGATTTCAGCCTGGGGGAGAGTAATATGAAGCATCCCATTGCTTAATTCCGGAGCAATTCTCACCGGCCAAACCTTCTCGAACCAGTTTGAAGTCACGGTGACTTCCTCTCCCTCTTCAATCCGGAATTTTCTGGCATCTTCCGGACTTATTTCTAAAGTCTTCTCGGGAAAAATCTTTTTGGCCCCCTTTACCCAAACCGTAAGGGGAATCCCCCGGTAGCTA
This sequence comes from uncultured Calditrichaceae bacterium, assembly GCA_964452045.1. Taxonomy (GTDB): domain Bacteria; phylum Calditrichota; class Calditrichia; order RBG-13-44-9; family RBG-13-44-9; genus CAYVKM01. The sequence goes on from CAYVKM010000049.1 coordinate 25,821, forward strand.
TGTTCGATATTGGATGTGCAAAGCAGAAAGGGATATTTCTTATCAGGTATCTTCGCCTTTGAAACCTTTGACTTACTACTATTTAAATTTCCTTCCAATTTTAACGGCTTGGCCTGACGTTTGAGACTTTTGAAGTTCCGGAATTCCGGTACCAGCATGGAAATTTCCCGATGGATTTCAGCAGCATTCTTGTAGCTGAATCCTTCAAATCCCATTTTTTGCGCTATAAGGCACAGGATTTTCCAATCCGGTAATGCTTCACCCGGGGGTTTTACTGCTTTGTTTACCCGTTGAATTCGTCCCTCACCATTGATAAATGTCCCGTTTGCTTCGGTAAATGCTGCCGATGGGAGGACAAGATTAGCCTGGGCTGAATCCATCGGCGGGTAGATATTTTGTGCAATGATAAAATCCGCAGGAGTATCTCCATTGCTTGGCGGATTCTCCCCAATCAGGTAGAGTACTTTTAATTTCGCAGGCTCCACCGCAGAATTCCATAATGATGAATTGCTTAATAGATTTACTCCCCAGAGCTTTTTGAGCTGGTCTAGCCTGGTTTTATTTTGAGAAGATTTTCCGCCCGGTAACAATTCCGGGTAAGTTCCCATTTGAAGAGAGCCGGCCAGGTTATTTTGGGAGGGTAAAGGAAGAATACCGGCATTGGTATTGATCGCCAACTGTTCAATTGCTTCAAAGATATGCTGAATTTCATAATATTGCATAAATTCCGTACCAACCAGAATAGCAATATCGGAGGCCTTCTTCAACATTTCAGCAGTTTCGGTCAGCTCAATTTTAAGATCATCATTTGTCTCTTCTAATCCGGTTGGTAAACCTGGCTTCTTTTGTTTACCGGTCAATTTTACCAAAGCACGTAGAATGTTGATCTCTGTGCCCGGCGTTGGTTTTATCCATTTTTCCGCAGTAAGGGTAAGGTTGTGGTCACGCGGATTAATGGTAACAATCTTTGCTCCCTTCTGGAGCGCTCTGCGAAGTTCCACCCC
>CAYVKM010000050.1:0-26459 GCA_964452045.1 uncultured Calditrichaceae bacterium
CTAAACCGGGAGAATAAAAACACCTTCAGTTTTTCCTTAAAGCTCAAGATCATCAATCGGCTTCAAATCTTGTCACCAAAATTTTTTCCAATTGGTTCTCCTCCAACAGAAATAAATAATTGAACAAGTTATTTGAGTATATAAAATTGCCAATAAATTTGCAATTAATATTTACTATACACGCTCCAAATCGGGCACAGATTTTTTATAAGTGGTATTTTTAGTAAATAATGAAAATCTGACCTTGATTAATTATTCGGATTAAAATGTTTTTTCAGAACAGTACCGATATTATGCAGCAGGTCCGAGGCAAAGAAGGTATTGATATCTTTTTCCGCCAGCAGTTCATCAGCTAATAATCCGTGGATAAAGTTTGCACTGTAGGCCGCTTCCGCTGCCGGGAGACCCTGTGCCAGCAAACCAGCTACAAACCCGGTGAGCACATCCCCGGTGCCCCCCTTGGCCAGACCGGCATTTCCGGTGGAATTAATGTAGATTTGTCCCGCCGATCCGGCTACCAGCGAAGGAGCCCCCTTCAGAAGAAGGGTCAGCTGTTTTTCTCCGGCAAATTTTTGGGCCAGTTCCAGAAATTCGTTTTGTAGTTTCTGCTTTTCCACGCCTGGCAGCAGCCTTAAGAATTCCCCATGATGCGGGGTGAGCACCCAGTTTAGATGCTTGCCGGAAAAGATCTTCATATTTGTTGAGAGGGCAAACAACGCATCGGCATCGATAACCACCGGTTTTTTGAAACTCTTTAATATTTTAACGATTGCCTGTTTGGTCTCCTCTGCCCGGCCCAATCCCGGTCCGATGGCCAGCACATCGCACCACTCCAGCAGATCGCGAATTTCCGGGTTATCCGCCGATACCAGGCAACTCTGACCTTTGGAATCATAAGGTCGGGTAATGACCTCGGTAAGCTTGGTTTCCAGAATCGGATTTAATTCCTCCGGTACTGCCAGAATAACCAGCCCGGCCCCAATCCGCAGAGCAGCTTCGGCAGATAAAGCCGCGGCACCGGTATAGCCGGGAGATCCGGCAATAACCGCCACCTTCCCGCTTTTGTATTTATGGGTATCAGCGTGGCGGTGGGGCAATTGAATATCCACTTCCTCGACCATTTGAATCTTTACTTCGTCGGAGTTGCGGGCGGTATGGGGAATGCCAATATTGGTGATATAGAGTTCGCCCACAAATTGTTTGGCCGGATAAAATACATGGCAGATTTTGGGCAAAGCCATGGTCACAGTTACGTCAGCCTGAACCGTTGAACCTTCCACAACCGGTGAATCGGTATTTAAACCGGAGGGAAGATCCACCGCAACCACCGGGCGCCTGAGTCCATTGATAAATTCGATCACCTCTTTCAAAAAACCATAGACCGCACCCTTTATACCGGTTCCCAGCAGAGCATCCACCACCACAGCTGGAGCATTTTTGTTTATGCCACGCAGGTCTCTGTTTGTGGAAATGACCTTTATCGGGAGATCTAATTTTTTGATAACTTTATAATTTATCAGCGCATCGCCCTTGATCTCCTTTTCTTCTCCCACGATGAAAACCCGCACCTGGGCCCCATTGTCCCATAAATGCCGGGCAATCACAAAACCGTCTCCCCCGTTATTTCCTTTTCCGCAAAAAATGTAAACTGTTGGCGCTGCCAGTCCATGAGTCATTTTATCGATCACCCGGGTGGTTCCCAGACCGGCATTTTCCATCAGTACTGCCCCGGGAATACCCAGATCCTGGATGGTGTAGCGGTCCATTTCCCTCATTTCCTTGGATGTCACCACTTTTTGCATAAAGTCTCCATGGTCAAAATTTGCCTAAAACTAAAAATTCATTGTCAATATTAACCGCAGTACTGTCCTGGAAGATGGGGAAGATCTAAAAGGAAGACAATCAGTTGACTGTAGGATTACCGGATGCTACTCGATTTCGCGATAGTTAATAAGCTGGATGGCTTCGGAAACTGCCCGGTCGATTCCCACCTGCAGTGCCCGGTTGATATAGTGTGTACCCAGGGTAATGTCTTCCAGGTTGGGCGTCTGGCCAATGCCTGCGATATCCTGGTAACTGATATTGCCCGAACAGTTCACACCCATTCCCCATTTGCTTACCGCCAGTGCCGCTGATTTTATTTTATCCAGGGCAACAATTTCATCGTTAATGTCATGTGCCCGGGTGTATTCCGAGGTATCTATCTCCACATAATCTATGGCCAACTTACTCATGGCTTTTAAAGTGTCCAGTTCGGGTTTGATCAGCAGGGAAACGGATATATTATTGGCCTGGAGATCCGGCAAAATTTGCTGGATTTCCTGCTGGTGCTCCACCGGATCCACGGTGAAGGTTCTTCTGGGTTCATTGGCATGGACATCCACAAACGTGACCATATCCGGGATAAGGGATAAAGCCATTTTCACCGCACTCTCCTTCATGGGAATGCGCAGATTGAAGAAGGATCCGAGCATTTCTTTGGCGAGGCGCAAGTCTCTCTCACGAATGCCGTTGTCATTTCCGGAAAAGGTAAAAACGATTCCATTTGCCCCGGAATTCTCGCTTAAAATAGCAAACCGCACCGGATCAAAATCGTCATTATTTAGTGAGGACCTGATAAATGCTATATCATCCAAAAGAACGCTCAATCGTTTCATCTATTGCAACCCCGTTTAGATTTTTAAATCCTGCCAGAAAGAAATATAATACTTTTCGTCGCGTTGAATAAACTGAAAAAGAACTTCACCGTTCAGTGGTGGTACGGCTTTCCCGCCATCCAGCGTTAAGGTGAAGGTGATATCATGCTCGATGATATATCCTTCGAAATTTGCCGAGGTATCGGGCGGCGATACCGTGTCCGCCGGCGAAATGGTTCTCCAGACCACCTCCAGGGTGTTAAAATAACGAAACATTCGTGCAGTGGTGCGTAGCTCGATATCCCTTCCCCACTCGATGGGCATCGGCGGGTATTCATCATAATCGGTGCTGCGAAAGATAAAAGTGCTGTCCAGAACCTCGCTGTAGGTTAATGAATCCTTATAGGTATAAGCATAGCGGAAATTTGAGAGCACTTCTTCGGGAGTGCGTTGTTGTGTGAGCAAACGGGATGTCGGGATATTGTCCCCTGCTAATTTAGGAGCAAAAGGATTATCGCAGGAGACATAAATGAAAATGAAAGTGAGAGCAATATATCTTAACAGATGCATTTTTACCTAACGATACGCAGCTTTTAAAATTGACCAGGTACTGTCTCCCTGGTCGGAACCGGATTTAAGATCTTCCCAGTAAAATATGTACCAGAGAGATTGGGGCGAGCGGAAGATCTTAAAAATACCCTGCCCCTCGTAATATTCCCGGGTTACGGTTAAGTTAATCCGGATCTGGTAAGAAAACTGAACCTGAAGTGTATCCTGCGAAGCGCCAAGCGGAAACGGTCCCTGGATGTTATAAATCTGCAGATTAAGATCGTTGCGGGATTTATCGGTAATCAGCTTACGGAAATAGTTCAGTTCGTCCTGACGGGTCCAGTTTTGCAGCCGGTATGCGGCTTCCTGCTGGGGAATAAAAATAAATTCGATCGGGATTAACGTGGGATTGACCAGCAACGCTTCATAATAATTCCAGTTCGGTTCCTGAAAGGCATATTGCAATTGCTTGAAAAGCGAGTCCGGATTATTTTGCAAATTATTGATCGGTTGTATCTGGGTATTGGATGATGGCGGTTTGGGTTCCCGGGTGTTAAAGGGATTGGTGCAGGCAATAAAAAAACAGAAAATGATGAAAATATTTCTTTTCATGACAGTTCAATTTAATTAAATATTAGATGATTTTCAAAAAGAAAAACGTATATGGCATTTTAACCAGATGCGGAGACTTTGATGGCAGAGAATAAAGCGCAGGCAGAAAAAGAGATCCGGAGGCTGCGGGAAGAGATAAACCGGCATGATTATCTCTATTATGTTAAGGCCCAGCCGGAAGTTTCGGACTACGAATATGATATGTTGATGAAAAAGCTGGAAGAACTGGAACAGCAGTGGGAGGATAAGGTTCCTGCCGATTCCCCCACCCAACGGGTGAGCGGGGAACCGATAAAAACCTTCCGGGTTGTCCGGCACCGGAAAGCTATGATGAGTCTCTCCAATACTTACAATGAGGAAGAAATCCGGGATTTCGACCGCCGGGTACGTTCCCTGCTGGAATCGAATGAGTCTTACGAATATGTTTGCGAACTAAAGATCGATGGCCTGGCTATCAGCCTGTTGTATGAGGATGGCAAATTTACCCGGGCAGCTACCCGCGGGGACGGCGAACAGGGCGATGAGGTAACTCATAATGTCAAAACCATCAGAAGTATTCCGCTGAATATTCCTTCCAATAAATCTAATTTTCAGAATATTGAGGTGAGGGGAGAAGTTTATTTTCAAAGGGATGATTTGCTTCCGTTGAACAAAGAGAGGGAAGAAAATGGTGAGGCGCCGTTTGCTAATCCCAGAAATGCTGCGGCAGGGTCGCTAAAATTGCAGGATGCAAGGATTGTCGCCAGACGGCCACTCAGACTTTTTTGTTACTGGGTGGCACCGCTTGAAACGACCAGCCGGATCAAAACCCAGTATGAAGGTTTGGAATTGCTAAAAGATCTTCATTTTCCGTTAAATCCTAATTACCGGCTGTGTAAGAATGTGGATGAAGTGATCCGTTACTGGGAGGAATGGCAGGCCAAACGGCATAGTTTGCCCTATGATATCGATGGCATTGTGGCCAAGGTAAATAAAATTGAGCAGCAAAACCGGCTGGGAGCGACCGCCAAGAGTCCCCGCTGGGCCATTGCCTTCAAATTCAAAACCGAGCAGGCCGAGAGCCGGTTAAAGGATATCATCTGGCAGGTGGGGCGCACCGGTGTGGTTACCCCGGTGGCGATTCTGGAACCGGTTCAGCTGATGGGCACAACGGTCAGCCGGGCAACCCTGCATAATGTGGAAGAGCTGGAGCGCCTGGACATCCGAATTGACGATCATGTGATTCTGGAAAAAGGAGGGGACGTGATCCCCAAAATTTTGGAGGTAGTGAAGTCCAAAAGACCGAAAGATTCGGTTCCATATAAGCTGCCAACCAGGTGTCCGGTCTGTAACTCACCCCTGGTGCGGGAGCCTGAGGAAGTGGCTCTTCGCTGCGAAAACGTTGCCTGCCCGGAACGGGTTTCCCGGCGAATAGAACATTTTGCTTCCCGCCGGGCGATGGATATTGAGGGTTTGGGGTATAAAATTGTTGAGCTTTTACTGAGGAACAAATTGATTGCAGATTATGGGGATATTTACTCGCTGAAAAAGGAGACCCTGGCCGAACTGGAACGCATGGGTGAGAAAAGCGCTGCCAATCTGATAAATGCCATTCAGGCCAGCAAGGAACAGCCACTGGAGCGCGTGATCTATTCCCTGGGCATCCCGTTCGTTGGGGAAGGTGCAGCCCGGATTTTAGCCGAAAATTTCCATTCTATAAACAAACTGATGGAGGCTTCGGTGGAGGAGCTGGCTGAGGTGGATGGAGTAGGGGAGAAGACCGCAGCCAGCATCAAAGATTTTTTCGCCACCGATCGAAACCTGAAAGTCGTTCAAAAATTGCGTCAGGCCGGCGTCCGTTTTGAAGAAGCCGATAAATCAAAAAAACAGTTTGACGACCGTTTTGAAGAAAAATCATTCGTCCTCACCGGAGCCCTGGAAAATTATACCCGGGATGAGGCGAGTGAGGCCATACGGCTCCGGGGTGGAAAAGTAAGCGGAAGTGTCAGCAAAAACACGGACTATCTGGTTGCCGGAGCAGATCCGGGATCAAAACTGGACAAGGCCCGGAAACTGAAAGTAACTGTTCTGACCGAAGATGAATTTCAGAATATGCTAAAGTGAAATTTGGAAAGCGGGATCATTAATGCTCCGGAAAAAAGAAATACAATCGGTTCTGAAAATTCTTAATCAGCATTACGGCGATACCGGGACGGCGCTTTCCTTTGGCTCACCATTTCAATTGCTTGTTTCCACCATGCTGGCTGCCCAGAGCACCGATGTACAGGTCAATAAAATTACCGCTAAACTTTATCGGGATTATCCTGACGCCCGGAGTTTTCTGCAAATGTCCGTAGCGGAGTTAGAGGAAAAGATCCGCTCCATCGGACTATATCGAAACAAAGCTCGTAATATTCTGGCAACCTGTTGGACTTTGGTGGAGAACTATGATGGCAAGGTGCCCGACAGCAGAGAGGAGCTGGTAAAATTACCCGGGGTCGGGCGGAAGACCGCAAATGTGGTACTCAGTGTGGGATACAGGCATGATGCCATTGCGGTGGACACCCATGTCTTCCGGGTATCAAACCGGATTGGTCTGGCCAGTGCCCCCAATGTAGAAAAAACCGAAGAACAGCTAATGAAGAACATCCCGCAGGAGAACTGGTCCGCCGCCCATCACTGGCTTATCTGGCACGGCCGCTTGATATGCCGGGCCCAGAATCCGAAATGTAAAATCTGTCCGATATCTGATTTCTGTGAATATTACAAAAAATTGATGAAAGGAAGTAAGTGAGTAAAGTAGCCGGTTATTTTGGCGAATGGGAGACTATCCATTTCTGGGGAGCGACCTTGCGATTAAGGATCAGTTCGTTTCCCATAATGTAAACTGCCCGTGCTTTTTCTTTCAAATCTTTTTCAATCTCCGGATATTCAGCTCCACAGTCCTTAAAAGGAGTTTCTGATTTATACTTATACAATGAGGAATTGCCTTCGATTCGGTCGATCAGATACCAAGCATCATAGATGAAACCTAAAGTGTTGTTCTCCTGCATCAACACAAATCCCCTGTCTTCATCGGCCAGATGGAGGACATCCCTGCCGAAATTGGTGGTTTGATAGTTCAGGTGCAGCATTCCCAGTAGCGTCTGGGTTAGATCGATGTGCCCGCAAATGTTCTGGATAACCCGGGGTTTGATAAAGTTGGGATTGTAAATCAAACAGGGAATGTGAGTGGCTTGCAGGTTAAAATCATATCCCGGTGTCATGGCTTTTCCATGATCACCAGTTATAACAAAAATGGTATTTTTAAAATAATCTTCCTGTGAGGCCAGTTCCAGAAAGTGTTCCAGAGCCCAATCGGTATAATCAAAAGTTGAGATAAATTTTTTACCGGTAACCGGCGGGATAATCCAGGGTCCATGATTATTGGTCGAGAGCATAATACCCAGAAAGGGTTCCTTGGCTTTTTTAAACCCATCATTCATTTTCTCAAACAGTTTATGATCAGCCACTCCCAGTTTACTCAGGGCCTCTCCGGGAGAGAAATCGAACTGAGAGATGATATGTTCCACACCATTTGCCCGTAGAAAACCAGCCATATTCTCAAAATATGGATCATGTGAGACACCAAAGTATGTCTGATATCCATTTTCTCTCAGGATGTTGATAATACCGGAAAATTCCTGTTGTCCCTCATTTCTCACCAGAATTGTTTTGCCCAGAACGGATGGCATCCCGAATAAACTGGTAAAAATTCCCATGCTGGTATGAAAACCATTGGAATAGAAATGGGGGAAATAGATCCCCTGGTTTTTGATCTTATTGAAATAAAGGGGGATGCCATCCGATTCACATTTTCTGATACCATAATCTGAGAAACTCTCCAGAAGAATGATGACGATATTCCTTTTGTTTGGGGGTTGTTTAAATTGATAATCACGCAGTGGAAAGTGTACAAATTTTCCGGTGGAATCTGAGATCAGTTTTTGAACCATTTCCTCGCATTGGGCCTCATCCTGAATTTGTAATATTTCCTTTAGATTCACCAAATTTTTCTTCTGATACAGAATATCATCCGCCAGGCTGAATATTCCGTTTAAGGCCAGTTGATTGGCAGAATTATACTCACTGAAATAGGCGTGCCCCCAGCGTAAAGGGGATTTATATCCCAGGGTACCGCGGATTCCAAAAAAGATAAAGGGTGCAATAAAGAGGAATGCCAGCGTTTTATAGTATAAATGATGCTGCTTGTCCTGGAAGTAGATTTTGTTTTGAATGCGTTTGAGCGTCCAGATGATAAAGAAGGTGGTCAGTGAGATAAGGAGCAGAAACGGGATTACCGGATATGTTTGCCAGATCATTTTTATAATAAATCCCGGATTATCCCCCCAGTTGACAAAATAGGCGTTCAGTCTTATATGAAAATAATTAAAGAAATGAATTTCAGAGACACACAGGAAAATATATAGGCCGGAAATCAGAGATAAATAAATTAGATTGAAAGTATGGATTCGCTTTTCCTGCCCGAACAGGTAGAGTAAATAATTTAGCAGGAATAAAGGGACCAGGGCATAGAGGGTAACGGACAGATCAAATCTGATCCCCACCAGAAAAGATTCGATCAGAATGATGAAAGGCACTCCCTCAAATTGAGAAAAATTTGTTAGCAAAAGGATTAAACGGAAAACTGCAAAAAGCAACAGGAATATAATAGTTAATGCCAGGAAATAATTGATTGGCGGGAAAGACAGGTTATTTATTAATCGGCGCATCCTGGATTGGTTCAAGGTGTTCAAAACCCTCCTGCTGTAATCAAAAATTAATCTGTTGGAGTAAAACTCCTGTTAATCAAATATGACGAGCAATATAAAATATTTTGAATAAGTTTAAAATAAAAAAACCTGATATCATATTTCTAAGTTTGAAATAACAATTTCCCTGCGGCTTCCATTATAATTTGGAAATTTTCATAAATGCTGCACTTGACATTTTAGTTTGAATCTCCTACATTATATTGTCATCCGAAAAAGTCAGTAAAAATTGTTCGAACCAATATAATTGGATTTGAAGAAAATGGAGATTTGGGTTAAGTCATACCACCTGTTTTCCCTGGTTCTTGCAGTTCTCATACTTTTAAGCTGGCAAATGGTAATTGCTCAGGAAGAAGAAATTGTTGAATCCATACTTCAGCAGTTAGAGGATGCGGATATCGAGGATGCGGACTGGCTGGAGTATTTCTGGGAACTTGCTGAAGATCCGCTGGATCTGAATGAGGCAACTGAATATGATCTGGCCAGAATTCCTTTCTTGGCACAGGATGCGATTGACGATATTCTCCGTCTGCGCAGGAAAGAGGGAGAGATCCAGTCACTTGACGAATTATTGCTAATTGATAGTTTTTCTCCGGAATTACTTGAAGCTCTGCGTCCCTTTATCACGGTAAAGAGAAAGTTTCTTTCACCCAAATTCATTTACCGGGCTCAGTCCAGAATTGAATCACCAGCCAGAGCTGGTTTTCCGGAAAAATTTCAGGGAAACCGTCTTTACCTGCAAAACCGATTACTTTTTAATCTGAATCCCAACCTGGATGGTGGAATTATCTGGGAGAAAGATCCGGGTGAGGAAAACTATTTCGATTATGGAAGCTTTTTTCTCTCCTATCGCCCTCCGGGGGAAAAGTTTAATTTGCTTTTAGGAGACTATCAACTGAAAATTGGCAGTGGTACGGCCTTCTGGTCACCATATGGTTCGCCGGTTTCTGGCCGGATCCTCCCCATTTTACCGAAAACCCGGGTCCCCTTTTCCGGAAATCGGTCGACCAATGAGATCGGTTATCTGCGGGGGATAGGGATGAGCTATAAAATCCGACAAAATAATGATATCAGCCTTTTTTACTCAAGAAACAAAATAGATGCAACACTGTCTCCGGATGGATTGTTTGTCAGCAATCTTTATGCAACCGGACTGCACCGGTTTGATACGGAAGAGAATAAACGGAATATATTGTCGGAGTCAATAATTGGTATCTCATCCAATTGGAAAATAAAACGTACTGATCTGCAATTCTCAGCTATCCGGAGTGAATACCAGCCGGATTTTATCGAATCGCCGGGTGCAATGGTGCATACCAGTGTTTCGTTTATTTATCAGGGAGAACAATTGATGCCGGGCGGGGAATATACCCTCTTTAATGGAAAGTATCCGGCAGTTCATCAATATCTCTTTTTTCCCGGAAATAAGTTTAAGTACGAAGTAGCAGCCTACTATTATCACCCGCAGTACTTTTCTGCCCGGGGAAGGGCGCTGGGTTCCTTTTCCGAAACCCCGGCTAACAAATCGGGAGTTGCGTTTATGGCCTGGTATCAGCTTGGAAAAGATTGGATTTTGAATGGAACGCTCCATGTGTATAGAAAGAATTATCGAGTGGAAGAAAATCCGTTTACCCGGAAGGATTATCAGTTTGAATTATTATGGAAACCGGGTAAAAGCACAGTAAAAATCCAATATATCAGAAAGTACCGAGAAAATAAGCTGGCAGTTTTTCCTGATCCGGACTTAAAAGTGAACGGTGGTCGGCTGGAAACTAATTTTGTTTTATCCTCTGAATTTACCCTGCGCAGCCGGTTGGAGCTTCGATGGGCCCGGCCGCTGGAAGAAAATGTGCGATATTATGGCACCAATTTGTTTCAGCAGATGGAGTTTAAATTAATGCAACAGATGCGGTTCATTGGTCGCTGGTCGGTTTTTGATATCCCGGATTATGCTTTGCGAATCTATGAATTTGAACCCGACCTTCCCGGAAATTTCCGAACCATATTACTCAATGGACGAGGATATAAATGGTTTGTTTTAATAAGGCTGGGTATAGGAAAAGCCGTCCAACTGGATTTTAAATTTCAGGAAAGAAATTATCCCGATTTAGAGACGGTTGGAAGTGGTCCGGATCAGTTTAATAACAATCACATCCGTGACTTCCGGCTTTCATTGATATGGAGATATTAGAACCCGCACACGGCAGGAATATTTTTAACCTCAGGTAAAATGTCCGTTTCCGCCCCCGCAGGAAGCAGATGAAGTTCTGCTTGAACTTCCACCAATTGTGGCAAATGTTGATACAAGTTTATCGGTGTTTTTGCTTTTACAATTCGGGCATTCGACTTTTTGGCTTTCACTGAACGAAACCAGTTCTTCGAATTGCTCCTGACACTCATTACAACGATACTTAAATAACGGCATTAATTCTTGCTCCTTAAATCCAAATCCTTTTTATTTCTTCCTTTAAATTCAGAGATAATTAAAAAGTTACAAAGTTTTTAATTTCTTTCCTGAAACTAAGAAATAAACTCAGCGGATATTTGTATCAGTCGTTTTTCAAGTTGATCGCGCAACTCCATCAATTGAGACGAGGCCAACATTTTATTGAGTTCAAGATCCGAATAGTACTTTTGTAAACTATTTATTTTGGAGAGCGCTAAATCGTAGCGCTGTTCACGAATTTGGCTATCAATGACCGATAATTGGGTGATAAAATAATTTTTGTATTTATTTTCTTTGCTCGGCACGGAGCATTTATTCCCCTGAACCGTTCAGGTAGAAATCCCAAATTTGGGAAGAAAATAGAACCATAATACCATAAATGCGAAGAAGAGAGCAAAATGAATAAAGTCTTCCAAAACAAACTCCTGTAAAATAGCCTTATTTTTCTAACTAATAGCCAAAATGCGCTATATATTCAATTTTCCAGCATCTATCCATCACAACTTTTATGCCAGCTTTTAAGGCTTTTTCGGCAGCTTTTTCATTAATTACACCCAGCTGCATCCAGATTGCCTTGGCTCCAATTTGAATGGCTTCATCAACAATGGGTTCAACAAATTCGGATTTCCGGAAGATATCCACCAGATCCACCGGTTCCGATATATGTTTTAAATCCGGATAACAAGGGATGTCGAATACCTTTAGGCAATTAGGATTTACCGGAAATACCCGATAGCCTTTCTTCAACATAAAATTTGCTACGGAATTTGAATCCCTTTCCGGTTTATCCGATAAGCCAACCACAGCAATCTTTTTATAGTTCTCCAATATTTCCAGGATGTCCTGATTAATTTTCATAAGGATGCCTCTTTGTTTTAGTTTCTATTCTATCAAATAGAATTAGGGCGAAAATTTAAATTGAAGGTTCACTTTTTAAAATGGGTATTATTCTTTTATGGCAGTTTAAAGGAAAGAAGTAAGGTTAACCTCTCTGGCAATTCTCAGGCAGTGGTATTGAAAATTTAATTTATCCCTTCCTTTTTATGTTTTTTATTTAAATTTTTTAAATGTATATTTAATTGTAAAAAGTGCAATCGAGGAATTTATGGGTGCTAAAGAGGAGTTTCAGAACCTGATAGAGATAATGGCTCGCCTGCGTAAGGAATGTCCCTGGGATAAAAAACAGACCCCACAGTCTCTCAGGCAGTATATACTGGAAGAGGCCTATGAGACAATAGAATCGATTGATGATGAAAATTGGGATGAGCTTAAGAAAGAATTAGGTGATCTCTTATTGCAGATCGTTTTCCAGGCCGAAATTGCAGTTGAGGAAAACCGGTTTACCCTGGAAGAGGTAATTCGGAATATAAATGAGAAATTAATCCGTAGGCACCCTCATGTTTTTGGCGATGTAAAGGTTAACAATGCAAAAGAAGTAAAGGAGAATTGGGAACAGATTAAAATTCACCAGGAAAACAGAACCTCGCCATTGGAAGGTGTCCCCCGCAATTTAAGTGGTTTGCTTCGGGCGCAAAGACTTCAGGATAAGGCAGCGCAGGTCGGATTCGACTGGCCGGAAATTTCCGGTGTATTGGAGAAGGTCAAAGAAGAGGTAGCGGAACTTGAACAGTCCTTAAAGGAGAAAAACCGGGAAGCAGTGGAGTTTGAGATGGGCGATCTTCTGTTTAGTCTGGTTAATTTTGCCAGGTTTCAGGATATAAGTGCGGAAGATGCCTTACGAAAATCGATTAATAAATTTGTTTCCCGATTTCAATATATTGAAAAAAGACTAAAAGATTTGAATAAATCTGTCTATGATTCTTCCTTAGAAGAGATGGATGCCTTATGGGAAGAGTCAAAGCATAAAATTTAACAATCTAAACTTTTTATTGTGATGATAAACCTTATCGGATTTTTATTTGCCCTGATAATTTTTGCCCATGTGCTCGTTATTGCTGGCTTATACCGGCAAAGAGTGATGCCATTTTTCGTTCCCCTGTACATTTATTTGAATATATTAATGATCGCCATTGAGATTTGTACCCTGCTTTTTTTGCAGACCAGCCGTTTGGAAATCCTATCGGCAATCTTTGATGCCCGTTTAATTTTGGAAGCATTTGTTCCGCCAATACTCATTGCACTAAACCAGGCATATAATTCCGGTGTTGCCTGGCCAAAGCCAAAATTGAAAAATTTTTTCTTTTGGGGCATGAGCATGCTTATAGCCATTCTTGTTCTACAGGGAAGGATGATTTCCGGTGTGATAAATCTAAATGGCATTTTTTACCCTGAATATGGTCGATTTTATCCAGTATTTCTTGCCTATTTTTATTTCTGCCTAATTTATGTTTTTGTCGATTTTCTGAGGGAAAATAAAAAAGTTGGTGCCGATTCCGAAGCCGGTGTCATCAAAAAGCTTATTTTGGTGATACTCCCGGCTTTCCTCATTCTTTTTTCCTTCTTACACATCGCACCCTATATTGGATTTATCCACCCGGCAATTTTGTTCAGCTATCCCATTTTAAGCATAATGCTCATTTACCTTGCCTTCAAATTCCACCTTTTTGATTATAATGAAAAGAGCGTCAATGCTATTTCCTTCTTTCTGGTCTCCTTACTCTATCTGGTAATTTTCGCTTTTATCTCAATTCGCTTTCAGGTCTGGTCCTTTATTCTGTTAATACCTTTGCTGCTGCTTGTTTTTAAGCTTTACCAGATGATAGAGTATTATACCGTCCGGGTGTTGCATACCCGTAATTTTTCCGAAATGTATAATCTTGAAGAAGAATTGGAGACTCTATTTACCGAAACGGGAAAATATGTTGATAATCAAGCTCTTGCGCAATTTTTGGGGGAATATTCGCAAAAAGTTTTGAGATGTTCGAAATGTGCCGTGATTACTGCACAATTTGATATTCGGCCCTATCAGATATTATACCTGAAAGGATTCGAGAAAGAGCAGATCGATCCCATTCTGACAACCAGTAATTCTCCCCTATTGGAAAAATTAGAATTGGAGAGACAGGTCTTAAATAAGTTTGACTACCTACCACATTCCAGTGTCTATAAACAGATGGAAGCAAATCAATTATATTTGATGATCCCGCTTATTGCTCATTCTAAACTAGAAGGATTTATTTTTCTGGGAGGAGAGAAAAGGATCACCCGGTTTTTGAAAAAGGACCTGGAATTCATTCGATTTTTCTCGATCAGTGCTGGTCATGCTTTCCATAATATCCAATCGATTCAAAATACTGTTCAAACCCAGAAAATGGCCGATCTGGGAATTGTGGCATCACAACTTGCACATGATTTCCAATCGTTTATCACCCTGGTAAAGCTGGACACTTCGGCGGAAGACCGGTTGCGTCAGCGGGCTAATTATATGGAAAAATTGGTAAAGGATTTGTTGAACTTTGCTAAACCCAAAGAATTGCAATTGACTATGGTCGACATTAATCAATTGATCGATATGACCCTTGATGTCATAAAAATGCCGGACAATATTGTCTTGGAGCGGCACTACTCTCAAAGCATTCCCAGTATAAACATTGATATTGATCAAATGCGCCGCGTGTTTATGAACTTATTTGAGAACAGTGTAAATGCCATGAAAGATAAGGGTGGTCGGCTTAAAGTGACTACGAGACCGTTAAGATTATTATCCCCTATGCGCAGAAATACCTGGATGTATATAGAAATTCTGGATGAAGGGAAAGGTATTTCAGAGGAATTTCTGGAAAAAATATTTGACCCCTTTTTTACTACTCGTAAAAATGAAGGTGGTAATGGGCTCGGGCTCGCCATCGTTAAGCAAATCATCACCCGTCATAAAGGATTTATCGATGTAACCAGCAAATTAAGCAAGGGGACAATCTTCAATATCCGGTTACCATATTTAATTTAGTTAAGTGTATGGAAATCCCGAACAAAATATTGATTATCGAAGATAACGTAGCCTGGGCGGAAAGTTACCGGCGCTGGATAGGAGATCAGTTTGAACTAAAACTGGCCTTTAATAAAACAGAGGCAATGGAAGCCTACCAGATCTTCAATCCCGACCTGGTTATACTGGATCTGGGACTTCCCCAAATTCAGGTAGGCTTGTCATTACTGGATGAGTTCATAAAAAAGGCACAAGATACAAAAATAATTGTGGTTACCTCTTTTAAAGAACATGAATATGCCCTGGAAGCGCAGCGACGGGGAGCGCACTCCTATTTTTCCAAAGGTGAAAATATAGAGGAAGAATTACCTTTCCTGGTCAAGCAAGCCATGACGATGCTCCAGTTGGAGAGGGAAAATAAGGATTTGCGCCTGCAATTGAAGGATAAGTTGCATTTTGACCATATTGTTGCGATAAGCCGCCCAATGCAGGATATACTTGCCCTAATTGAAAAAATAAAAGAAAGTACTGAGCCAATCATTTTGACCGGGGAATCGGGTGTTGGCAAAGAAATAATCGCCAAACATGTTTTTGAACGAAGTCATGTTTTTAAAAAGCAGTTTATTGCTATTAATTGTGCGGCTTTGCCGGCAAATCTTCTGGAGAGTGAATTGTTTGGATACGAAAAAGGAGCCTTTACTGGTGCGGTTAAAACCACCCGGGGGAAGTTGGAACTGGCCAATGATGGGACATTTTTTCTGGACGAAATTGGCGATTTACCCCTGGAGCTCCAGGCAAAATTATTAAGGGTTTTAGAAAGTAAAAAATTTTACCGGCTGGGTAGTGAGAAAGAGATCAGTGTTAATTTCCGCTTAATAACAGCAACCAACAAAAATTTAAGTATTTTGATTAAAGAAAAGAAATTCAGGGAAGATCTGTTCTACCGGATTAATGTCTTTCCAATCGCAATTCCACCTCTCCGGGAAAGACCTGATGACATCCCGGCCATGATCAGCTATATAAATGAAAAATTTTGTGCTGAGAATGGTTTAACACCGCCACAGATCACCAGCCGGACCGTGGCTTATTTGTCACATCTGCGCTGGGATGGAAATGTGAGGGAGCTGGAAAACACCATTAAACGGCTGATCATTACAGGTCATTCTACCATTGATTTAACGGATCTGCCCGCCGATATAATCGAACAGTCCAATAATTTTATGGATAAAGCCTTGGCAAATGAATTGACGCTTGAAGAAATTTCGAAGATTTATGTAAAGATGGTGTTGGAGCAGAAGCAGGGGAATAAAAAAGAAGCATGTAAACTTTTAAATATCAACTATCGAACCCTGATGAGTAAATTGAAAAGTTGATTTTGTAGATTTTACAATCTTAATATTCTAATATTGTAATTTATACAACCCCATTTCTTTTATTTCCCATATAACCTTAAGTTATTTATAGTATTATAGCCATTTTTCTTTATAATCTATTTAAATTAAAGAAATTATCCCGAAATATTTCTGGCAAGCTTTGTGTTTAGTTATAATTAGAGATTAAATAAAGACAAATGTTTCTAACCATAACCACGGAAGGAAAGATCATGAAAGTGTTGGTATATGAGACGAGCAACGATCGGGCAAAACTAATCCGGGATCTACTGGGAACTTACCGGTACAAGGTTTTCTTCAATCATAATGATAACGGTTCACTGGATTCCATTCAGGACATCCGGCCCTCTCTGATTATCATGAGTGTTAACAGTCGTTCTCACATTGAGTTACTGGAAAAGATTAAACAGCACAACCGATATTCTAAAATTCCGGTCATTTTAATTTCCAAAATCAATTCCCAGGAACTGGTAGACAGATTTAATAAGATGCCCAATGTGGATTACCTGGTTGAACCATTTAAGATTAAGAATTTCAGGCATATTGTCGAGCGGTGGATAACTTTCAGGAGTTTATACGTTAATTAATGGAAAGACTTTTCGTAAAAAGTTTAGAAATTTTTTTATCCCATATCCATTTCATAACTCTTTTCACCGTCCTGCTTGTCTTCCGGTTTTTTCCCGGTGTACAAAAAACGGTCAAATAAGTTATTATATTTTGTCCACTCGCTATCCGGTAATTGATCATTTCTAATGATCCTCAGCGCAGCATTAGTTTTCACATCTAATTTTATCAATTGATCGAGTATAATTCCCTCCAGTGTCATTGGTGGTATTGGAGATCCGTTTTCCCGGGTTCCTTCCCTGCTTAAAATTAAATGCAATAGTTTTTGACTAAGCTCTATTGGAAAATCCGGAATCTCCTTAATTGCTTCATTCGTTTTTTCGAAACTGATGGTAACATGCCCCAAAAGTCGACCTTCGGTGGTGTATTCTATGAAACCATCTGTTCCTAATTCGACAGGATTTCCAAGATATTGCAGGATAATCGCAGTTTTTAAGAGATCAAGATCGATGACCGGATAATGTTCAAATAAAGTCTGGGATAATTCCAATAAGCATACTGTGTGCTCCAGGACGCCATAGAGATAATTATGATGCCACAGTTTTCCGGTTGGAGATTTCACATAATTTTGCAGTGCATCATTATCGGGAAATACCTTTTCCAGCAAAAGGTAGAGGTACTCATTTTTAATGTTTTCTATTTGATCCTTAAATTTTTCTAGTAACTCTTTTATGTTCTTATCGCTCTCTGGTAATAAATCTTCCGCATTTACTTTATCCTCTTTGCTAACCGAACGGATTTTATCGATATGAACTTCTTTAGTATCTTGAAATAATTTGATCTTCCCCCGGATTTTAATAATTTGACCCGACTTATATTTTCGGAAATTGCTCTCTGCATCATTCCATATTTTGGCCTTTAACCGCCCACTTTTGTCACCCAATTCAAGTGACAGGTAGGGCTCTCCATTTTGCTTGTACCTCAACTCTTTTTTTCGGATAATACAGTAACCAAGAAAATCCTCTCCAATTTTCAGGTTTTTTATCCCCTTTGTTTTCATATAACCCTCCGATATATGATTGACAGCTGAGTCTAAATCCGGGAGTATATCTTTAATTTTTTGAATATTACAAATTTTTTTAAAAGATATCTATTTTTTTATGAATTTATGAAATTTTTGTCAATTGATTCGATTATTTGATTGAGCTATTTTTATTTAACAAAATAAACTTATTTCAGAGACTGTATGGAACTTGGTATTATATCCGATACGCATAATAAACTTCCCGATGAAATATTTGGAATTTTTAAAGGTGTTGATATTATCTTACATGCCGGTGATATCGGGAGTATGGACATCATTACCAGATTGAATCAAATTGCCCCAACTAAAGTAGTCTATGGAAATACCGATATTTATTCAATTGCTTCCGTATTACCGTCCAAGTTAAAAATGGAAATTGAAGACCTTAATTTTTTACTGATCCACAATATCGGGAATATCAAAAATTTTTCCTGGAAGATCTTAAGAGGAGATTATAAACCAATTCCTGATGTGGTGGTATATGGTCATACCCATACCCCCACTTTTAGCAGGTATTCTGAGATTCTTTTTATAAATCCTGGAAGTGCCGGACTGCCCCGTGGTGGATACCCGGCTTCGGTAATGAAAATTCAGGTTGTAAAGGGAAAGATAATTCAGGATCAGCTGATTAAATTAGGTCAGCATTAAAAGGAATTTTAACGTCAAATCCACTAGAAATAAAAAGTCCGAATTTGTATTCGGACTTTTTATTTAACAGTAATTCCTTTACTTCAGGCGTATACTTCTTTTTCGTTACATTTGCAGACACGAATATTATCTGTTTGATATTTCCAGCTCTGGTTGTCTTCGGAAAAAACGGATTCTACTTTTTTTACATAAGTATATATGTCGCCACATACCGGACAGCTTTGCCCCATTTTGTGTGCTTTGGCTACCTTTGAAGCGAAGTCCTGTTTCTTTGCCATGTCTATGTTCTCCTATTTTTCTTATTTTTCAAAAGTTTGGTAAATAATATGGTTATTTCATTCTACTCAACGTTGGAAGAGTCTGCTTGTTCCTTCCGCTCATCATATTCCTGGAAAACAGCAATTGAATTTGGCCCAATTAGTCTGGCCTGTTTAATGGACTCTTCACCTTTTTTTATTACTGTTTCAATGTCGCTTCCGAGATGTTTATTTGGTACGATTCCAATATTCACATAGAAATCAAATGCCTGACCGTTTCCCCATACCTTTTTATCGCGAAGTTTCGACATTATTTTTTCCGCAAATTCATCGAAGCCATTTCCATCTTTCTGGACATTCGCAATCGCAAATGTTTCCTGAAAAAGCCGGAAAATATAGTCAGTCTCTTTCAGGTTTGGCAACACTAAAGATAAAAATTCCGATATAACCTGCTTGTACAGCTCTTCACTCTCCTCCTTCAGCTGGAAATATATTTTTAAGAAGAGCAGATTGCAGTTTAGGCTGAGTTTTAATGCCCGTTTGATTTCCCGGGACATGATATGTTTGAATGCGGTCAGGTTCTCCAGCTGGGTTAACTCGTCCTTAAACGTGGTTAGTTTTAGTTTATCCAGAGTTAGAGTTGTTGTATGCAGTGTGGCAACCTGGTTGGCAATGGTTTGCAAAATTCTTTTATGCTGATCCTTAAAATTTTTTGGCCGGTAACTTTCCAGACAAATTGCCCCAATTATTTTCTTTTTATTGGCGATAGGTATACTCAGAAGTGAGAGGTATTCTTTGGACGGTGTTTCATCAGTAGAAAAACGGGGAACATAATTTTCCTTGGTGGAAAAATCCTCTACTAAAAGGGATTGGTTCTTGCGCATCACCCACCCAACCATTCCTTCGGAAAGCGGGAAGATCTTGTCTCTTTTAAGATTTCCGGTTCCACCTTTAATGTCGAACAGTTTTCCCTGATTGTCGCCCAACTTGGTGGAAACCGAGATTCGATCGCAGGGAATAATTTTAGGTACTTTTGAAAGCAGGTAATCCCAAAGGTCATCTACAGTCTGAATTTCATTTAATTCTTTACTGACATCAAACAGAATGTGGGTAAGCCAGTTTTCTGATTCATACTCATACAATTTATTGCTATCGAAAAGTTTAATGGTGATCAGGTTACCAAATTGCTTCAAAATATCGAGATCGTCATTGCTGTATGCTTCTTGCGCAGCTGTATCGACACAGAGAACGCCCACGATAAGCTCTTTGAAGAATACCGGCACTCCGGCAAATGAATTGGAGGTATTTTCCCCTTCTTTATAATACGGTAAAATTTCAGTCCCCTGGGGAAGATGATTTTCAATCAGGGAGTTTCGGTTTCTAAGAACCAGGCTGGGAAGGCCCTTGCTGATCTCGAAACTTTTTGCAGGGATAACGTTGGCTTCCCGATCGGTCAAATATCTGCGGATGGTAAATTCCTTTTTTGAATAATTGGCAAAGAGCAGGATAACCGTGTCTGATACCAGCACATTTTTTATCAGAGAAAGGGTATAATCCAAAAATTTTTCAAATAATTCTTCAACATCTTCGTCGTTTTCAATATGAAGCCAGTTTTGCTCGTTTTCCTTGAGCTCAGGGAGTTCCTGATCTGCCTCATCTTCCTGATCTGTTTCTTCCTGGTACTGGGTCTGATAATAGAGGTAGGCAACGAACACAACAAAATAAAGTACTTTAAGGATGAGCCACCCCAGGCTGGATGGTAACAAACTGAGGATAAAAAATATAATAATTCCAATGAGAATTGAAATATAAAAGTATGAACGAGGCACGGGGCGAAATAAATTGAAAAACATGGATATCCGATAAAAATTCACTGAACAAAAATTTAGAGAACTTTTACCAATAAATCCAATGAAATTTTGATAAGAAAAGGCGGATTGTTAATTGCCCCCGACTTGCAAAAACCCTTCTTGTTTGATCCGGCTGGTATCATTACGACTAGAATCCGGGATCAAAGTCGTCTTCCCTGATTGCGATGGCAGCGCCTGACCCCCACCTGTAGATGACTTGCCAACGGAGATCTGAGTGCTGGCTGGTGAATTAACCGGTGTCTGAGAGGTATCCGTAGTGTTGTTAAAGACAAAGAAAAGACCAAGCGTGGCTAAAACAATTGCAGATCCCATAGCAGGCAATTTCCAATTTTGAAATTGAAAAGGAATAATCTGGGCTCTTTTTTCGGAGTTAAATATTTGTTGTCTTAAACGCTGTTCAAAATCAGGGGAAGATGATATCTGAGGTAATTGCTTCAGACTTTGTTGGATGATTCTCATTTGTCTGAATATTTCCTGACAACTAGGACACACAGTAAAATGAGTATCCAAAGCTTTACGTTGTTCGGTTGATAACTCACCGTCTAAATAACTTGAAAAATTGGATCTAAATTTGTCACAATCCATCATAGGCAATCCTTTCTGTGAGGCTTTAGTTAGCACCTTTTGGTTCGTTTTCATATAAAAATTTTAAATCTTCCTGTAATTTCAACCGCCCTCTATTTACCCGGGATTTTACTGTTCCCAGGGGAATGTTTAAAATCTGACTGATCTCCTCGTATGCAAAGCCTTGAATGTCCCTTAAAATAATTACTTCCTTAAATTTTGCCGGCAACTTTTCTATTGCCTTTTGAATAATGTCTTCCTGAATTGTACTGTCGACTTTACGATCGGGTCCGTGCTCTTTATCAGGAATATCAAAATCTCTTTCTTCATTAACAAAATTACTCACCGAAAAGATTTTATGCCTTTTTCTCCTTCGCAACTCCGTTTTAGCCAGGTTACCAGCTATCGTATATACCCAGGTGGAAAATTTCGCAATTTCCTTATAGTAATGTTTATTTTTATAAACTCTTAAAAATGTTTCCTGAACAATGTCTTCGGCATCAGTTCGGTTCCCGACAAATCGATAAACGAAGTTGAGCAACTGGTCCTTATATCTTCGTACCAAAATGTCAAAAGCTTGAACATCGCCTTGCTGAAACCTCGCAATTAATTGTTCATCTGTAACTGTGGCTTTCTTTCGATCTTTTACTTTGGTTATCATGAATGAAACCGGATTTTTAACGTTAACATTATATTGAAGTTCCCACGATTTATTTTGAATTTAGGATTTGTCGACTCAACATGTCAAGAATAATTTTGGCATCGGTTGTACTATTCTTCAAATCAACATCAGTTTGAGATAACAAATTTAATACGCTAAGGATTCCCGTGAATTTCCAGGCCGTACTCTGGACTTCATATTCCCGGTAATATTTACTAAAAATTTTAAGCTCCTGACTAATTTTCTCCGGGCTTCGTGTCCCGCTACGGTGAAATCCTTTAATCCGCCACAAAATTGTAAAGTGACGAAACAATTGGCTTACAATGTACTGGGGAGAGACTCCGCTATCAAGGAGATTTGATAAAATAAGGATCGATTTTTCAAAATTCCCGGAGACTAACTGACGATTGTACTCGAAAATATCCTGGGTAACATAAACAGCAGCAACTTGCTCCACTTCCGGCGAATCAATCATCTTTTTATCGCTGAAATACTGAACAATATTGTTGATCTGAAAAGTGAGGTCAGATAGTTGTGATCCTACATAGAAGAGCAAAAGCTCCAGGGCGTCGTTGCTAATTTCCTTGCCGGCCTTCTTAAACTCTTCCCTGACAAACCGGTTTAATTCGTTTGTTCTCAGTGGCAGCAGATTCACCGTTGTCAGAAGTTCTTTCAGCTGATTTAGCCTGGTCTGGTAAAGGGAGGAATTACTGGTATGTAAAATGAGGCAAATCTCCGGTGGCATTTTTTCTAAAAATTTTATCAGCCGTTCAACTTCATTTTGCTTCAGACTATGGGCATCCCGGAGAAGGATCAGTTTTTTCTGGGAAAACAGACCGGATCCTGCACCCAATGAAATCACTTTATCTGCTCCTTCTTCACTAGCATACCGGATAAAGTAATTTAGTTCCGGATCAACTTTTTTGAGGAATACCTCCTTAATTTTATTGATCAGGTTTTCGCCCAGCAGGTGTTCTTCGCCAAATAAAAGATAAGCTGGTTTTATTAGACCATCCTCAACTTCTTTGATGGCCTGCTGACAGTATAATTTTCTCGGCTGGTCAGCGGTCATGAGTTATTTCTTCCGATCTTTGGATTCCTTTTCCCGTTTATAGGCACGCTGCAGAAAATATGAGAAGCCACCCCAGATACTGCCCAACAAAATGATCATCATAATTATAGCGTTAGTACTCATAGATTAATTATTCCGTTTTAATAAACGCCGCTGGATGATTCCATTCAGGAAGAATAATAGACCCAGGGCAACCATCCACTGCACGATGCAAGTCCCCAGTGAGTCCGCCTGAAAGGGATTGTACCATCCCTGTGGATTCCATTCGATGCTGCGATAAAGCCACCAGACCAAAAGCAAAATTGCTTCGGCCGGTATCAGAAATTTTACCGTATGGTTAAACCATTTGCCTATTTTAATATCGCCAGGCACAATATTGACAAATTCTTTCCGAAATTTATTTACCCCAAACCGAATAACCAGAATGGCAAACAGTGAACCGCTAATGATCAGTCCCAGTCCCCAGACCCAATCCTGATTTTTGAAGAATTTTAAATAGAGCGCTGAAGGGGCTCCCAGGATAGCCGTAGCAATTGTCACAATCGGCAGCGCTTTTCGACGCGGCAATCCAAAATCCATCATAATGCGGGTGGCTAATTCGAGCATGGATATCAGGGAACTGATTGCTGCGAAAAACAGTGCCAGAAAGAATACTGCCGAGAAAAAGTGAGCGGCCGGTAATTTGGAAAAGAGCTGTGGAATTACAATAAAACTTAATCCGTCATTACCCGCCTTCAGTGCGTTCTCTGCTGCAACCAGAGAGGGTGCCAGTGAAAAAATAGCCGGAATAATTGCCAGCCCGGCCAGCAGGGAAGCTGAATTATTACCGAAGGCGGTAATGAATGAATTCAAAACGATATCTTCTTTTTCTTTCATGTAAACAGCATAAGTGAGAATTAAACCCCAGCCTGCCCCGGTAGACCAGGCAGATTGGGATAATCCTTCCAGCCAGACCCGGTAGCTCAAAAGATATTCAAGTTTTATACTGAAAAAATAATTTAAACCAATGGAAGCATGGGGCAAGGTCAAAGCGCGGATAATACCAATAAGAAGTAACACGACCAGGGAAGGCAGAAGAATCCGGTTGGCGCGCTCGATTCCTTTGGTTACGCCTTGAAAAATGATAATGCCACCGATGGAAAGCGCAATCAAGTGGAAGACTAAAGGTTGATAACCGGAAATAAAAGAATTCCAGTACTGGGCATGGTTGGTAACATCTATCTTTCCGGTTATGCTCACCAGAAAATATCGCAAGGCCCACCCACAGACCACCGAGTAATAAAACATGATGGCCATGGTACAAAATGCTACAAACCCTCCCATCCAGCTGTACTTGGATCCCATGATTTCGGAAAAAGAGCCGATGACTCCCTTCCGGGTTTTCCGGCCAATGGAGAATTCGATAATGATCAGGGGAATTGACCACAAAATTAGAAAGATAGCCCAGGGGATAAGAAAGGCGCCGCCATACTGCCCGGCCAGCCTGGGAAAACGCCAGATGTTTCCGGCCCCGATGGCCATCCCAACCGTTGCCAATAACAGTGCCCAGCGGGAAGTAAAATGTTCCTGTTTCTCCATGGGATATTTGATTTTCTTTTGGGAAAATTAATAAAAAATCGGCGGTGTTGCCTACCGGTTTTTAATTTATGACTGATTCAGGAACAGGGCGAATTTTGATTTTATTGGTAAACGTATGATATTAAATCATGGATTAAATTGAAAATTCGATCCTACCATTTGAACAATTCTTCAGCATTTCCGTAGGTTACGCTACAAATTTTCTCCAGCGGGACCGAATGAACTTCGGCCAGTTTATCCGCGATATGTCGCACAAAAGCCGGTTCGTTCCGCTTTCCCCGTTGGGGTACTGGCGCCAGAAAGGGGGAATCAGTCTCCAGCAGCAATCTATCCACCGGTACTGACTTTACCACATCCAGAGATTTGAAATTCTTGAAGGTGATAACCCCGGTAAAGGAAATATACAGCTCTCTATTTAGATAAAATTGGGCGTCGGCCGAACTGCCGGCAAAAGAATGCATCACTCCCCGCAAGGATTGAATCTTTCGATCAGCGAAAAACTGCTGCATCTCCGGCTGGGCATCCCGGTTGTGAATCACCACCGGCAGATTTAACTCGTGGGCAATTTCCAGCATTTTATCCAGCACTGGCAGCTGATCCTGCAGGGGAACTTCCTTCCAGTACAGGTCCAGACCAATCTCACCGATGGCCACCACCTTTTCCTCATTCCGGGCCAGCTTTTTTATTTCCGGAAAATTCGCTGGAGTTGAGTTGTGCACATCGGTGGGATGAATCCCCACTGCAGCATAAACCATCTCATACTGCTCGGCGATGCGGACGGCTTCCCGGCTGGATTTCAGATCGGTTCCCAGGGTCAGGATTTTTTTGATGCCGGCTTCCTCCGCCCGTTGGATCACTGAGGGCAGATCGTCCCGGTACTGGTCAAAATGAAGATGAGTGTGAGTGTCTGTTAAAAGCATTTTTAGTGCCTGATTAGTAAATGAAGAAAAATCCACCTGACAAAATCGAACAAAAGAATATAAGTACATTCCAGGCAGGATTAAATTACATCTCAAAAATAGTACTTGACAAAAGCAGAGTTGAAAACATAGTTTTAATCTGAAACTAGAATATTGAAAAATGAGGGATTTTGAGCAGCTCAGTAAAAGCTTTGATGGTATCTGGTGTAATTCATCCAGTGTTTTTCTTATGATGGGCTCACTCGATTATATTTATATGGTCAGGGGGTATGTTTCCAAATGACGCTATTATTCAGGTTATCAGTTTGATGAAATTTCACAGTAACGGATTTATTATAAACTGAATCGTTAAACTTATCGGCTGGTGAAAATATGGCAAATCGAATTATTGTACTGTTGGTTATTTTCAGCATTTTTATGAGTTGCACTCACATTATTTTCATCAATAACCAACGCCAGTTAACTGAATCCCCTATCAATGAGAATGGCAAAAAATATGAAGCAAAAATCATTCTAAAAAATGGCCAGGACTATACCGGGAGTTTCCTGAATTTTTCGCAAGATTCTTTGTCATGGAAAACCAGCGAGAATGAAACGAAATCTTTACCATATTCGGAAATTAAAAGTATTACATTTCGGAAACGGGGAAAAGGTGCACTGGAAGGCCTGGGGATGGGTTTGTTATTAGGTGGAATTTTCGGGGGTGTTATCGGATATTCCAGCGGGGATGATCCCGGAAGTGGAATACTTGCACTGAAAAGAAAAGACAAGGTCATATTATACGCAATTTTTTGGGGTGGTATTAGTGGTTTAGGTGGACTTATTGTCGGCAGTCTGGAAGGCAGCACCGAAAAATATATATTAAAAATTGAACCGGATTCATCCAATGGGGCAATAAAATATTAGCATGTTAAATATCTACAATAAATT
>CAYVKM010000051.1:0-26002 GCA_964452045.1 uncultured Calditrichaceae bacterium
GCCCAGAACCTACACCTTCCGGGCGGCCTACCAGGGAACCAGTGCCGATCTGCAACAGGATATTTCCCAGAACAGCACGGTAAATATCCAGCTAAACATCACCGGACCATAACAGGAGGTATTAGAAATGAAAATATTAAATATGGCTTTAATGATAATTTTATTCCTTGCCTGTGCTGTTTTTTCCCAGACCATTTACCCGGTCACCCCGGGCAGTCAGCATAACCAGCTTTCCCTTACTGTGGCCAATGAGTCACTGCAGGGTACCGCCGGGCGGGTGGACGTCCAGTTGGTAAAACATTCCTCGATGCTGATATTTCCCGAACCGGTGGGTGTACTCGAAAACCTGGAACCGGGTCAGGAGGCCGAAGTCACATTTTCATTTGACATCCGGAGAGAGGCACCGGTGAATGAGACCGATACCCTAAAATTCCTGATAAGTGATAACCAGGGGGGCAGTTGGAGCAAATCCATCATCCTGGAGTACACCCTACCCCGAACCTATGCCCTGGATCAGAACTATCCCAATCCTTTTAACCCGCTAACCACCATACAATACCAGTTGCCGGAAGAGATGAAAGTGCGGCTGGAGGTTTACGATCTGCTGGGCCGCAAAGTAGCCACACTCCTGGACAGACGGATTCCGGCCGGCTATCATGAAGTTTCCTTCGATGCCTCCTCCCTGGCCAGCGGAGTATATATCTACCGCCTGGTGGCAGGAAGTTTCAGCAAAACCCGCAAGATGATGGTGATGAAATAATCAGATAATAACCTCCCGAAGGTTTTGAACCTTTGGGAGGTTTTCTTTAAAAGGCAGCCCAATTTTGCTGCCTTTTTTATTTTTCCAAATCGGAATTTGTAATCCTCGTCAAACAACACCCCTAAAAATTTTGTAAAATTATTTCACACTTTTTGGTGATTTATGTTTTATATTTATTTCAATTCATCCGGGATTTACTAGACTCATGAACCTGAAATCTTACATTATACCGATTATCGTCCTCCTGTTTACGTTTCTTTTCTGGACTGGCTGCAGTCACAATCCGACCGCTCCGGAAGAAAGCTTTAATGTTCAGGCCACCCTGGAAATCCAAACGGTGGATGAGTTGGGACAGCCCGTTTCGGTACCGGTAACCTTTACCTCCCAAAAATACGGGGAAGCATCAGGTGTGATTGATAATATTTCCAGCAGCAAACTGGTATCCGATGAACAAACCGGTAAAGTCACCTTTAATATCGATTATACCCTGGTTGGATCGGAATACTTTACCGTGATTGCTGATGTCTCGGAAGAAAAATTTGAAAGCACAAATTTCTGGACTGCCTATTTTCAATCTTCAGATGCCCCGGTCAAGAAGATAGCCGTATCGATGACTATCGTTCCAAAGAATTGAAAAACCCCCACCCAAATTGAATTACCCAAAAATTTTATAAAATTAGACCACATAACTAAAATAATACTTGTCTTGTGATATTTTAGGGGTGTCATTCTGGCATGTTTTAAGCCGCCTGCCTGCTGCAGGCAGGGAATCTATAATCTTTTAGAAGTGGATTCCCTATCTGCCGACCAGGTAGGAAGTCTCCGATCCACAATTTTATTATTAGTACTTTTATGAGATCCCGAATCCAGTTCGGGATGACAAGTACAGTATAAAAACTAACAATAATTATATCATGCTATCCCGCACTTGCGGGATCAGCATCTAAATAATAAATTCTATAAAACGCCCTGGATTACATTTATGGTCTGAATTTAGTTCATAAAAAGAATTTTTCAGAATTTTCTACTTAATTAATGTTAGAATAAAAATATATCTTTCGATTTCTGAGCAATAAACAGAAACTATTTTATTGATCTTGATTTTTAATATTGAGTGCTCGGTTAGTCAAAATGACCTGATGGGGAAATATGGGAATTAAAAATATGGTAGAAAATTATTTGTCGCCGGGTTTATCCAAGGCGTTATCGGCATTCAGGAAACCACCCATGGAGCTCTTCAAAAACAGGTTCTGATTTTCATCCTTAAGCAAAGATTCGAAATTTTGCAGGGTCACCGGCCGGCTGAATAAGTATCCCTGGTATTTGTAACACTTCTGCGAGGAAAGCATATACAGGTGTTCCAGATTTTCCACTCCTTCGGCAATCACTTCTTTCTTCAGATTATTACCCAGCATGATGATGGATTCCACCAGTTTTTTATGCTCACTGTTGGAACCGATGTGCTGAATAAAGGACCGGTCGATCTTGATGGTGGAAGCCGGTATTCTCTGCAAATATTTCAGTGAAGCGAATCCAACCCCGAAATCATCAATGGCGATGCGGATACCCAGTTTTTCCAGTTCATCAATATTTTTTATCACCTGCAGACCATCATCAAGGAAACTGGTTTCGGTAAGTTCCAGATGCAGGTCCTTGGGCTGGATATGGGTATTGCTGATCACATTGACGATCTTGTCCACGATCTGTGGGGCCTTCAATTGCCGGGCGGATAAATTTATGGAAATGAACAACGGATTTTTGAACTTGGTGGCAATGGATTTAAAATCGTTTATCGCTTTTACCAAAACCCAGTCGCCGATCGAGCAAATGAGATCGGTCTGTTCGGCTATCGGGATAAAGGTCTCCGGCATCACCGCACCCAGATCGGGATTATTCCATCGCAGCAACGCTTCGCAGCCGATAATCCGATAGTCGCCGCTCATTTTTCTTTCCACCACCGGTTGATACACGACCTCGAACTGTTTCTCAAAACTGTTTTCGTTGACCAGTGTCCGGAGATCATTTTCCATCTGTAATCTTTCCAGGGACTTTTCGGTCATTTCCTCATTGAAGAACTGGAAATCACTTTTCCGGATATTCTTGGCATTCTGCATGGCACTGCCGGCATTCTTCATCAGAGCTTCCCGGTCGCTTCCATCTTTCGGGAGAAGGGCAATTCCGATGCTCATGGTTAAATAGGTGATGCGCTGGTCGCGGATGGTGTAAGGCTGGGATACCCGCTGCAGAATTTTTTCCGCCACTTTACCGGCATCCAGTTCATCGGTCATATTCTGCAGAATAATTACAAATTCATCCCCGCCAAT
This sequence comes from uncultured Calditrichaceae bacterium, assembly GCA_964452045.1. Lineage (GTDB taxonomy): Bacteria > Calditrichota > Calditrichia > RBG-13-44-9 > RBG-13-44-9 > CAYVKM01. Next base: position 3,085 of record CAYVKM010000051.1, read on the forward strand.
CCGGTAGGCAAAATCGGATTTACGGATGGAGGATTGAATTCGCCGGGCAACCTCCTTTAAACAGAAATCGCCAACAGTTGAACCAAGCGATTCATTAATCAGTTTGAAATTATCCAGATCGCAAAGCAGAATAGCACTGGTGAGTCGGCCCTGGCTCCGTTCAGCTTCCAGAATCATCTGATTTAGCTGCTCATGGAAAGCCTGCCGATTCTTCAAACCGGTAAGCTTATCATGATGAGACAGGTATTGCAATTCTTCCTGGGCATGGATCATGGCGGTAAGGCTGCTTCCGAAAAGACAGACACTTTTAAGTTGGGTACGATCTCGGTCACGAAAGATCGGCTGATAAAATCGTTTATAATACAGGGTTTTATTTTCATCCGGAAAAAACAGCTTTTCGGTAAAGCGGACCGGTTTCTTTTCTTTAAGCACTTGTTTGAAATACTGCTGGCGCTTTTTTATCGACTCGGGCTGGATTCCCATCAGGTGACCGTAAAAGACATCATCTTTTCCGGTAATTAATCCGGATAATTGGTCATCTGACAAATAGAGTTTGTTGACAAATTTATATTTTCCATCGGTATCGTATATTGCCACTTCCATGGGCACATTTTTATAGATTTCATATTCATCCTGAATAAAAATCTCTCTCAACCCTGGGAGGTTTTTGATCACGGTTCGGAATCCTTCCAATAGGTTGTTTATAAAAATTCTCATGCGAATCGTCCTTTGGTCAGCGGTTTTGCGAGAGAGCGATGATCGATGTTAAAGATCATTTTACTTGCCTGCCTCCATATTGAGAGGCGTTTTTAAATAATCGGCAGATTTCCCAGTACTTTAAAAAAAATAAACTTAAGGACTAAAAATTATTGGAAATTAGAACCGTTTTTGGGCTGACCGAATAAATTGATTTTATGGTAGTATATTAAATTGAGGTAGGTAATTAAGCAGTGAAAGAAGAATTCATAAAATATTCATCTTTGGTATTAAATTAAAGGATATGAAGTCAATCAAACTTTATAAAATTCTGTAATCAAGAAATGATTTAAATTCAGATCCGGGGAGATGATCTTATGCATACCATTAACAGCACAATAAAATTGAATAATGATTTGGAAATGCCCCGTTTGGGTCTTGGTGTTTATCTGATGGATCCCGGGGAGGAAACCCGGCAAGCAGTGAAGACTGCCTTGGAGGAAGGCTACCGGTTGATCGATACGGCTGCCATGTATGGCAATGAGCGGGATGTTGGCCGGGCGGTAAAGGAAAGTTCGGTGCCGCGGGAGGAGATTTTTGTGACCACAAAATTGTGGAACAGCGATCATGGATACGACCGTGCCTTGCGGGCATTCGACAAAAGTCTAAAACTGCTGGACATGGATTATATCGATCTCTATCTGATCCACTGGCCGGTGGAGGGGTTGCGCAAAGAGACCTGGCGGGCCATGGAAAAGCTCTATAACGATGGAAAATGCCGGGCAATAGGGGTAAGTAATTATACTATTTCCCACTTAACCGAATTACTGGATTGCGCTGATGTGCCGCCGGCGGTAAATCAGGTCGAATTCAGCCCGTTTCTATACCAGAAGGATTTACTGGGTTTTTGTGAATCAAAAGATATCCGGCTGGAAGCCTACAGCCCGCTGACACGGACCAAAAAGTTTAACAATCCTGTCATAAAGCGGATGGCGGAGAAATATCAAAAATCGCCGGCCCAGATCATGATTCGCTGGGCATTGCAGCACCGGGCGATTGTGATTCCCAAGTCCTCCCACCGGGAGCGTATCCGGGAGAATGCCCGGGTCTTCGATTTTTCCATTTCAGCGGAAGATATGGAAACACTGAATGGACTGAATCGGAATTATCATGTGTCCTGGGATCCGACCCATGTGCGGTAGCATAAAGTAGTGGTTGATTCCAGGTCAGATATTGAAATAATCTGAAACTTCAAGAAAGGAAAAAACTTTGGCCAGAAAAAATATATCATCCGGGCGTAGTTGGGAGGAGAAGGTGGGGTATTCCCGGGCGGTAAGGCAGGGCTCCCATATTTTTGTTTCCGGAACTACTGCCACCGATGACCGGGGAATGATTGTGGGAAAGGGTGATCCCTACCTTCAGACGGTGCAGTGCATTAAAAATATTGAGACAGCGCTGCAGGCAGCCGGAGCTACTTTAAAGGATGTGGTGAGAACCCGGATGTATGTGGTTGATATTGGGCAGTGGGAAGCAATCGGAAGGGCACATGCCGAATATTTTGCCGAAATCAAACCGGCAACTGCCATGGTCCAAATCAGCCGCCTGATTGATCCGGAGATGCTTGTGGAAATAGAAGCCGATGCAATTATTGATTGATTTTTATCCTTCCTAAATAGCCTGGAATATTAACCATTCCAATCCAAATACTCCTGTTCTTTTGAGTAATTTTAATTTAAATGAGTTGATTCATCTTCTGAGTGAACAATATAACTAAATCTATATTTTTATATCTGAAATCTTTATATTGTAAGAGAAATTATGTGAATCAATTACTAAGCAGGTTTTGAACAAAAAGTCAGGAGTAGAGATGAAAACTATTTTATTGATTATTTTAGTAACATTGATCCTTTGCTTTTCAGGTATCAGTCAGCCTTTAACCTTTGACTTAAGAAATGTCAACGGGACAAACTACGTGAGCTCAGTAAAGTCTCAGCAGGGAGGGACTTGCTGGACACACGGCGCCATGGCAGCTATGGAAGGTAATTTAATGATGACCGGTGTCTGGACAGCAGCCGGGGAGATCGGGGAACCGAATTTGGCTGAGTATCATCTGGACTGGTGGAATGGATTTAACCAGCACAATAATGATGATATTTACCCGCTTACAGGTGGTTTGGTCGTCCACGAAGGAGGTGATTATATGGTTACCTCAGCTTATCTTTCCCGGGGGGAAGGTGCCGTCCGGGATATCGATGGACAGTCCTTCAATACTGCACCACTCCGCTCGAGTCCGAGCTATCATTATTATTATCCACGCGAGATTGAATGGTATGTTGTTGGTCCAAATCTGGAGCATATCGAGGTTATCAAAGAAAAAGTGATGACCGAAGGCGTGGTTGGGACCTGCATGTGTTATAGCAGTTCCTTCATTAATGCCAACTATACCCACTACCAGCCACCTTCCAGTCAGCTCGATCCGAATCACGCTATCGCGATTGTCGGATGGGATGATAACAAAGTTACCCAAGCTCCACTGTCTGGTGCCTGGCTATGCAAGAATAGCTGGGGCAGCGGCTGGGGATTGAATGGATATTTCTGGATATCTTATTACGATAAGTTTAGTGGCCATCACCCCGAGATGGGAGCGGTATCGTTTCAAAATGTTGAGCCGATGGCGTATGATCATGTATACTATCACGATTATCATGGCTGGCGCGATACCAAAACTGATTGTCAGGAGGCGTTCAATATGTTTGTCGCCGGTGGGGATGAAACCCTGGAAGCGGTCAGTTTTTTTAATGCGGCAGATAGTGTAACCTATACTGTCAAAATCTACGATCGATTCGAAAACGGACAATTACTGGATGAACTGGCGACCAAAACCGGTAATATTGATCATATCGGTTTTCATACCATTGATCTGGATAACCCTCTGAATATCGATGTGGGTGATAGTTTTTATGTCTATCTTAATCTGTCGGAAGGTGGGCAGCCGTTCGATCGTACCTCCGATGTCCCGGTATTGCTGGGAGCCGCTTACCGGACGATTGTTGAATCGGCAGCCAATCCTGGCGAAAGTTACTATTTTGATGGCAGCGAGTGGGCCGATTTCTATAATTATAATTTTCCAAACAGCACCTGGGATGGTACAGCCAATTTTTGCATTAAAGCTTTAACTATTGATGGTCACGTTACCGGAATAGGTGAAGCAAATTCAATCCAACCGGAAGCCTTTGTGCTAGCCCAAAATTATCCTAATCCCTTCAATCCTACTACGACTATCGAATACGCACTCGCTCAATCCGGAAAGGTAATGATCAAAGTTTATGATGTTCTGGGACAGCAGGTTAAGATTTTGGTAAATGAATGGCAGGATTTCGGGACACACCGGGTGAGCTGGGATGGAATGAATAATCTGGGTCAGAAAGTGAGTTCCGGCGTTTATATCTATCAGATGTGGTTTGATATTTCAAATCAGACTGCATCACAGCAGAGTATTACTAAAAAGATGGTATTAATGAGATAAGTAAAAACTTTATTCAGATTAGAAAAAATAAAAGCTCTCAAATTATTACCTGGGAGCTTTTTTATTGGTTGAAGAAGTTTTTAGATACCACCTTCCAGCGACAGAATAAACTGCCGGGGTGGTGCCAGTGAACCGACCAGTTCAATGTAATTATATTGCAGGGCATTTCTCACCTGAAATATCATCCTTGCTGGTATCCCAACAAAAATCGTGGGGGAGACAATCCGGAAATCCACAATATGAGCGGCAACCTGTTCCCCGGCATCCGGTACCACCAGAGCCAGTTTTTCGTCAATCCGATCGTATTTGCTGATATAGCGGTAATCAATTCCTATAGATATTTTGAAAAAATTCAGGGTATTGGTGCTGTAAAGCAAGTGGCGCGGACGAAAAGGCAGGAATCGGTTCAGGTCCAGATCCCAGGGATCGGTATAGGTATAGCCCAGTCCGAAACTCATTAGATCGCTGAATAAATTACCCTGCAGATTGATTTCCACTCCCTGGATTCGGGCCCGGGTGATATTCTGAAACTGGATCTGGCCGGTTTCCAGAAAACTGCCTTCAATCAGGTCGGTAAACCGGTTCTGGAAAACAGCCAGGTCAGCAAAAATCTTATCCGTAAAATAATAATTGGCTCCAAGCTCCAGCGAACCACTTTTTTCCGGTTTCAGCTCCAGATTTGGTACCACCTGGATTCCGGAAGAAGTTGTAGTAGTATAGACTTCCGCCATAGAGGGTGCGCGGAAACCCAGTCCAGCCGAGGCACGCAGTGCCAGACCATCTATTGGTTTATAGACCAATCCCAGCTTTGGGATATAATGACCTTCGGCAGTGAGCGAATCGATATCGAAATAATCGAACCGGGCACCGATGGTAACCTGCAGATCGTCCATAAGTGGTGTCTCTGCCTGGAGGTATGCGGCTGCAGAATATCCCCAGTGATCGCCGAAAATATTCGATTCAACTGAATTGCGGGTAACCTCCGCCCCGGAGATCAGGAAAATATCTCCCATCTGGGAGTTATATTGCACTTCCCCCACCAGGTTTTCCGAAAGCGATTTATTGCCTCCAGCGCTGGAGATGTTGTCATCAAATCGGCTCCTGAACCACAAACCCTTTACCGATAAGGATTGACGGTCTTTTAAAAAATATCGGTAATCCGCGGTCAAATATGATCGGGTGGATTTCACCTGGTCGTCCAGCTGATCGTCCGGAGGCACCAGGGCATTGTCAAAATTTTTCCAGTAGAGAAAGTTACCCCGCTTTTGATGCATGTAGTTTCCGGAGAGGGATAGACGCTGAAAGGGTGAGGGAGACCACTGAAATTTTCCACTGCCGCTGTATCGCTTGCGCCAGGCATTCTTGCGATAGTTGTCATCCTTGTCGTATGCGAATCCCCCCTGGAAGCCCACTTTCCTTACTCCCTGGGAATAACTGGCACTGATTCCCCGGCTATACAACTGGTCGTTACTCCACTTCCATTGCGCATAGGATGGTTCTCCATAAATGCCCCCATAGGCCCGGCCGAAAAAGTGTGGTTTCTGCTCGATGTCCCGGGTGATGACGTTGATAACACCACCAAGTGCCCCGGAGCCGTATAAAGCAGAACCGGCCCCTTTAATTACTTCTATATGGTCGATAAGATAGGTCGGGATAACATCGAAATTTATTTCCCGGGTATCTCCGGTGAGCAACGGAATGCCATCCAGCAGGAAGGAAACCCGGCTTCCCACTCCCTTGCTGTAACCGCTGGAGCCGCGGATATTGACCTGATCGGCATTCATATTCAGACCGGGAATATATTTCAGGGCTTCATCGACGGTGACGATGTTGCGGGAGCGAATTTCCGCCCGGTTCATACTGCTGACGCTCAACGGAACGTCCTGAAAATCCTGGGAGTATTTACTGGCGGTTACAATTACCGGTTCGCCTTTCATCGGCTGGGGGGTTAACCGGATCACTCCTACATCATAGTCTTTCGCCATGGTTATTGACATGGCTAATTCCCGGGTATCGTATCCAATCACCGTTATAACCAGTTTAAAATTTCCCCGTGGCACCCGGTCGATGATAAACTGGCCGGACAGATCGCTGGCTGCCCCCAGAATCGTACCCTCCAGATAAATATTAGCACCAATAATAGGATTGTCATCCGGATCGTGGATGTATCCGGTAATGATTGCTTCCTGGGCGGAAAGGGTAATTCCCAGAAACAGAATTAATAAAATTGAAATGAGGCGAAAATGGTGGCTCATCATCAAAATGGTTGATATGGCAAACTATCGAAATTGACGTGGATATAGATATTTTTGAGTATCTGATTTTTCGTGATGACCAGCGGGGTTGGTAAAGTATCTCCCGGCGTGGTATCATAATCTCCGGCAGCTCGCCAGTCATTGTACAGATCGTCACCATATTGCCATCCGACCACAAAATAGGCATAGGTTCCGGGATCCAACTCAAACTCATAATTTATGCTGTCCACATTAAGAGGTAATCCGACTGTATCTCCCAAGGCGGGGTAAACAACTGCCTGGCCGGAAAGGATCTCACTCACGATGTTGGTGGGTGGATAATTTTTGAATACAATAAGGCGAAGATCCTTCAGACTGTCGGGTTCTGGCCAGTTTTTAAAATACACCGTGCCACTGACGCCACTCACTTCCGGCGTCTGATTATTTTCGGTGGGAGAGGCACCTTTATCGCAGAAGATAAAGATCATGGTCGCGAATATCAGAGCACTGAAAATAAAATGAGTCCATAGTTTTTTCATTGCATAAACTCCAGTTTGTTTTTGCAAAATAATATCTTTTTGTGAATTCAGCAAGAAAATACTGTGATGGATTGATAATTATTGTTATAGTTTTATCTCTAAAATAAAATAGAAATATAGAGCCGCGCAGTAACCATTATATTGCCAGCAAAGGATAAATGTCTGTAGAAGGTATCGGAAAGAGTATCTCTTCCTATGATTTTTCTGGATTCGTGGAGACTGTCTGCCTGCGCCATGCTCGACAGGCAGACTTCATCGTCCAAGTTTAGCAATGACGTGTAAGTCTAGTCATCGCGAATTCCCGGCTGTTGCCGGGAATGTGGCGATCTCGTTACATTTTCTTTAAGTATTATCCTTCCTTTGGGTCGACCTGAATACAGGAGATTGTTTCTCCCGCATTTGCGGGATCGCAAAATATGAAAAAGTAAATCATTCCCAATTTCCAAGAAATGCCAGGAAAATGGCACTCACTTAATTATAAGATTATACTATCCCTCCTTGGGGTTTTTCTAAATTCATGGAGATTGCTTCAGTATCCATGCTTCGCAATGACTCCTTAGAGCTCGTTTTTTAGTCTAAAGATAAACTAATTATTTTTCGCAATTTTGTCTGTGAATCTTAAGCTCCTTCTGAAAAAATTCGACAATATGGAAAGACGTTAAGGTGAATGATCTATGCAGAAGCAAAATAAAATTGATCTGATCATCGGGGTTGTAATGTTCTTGGTCACCCTGTTCCTGGCAACGGCCGAGAAATGGTCGGCAACGGACCTGGTCTGGAGCTTATGGATCTCCAGTCTGACACTGGGATATGCTTATATTCTCCTGGTTATTTTCGGATCCTTCCTCCGGGGTGATTCGCAAAGTTTTACCAATTCCAAAGTGCCCCTCAAGAATCCGCGGGATGGGGTAGTGGTACTGAATGTGTTTCTCATGATCGTTCTTCTGTTCATTTTCGGATTCTCCAAAATTACCCTGGGATTTTTTGTGCTGGTGGTTTTGAGTGTGGTGTTGGCATTACCGCAGGAATACCGACAAAAAATCGGATTGGAATTTTTACCTAAAAAGGACAATTTCTTCACCCGCAGCTTTATTCATCTTCCGGCGACTCTTTTCCTGCTGGGATTTTTCTCCTTTCATTTTCTGTTCTTTCATTTCATTCACAGCATATTTCTGAATGGATTTTTTCCGATTTTATCCGAAGGGCCGTTTGGAAAAACTCCCGGAGAAAATGTTCTGCAATTTGCTGATATGATAAAAATCTCCCTATCCCGTTTCTGGATATTCATCGCCCTCAGCGCTTTCTCCCGGTTCGATAATTATGTAAAGGCATTCCGCAGCGGGTTGAAAGATTCTATGATCATGCCCTACAAAAATGTGGTACGAATGCACATTACAATATTTGCACTGGCCTTTATGTACATGGCAGGACTACAATCTTATGTGCTGTATTTTATTCTGATTTTGTATTTTTTGCCGGTTAAATCGATTTATCGATTATTGAAATCCTCGCCAGGAAACCAGCCTGCTCCACAGATGATTACCGAAGATGTGCTTAATCCGCCCGAATAGCGGCCTGTTTTGCTTTTACTTTTTTTCTTTTCTCAACAGGAATAATACGTGCGAAGTAAAGCCTAGCGAACCGCGGATGTTGACGATTTGGTAAACCTCCCAGTCCTGATCCTGCAACGATTTCAACTTGTTTAGATCCTCATCTGATATCTTGCTCCAGACACCAAAAGTCGGAACCGTTTTAAATTGCAGATTTAAGTATTCCCAATTCATTTTACTTTGAACCTCTCATTATTGTAAGATATCAAAATAAATTTTCAACAATTAAATTGCCTGATATCATATAAATTCTTTAGTTAAATGTTAATTGTCAGGATTTTTTGAAATATACCTGCTGTCATCCAGTGGAGTATTCTTTTCATTTTTTATCACATATTTTCGATATTTTGGTTTATAAGGCTGTCCATATTCCGTCCAGCCCCATAAATGCATGGCCTGTTTGGGGCACAGATTAACGCAGCCACAACACAAGGTGCAGGTACCCTTTGCTTTAGGATAATCCCCTTCCATTTCCAGCCGATTTGCCGGGCAATAATCAATACAGATGCCGCATTGGTTGCATCTTTTTTTCATGACATGATTGCGGTAAAGGAATGTGTCCAGTAATTTATTGTCCAGAAGGATACCCACCAAAAATGCCGGTGTCAATCCGAAGATAAAAGGAATTCCGCTAAAATGTCCGCTGGCAAATTGCCTTCCCGCTTCGGTCTGCAGATCGATATCTGCTTTTCGTGGCAAAAGAGAATCGAAAAATTTCCATAGCTTTTTAGGGCCCAAACGAAAAGTAGGAACATTTAGTGGGTATACGGCCATGTTCCTACCGACGACCCGGTAACCCTTCATAGTGAGAATAAGCCACACCAGAATACCGGCATTTTCAGCTCCACCGATACAGGTATAAAGAATTCCGGCTGGTTTACCATGTCCGTGTGATAATTTGAAAGCAAGATAATAAAGTAACGGCCAGGGTGGCTTGCAGCCAAAAATCGGAAAAGAAACAACCAATGCATCGCCATTGAATCGGGATTGAAAATCCCTGTAATAGTGAAACCGATGCCAGACAATCTCGGTGCCATACTCCATGGCTCCTTCGGCAAAAAGTGAAGAAAAGTGGGCGGTATTGCCGGAATATGAGCAGAGGAGCATATCTATTTTCCTTATGGATTTCTGTGGTCTCCTATAGTTCATCAGGATATAAATTGATAACATCGAAAAGCAAGTTCCCAGAATGAGGTAATGGACAGTCTGAAATTGACTTAGCGACAATTTATAGGTAAGCATATATCCAAGGAAGATACCGCTCCAGGCTAGATAAATTGAGAACCTGGTGACCATTTTGTGACTGATCAGAATCCAAAATGTGGTAACCATGGGTAAAAATACCAGTGCGGCAGATTTGTAGCCAATCGGTGAATAAATCCACCAGATAACCGAGCAAGTGATCATTAGATCCATTGCCAGTCCCAGAGAACGGTAAAAGAAATAGATGATGAAGAAACCCAGGATGAGAAAAGTCCAGGCAGAGCGCCAGAAGAAAACCCGCTCCTCAAATGGATAATAAGCGGTGAAAAGATAGATGGCGGTAATAAAGAAAATTCCGGAGAGAATAAATGGATCCCTAAATGGTGATATATTCTTCCTGTTTCCGGAATTAGTAACCTTGGTCATCATCCTTTTCAGAACAGACTTTTATTTTATTAAGCATCAAACTTTTTAGAAGCCGGCGGATTTTAACCGGTTTAGAAATATAATCCCAGCTGGTAAGCCCGATCCAGATTTTGTTGTCGGTAGGTATCATCTCCGGGCATCATTCCGCCCAAAATTTCCATGGCCGCACTTTTTACCCCGATCCCGAGCAGCCGATCATTGAGCATAATTTTACGCATGCTTTCGGCAATACCAATCTCCTCCAGATGTTCCACCGTGTGGCCCGCCGGACAGATCACCAACGCTTTCTGAATATCAATTTTGGTATAGCGTAATTCCTGCTCGTCATAAAAATAGGCATAGCCATAGGTGAGCACCCGGTCGAACCAGCCTTTCAGTTTTGATGGGCAATCGCTCCACCAGACCGGATAGATAAATACCAGGGCATCGGCGTGCTGGATTTTATCCTGTTCTGTTTTCACGTCCTCAGGCACCGGCGCCTGGGGATCCAGTCCCACTTCCCGGTAATATTGTTCCTCATCCATTTCAGACTGAAATCCGGTTTGGTAGAGATCATTTATCTCAAAACTGTGTCCGGCATCTTTCAGCCCTTTGGTAAATGCTGTAAGAACATCTCTGCTGAAAGACTTTCTGGCCGGGTGGGCATAAAGAATGTAAACATGCATAATCAATTTTAAATTTGTTTAGTATTTTTGGTTTAATGTGGATTTTCGGGGACAGGTCCCCCTTTTAGTCTAAACTTAAATAAATGTGACAAGGATATGGTTAATTTTAAAAAGCTGCTTGACCATCCACCACCACCGACATCAAGCCAACGATAACCGGCAAATGAATAATCGAGAGCCAGAGTTAAGTGTAAAGACTTGAAAGTATTGAAATCAGTTCCGAAACCAACGAGAAAATAGCTAATATCATGTCCCCATGTTCCTATGCCATCTTCGATGAAAATCCTCACTTTTTGTGACTTGATGTGATAGCGAAAAACTATAAAATTTTCTCTGGTTTTGAGCTTTTCAAATTCAATCAAACGAAATTTGTTTGATTTTGTCCTGATTGTACTAAAATTAAATGAAACCAGAAATGAGACCCATTTATTCATATACGGCTCCAGGAAAATTCCCCAGCCGGTATATCCGCCTTCAAAATCAGAATTTCTTATCAGGTAGTTCGTATTGATTCCCACCTTGAAATTGATTGGTATAATTTTGTGGGGAATGCTGTCGTTCTGAGCAAAAATATTTCCGTTTAGGAGATTAAGCAGAAGAAAAGCAGTTATTATCAACTGATATTTCATTTACTATACTCCCTCATAAATAAAAAATCACTGAAAGCTAACCGTTATTCTGTCCCATTCGTAGATCAGTTTCCGGTTTTCGCCGTCCAGCCGTAATCCTCATATCGCCAGGTAAAATTGCTTCCCCGGGTATCAATCACCAGGAAACCTTCCTCAAATCCATCGCGGGGACCAGTCCACCAGGCGGCACTCACCGCCCCACCGGTAATATAATGGGTATCGCGAAAAATAATTTCTTCCACCACATGTAAATGACCCTGCAGAACCAGTCTTAAATTATGATCTGCAAATTTTTCCAGCACTTGCTTGGCGTTCACCACTACCGCAGCGGAATCCAGCGCTGCGGTAGAGCTATCGGCCATCTGGGCATACACTGAAGTCAGGGGAATGTGAAGGGATACCGCAATCGGAGTAGATTTATCCACCCGGGAAAGATCCTGTTCCAGCCAGTTTAACTGATTTTCATCCACGTACCCGAAATAGCGCCGGTTTGGTTTAAAACCGATAGCATCCAGCACGATAAAATGCCATCCCTTATGGTCAAAGGCGTAATAGGTCTGCTGGTAGTTCATCCGGTGTTTGTACATGGCTTTGCCATATTCCGGATTATCCGGATTGACCCCGCTTTCAGGATAAAGTCCAAACACTTCGTGATTTCCCATGGTATTATAGACTGGCATGTTAAAATTCCGGATCAGCTTAAGATATAAATCATAAAGTCCCCATGATCTTTCAAAGGATTGTCCCAGGGCATCCATAATCAAATCGCCGCCGGTGAGGACGAAATCGGGTTTGAGTTCGTTCACTCGTTGGATAGCGGTCTGGAATCCCTGGTCGGCATAAAGCTCAGGCTGGAGGTGAATATCGGTCATAAAAACGAAGCGGAAGCTTTGCTGGTTTGAGGTGCAACTGCACAGAACAATCAGAATTAGGATTAAAATGGAGAGGTTTCGTATAAATTTACCGGGGACTGCCATCTCTTCATGGGAGTAAGTTTTCATTTCACTCTCCTTGGGAAGATTTTTGAGATTAACCGTTTAACCAAATGGAAATTAGCAAATTGATGCAAAAAATTCCAGAGTTAATATCCTTTATCCGGAATTGACTATCGGACATAAAAAAAGCGGCAATCAATTGACTGCCGCTTTCAGGTTTTACCAGATCTTGGCGCGTTTATCTTCCGGTCGCCACATTGCATTTCCTTCTTTGACATCGAAGGCAGCATAAAAGGTAGGCAGATCCGATAACGGCCCGATCACCCGGTATTTTCCCGGGGAATGGACATCCGTTTTCAAACGCAGAAGCAGATTTTCCTTACGGATGTTATTTCTCCATACCTGAGCATAACCCAGGAAGAATCTCTGATCCGGAGTAAATCCGTCGATCTCTGCTTTGGGGGGATTGTTTGCCATAGCGTGCTGCAGGGCATCATAGGATACGTTTAATCCACCCAGATCGGCAATGTTTTCACCCAGGGTCAGTTTTCCATCGATATGAACAGTATCCACTGGGAAATATTGGTCGAACTGATCCACCAGCACCTGTGCCCGTTCATCAAATCTTTTGGTATCTTCCGGCGTCCACCAGTCATTCAGATTCCCCTCGGCGTCGTATTGACGTCCCTGGTCGTCAAAGCCATGGGTCATTTCATGGCCGATGACCACGCCAATGGCACCGTAATTGACCGGATCGTCCGCATTCGGATTAAAGAAAGGCGGCTGGAGTATACCGGCCGGGAATACCACTTCGTTTCGGAAAGGATGATAATAAGCGTTGACGGTCTGCGGCGTCATTCCCCATTCGCTGGGATCCACCGGTTTACCGATCTTGTTCAAATCCCGCCGGGTTTCAAAGGCATTGGCCCGGATCACATTTAACACATAAGAATCTCGTTTGATTTCCAGGCTAGAATAATCGATCCATTTATCCGGATATCCGATCTTCACTCCAAAGGCTTCCAATTTAGCCAGGGCTTTCTCTTTGGTTTCCTCACTCATCCAGTCCACATTTTTAATCCGCTCGCCCAGGGCGGTCTTAAGGTTCATCACCAGATCAATCATACGTTTTTTCGACTCCGGTGGAAAATAGCGCTCCACATACAGTTGCCCAACCAGTTCCCCAAGATTGGTGCTGGTGGTATTGAGAACTCGTTTCCAGCGGGGCAGCAGTTCCTGGGTACCGGAGAGAAATTTACCGTTAAAATCGAAATCTTCATTCAACAAATCTTTACTTAAATATTGAGCGGTTTCGTCAATGAGATGCCAGCGAAGATAGGTTTTCCAATCATCAACGCTGATGGTTTTCATCATTTTACTGGTCTCTTTAAAGAAGTCGGGCTGGCCGACATTTATATCGCCCGGGTCTCCCAAACCTACCCGGTCGAAATAACTGGCCCAGTCAAAATAAGGGGCGGTATGCTCCAGTTCGGCCAGGGTCATTTTATTGTAATTCAGTTTCGGATTTCGCATCTCCAGCCTGGTCCTGGAAGCTTTGGCCAATTCGGTTTCCATAGCCATTACAGTCTTCGCATTTTTCTCTGCGTTTTTCTCCGGATCCCCCATCAGTTTAAACATGTTGGTAACGTGTTTCAGATAGGCTTCGCGTATTTCTTTGGAACGGCTGTCGTCTTTTACATAATAATCCCGGTCGGGTAGTCCTAGTCCGCCTTGATAAAGCCAGGTAATCACCATATTTGAATTTTTCTGATCCTGTTCGGAAAACAGAAAGAACGAGGGGGTAATTCCCTGGCTGTGGAAATTGGCAATCACTTCCTGTACATCTGCACTGGTTTTTATATCATCAATTCTTTTGAATAAATCGGCCAGTGGTTTAGTACCTTCTTCATTAATTTTCGCAGTATCCATGCCGGTAGCATAAAAATCTCCGATCTTTTGCCATTTACTGCCTGGTTCAGCGTCCTTCCTGGTGGCTGCCTCACCAAAGATTGTCTCAAGATCTTTCCAGTTCTGTTCCCGTAAAATCTCGAACGCACCCCATCGACTGTAATCCGGCGGGATGGGATTGTCCTTGAGCCAGGTGCCATTGGCATACTCATAGAAATTATCCCCGGGTTTTACTGTTAAATCCATATTGGCCCGGTCCAGCGGTTTTACTTTCTCGGTGCTTTGGGTTGAGCAACTAAGCATCAAGAAAATAGAGATGAATAATAAATACAATAACCGCATCAGGTTCTCCTTTCGATTTTAGTATTAAAAAATTCGGATATAATAAAGAAATATTTAGACCTTTAATCTACCTTAAATTTAAAAAATAACTTTTATATGTACGCTGGTTGAGAATAAAGTTTCGCTTTCTGCCGACTTTTACCTTAAAAGGCAGGGTTAACAAACATACCCGAAGGATAATTTAAGCGTCCTTGTTGGAGGTCAACCTGGTTTACTTCCAGCAGTAATTTATTAATTGAAAACTGACTCCTGATCTTTGTGTAAATGAAAATAAGCAGTTAACTATATCCTGCTGTTTATTTAATTGTGGCTTTTCGGAAATCCTGAATTTCCCGGCTTAATCGGTCTTGCAAAACATCTTGACAAATATCCTCCAGCTGGTGGACAATTCTTTCCAAATCCACGCTCTCAGTTGGCAGTGAAATTTTTGAGAATTTTTCCAGCAATTCCGGTGGTTGACTGGCCAGGTGTTCGAATGAGTCTTCAATTTCATCAACCACCAACTGGATTGTAAGTATGATGGAATCATAGATGTTCTGTTTAAATTCGTTCATCTCGGGAAGCTTCTGCAAATACTGCCTGATAATTTCGCCAATGGATTGCATGGCATCCCGGACTTCATTCAAATCGAAACTCTCGATAAAGCGCCGGTATCCAATAATCTGGGCATAATTACGCATCAGGGTACGGTCGTTTGTTCGGACCACCGTGGTGATCAATTGAAAAATGAGTACTATATACCATTTCAGGACATTCTCGCTCATTTTATGGTAATGCCGAAAACGCTCGTTGAATTCCGGTTTTCTGATATAAGTATAAATTTCATTTATCAGGTTCTCCCGTGCCTCGAACAATGCATTATAAATAGCCATGTTGGGGCGCCGGGCAATCCGCTTTAAGGCCACTTCATTCCGGAGGTCCCAGACCGTGGAATGATTCTTCATATTTTCTATAAGGAATAGTAAACGTCTTTTAATGTCATAACGGGGAGTCGGTTTCCAGTCCAGTTGCTGGTAAGTAGCAGTAGCATCGACGTTTAATTTTTTATCGATATATCGGGCCATCCACAATCTTTCGAAAGGTGGTTTTCCGATTAGTTTACCAATAAACTGGCGTACAGCCATCCCCTGAAAGGCCACAATCTTGGGCATCTTTATTGGTCTGATCTCCTGTCCGTAGAAGTAGTGGGTAGCGGATTTGTACAAATCCATGTGAGTAGTAATGTGGCTGGGACTGGCATTGAGTATACATAACCTCGGTAAATCTTCACTTTTTTGAATCACCCTTAAAAAGAAGCTGATCAGGTCATTGATGTGAATATAGGTTACCGCCGATTCACCTTTACCCCCCAGAATACGTGAGTTCCATATTTGGGAAAGCCAGGTTTTCAGGAATATATAAACCGGTGGGTATTCGCACCAGTCGCTGTATACGGCAGCCAGGCGTATGATCGCGCTGGGAAACCATTCAGCACTTTCGGTAATCATCTTTTCGCCTTCGCGCTTGCTCCAGGCATAGGGAAAATCGGCATCCGGGGCGCTGTCCTCGGTAATCGCCTGTCCAACCGGTGGAAATTTACAGGCCGCCAGGGAACTGGCAAAAATGAAGCGCTTTATCCCCACCAATTTGGCCAGTTTCAGAATATTCCGGGTCCCGTTAACATTGGTGCGTTCGTATTCCGGATTCGGGGTATTACTAAAATCGTAATAACCTGCCAGATGAATAACATAATCCGCACCGCCATTTTTTTTAATGCAGCTCACCACTTCCCGGAGCGGATCCCATTTAGCAATGTCTACCTGCGTCCAGCGAATATTTGGATTGACCGGTACGCCAGCCTCTTTTTGCGATCTTCTGGCCAGACAGAAGAGCCGGAAATCTCCCATAACTGCCTCCAAAAAATGGCTGCCAATAAAGCCTGAAGCGCCGGTAACAATGATTCCTGGTAAATTTTTATCCATTTTTAACTTTCTAAGGTTATTCTGCGATTGTCCGGGTTGTGCTTTTGAAGTACACCGATATATTGTTTATAAAAATAGAAAACAGCCAGACACATAATACCGTCTACAATTCCTGAGGCCAGCACCGTCCAGATTTGTTCAAAAAAGATATAATAGGTTAGCAGAAAAACAGTGGCCAGGGCTTTCACCAAAATTGAGAAAAAGGCCAGGCATTGGTATTTTTCCAGATTTTTAGCCGGTAAGACATACCCCAGGGCCATTACAATATGAAAAACGCCACCCTGGGCCGGAAAAAACTTTTCCCTGCAAATGCCAAAGCCCATTATTTTCATCACAACGTCGAATTGCAGGATCAAGCCTATTCCCACAAAAAATGAGTGAATCGCCATTATCCAGAGAATTATTCGCAGATTCCGGTCAGACTTTTGTACCTGGTTATAAACTTCAGTTGTGGTCATCACCTGTTTTCCAGCATTTGTGACTGTTTAAACCGCCTTATTTTCTTGTTCACTAATTTTCTCCATCTCCCGATCGTAACAATAGATGCCACAATTGAGACATCGTGTCGATTCATAGAGGGCATCTTCTTCGTCGATGGTGCCTTCCACTTCTTTGAAAGTACCAATACGGTCTTCCAGGGTCACAACTGGTTCGTAGACTCTGGGTTTAGTTTCAACCCCTTTTATGGATTGATGCAGCGATTCCGGGATAAAATCCATTTGCCGGTCTTTGATCGGGGGAATTTTACCTTCCATAAGGTAGTAATGAATAGAGCGGGCTGCATAGCGTCCGGCGGCAATTGCTTCCACTGCCAGACCCGGACCGGTAAAACAATCCCCGCCAGTAAAAATAAAGGGGATATCAGTTTGCAGTGTATCCTCTTCCGCTTCAATCGTATTCCATTTGGTAATGTTCAGACTTATGAGAAACTTATCCTGTTTTAGGTAATCCAGATCGGGTTTTTGGCCCACTGCCTGAATGATCATATCACAGGGGAGGATATATTCGGATCCTTCCACCGGAATTGGTCTTCTCCGGCCACTTGGGTCGGGATCACCCAGGGTCATTTTTATGATTTCCAGACCGGCGACTTTTTTATTTGGCAAGTCTACACGATTTGGAGCGGAAAGGAAATTAAACTGGACGCCCTCTTCTTCTGCGGCAACAATCTCGACCGGGTTTGCCGGCATTTCATCTCTGGATCGCCGATAGACAATCGTTACCTGGTCTGCGCCCAGCCTCAAAGCGCTCCGGGCACAATCGATTGCGGTGTTTCCACCTCCGATTACCGCAACGTTTTTACCAATATCAATTTTATCCCCCCGATGGAATTTTTCCAGGAATTTAATTCCGCTATAGACACCCTTGGCATTGATCCCTTCGATATCTAATTGGTGTTCTGCCCAGGCACCCAGCCCGATGAAAATTGCCTCGAACTGATTTTTTTTGAAGTATTCCAGGGTGATATCTTTTCCAAAACAGACATTTGTTTTAGCTTCGATGCCAAGTTCCAGGATCCCTTCAATTTCCCAGTCCAGCACCTTTTTAGGCAGCCGATATTCCGGAATTCCGTAACGGAGCATTCCGCCCAGTTTGGGCATGCTTTCGTAGATGACCACGGTATGGCCTAATCTCCGAAGGTAATAAGCCGCAGACAGTCCGGCCGGTCCGCCGCCGATAACAGCCACTTTCTTTTCCGTTGCCGGAGCGATAGGAATTTTTAGCCGGCGCCCGGAGTTCATTTCCCAATCCGCCACAAACCGTTTCAGATAATTGATGGCAACCGGCTCATCCTGTATTTGCCTCCGGCAGGCCAGGGCACAGGGTTCCGGACAGACCCGGCCGCAGACCAGGGGCAGGGGATTATGTTCTTTAATAGTCAGGAGTGCTTCGGCGTATCGCTTTTCTTTTATCAGACGAATATAACGGGGGATATCGATTTGGGCCGGGCATTTCTGACGACATGGTGCAAGGCACTCGGTAAATTGATTCCAGTGCAGAATTTTACTCTTCTCCGATATCAGGGAGATAATGCCTTTGGGGCAAGCCCGGGTACATTCTCCGCAACCGACACACCTATTCGGATCGAAATGGGGCAGTTGATCATCGCCCATGGTGATGGCGCCGAATTTACACGCTTTAACGCAGGTCCCCAGACCAATACAGCCATGGTCGCAGGCCACCGGACCCCGGAAATAAAGCATCGCTGCCCGGCAGTCGTCGAATCCCATGTAATTGTAACGTCTCATGGCCCGCAGCCCACCGGAACAATCGGGTGAGGCAATTTGTGGTTCACTCTCGGTAATGGACATCCCAAGATATTCCGCAATTTGATTGGCGACCTCTGTCTGACCGACTACACAAGCATTGGCCTGGGCTTCTCCCTTGACGATAGCCTCGGCGCAAGAACTGCATCCGGCAAAACCGCAGCCGCCACAGTTCGCTCCGGGGAGGATATTTAAAATATCCTTTAGCCGTGGATCTTCTTCTACATAGAAAATGCGGGCGGCTATCCCCAGCATCAATGCGGCGACAAAACCTATTGCGGAAAAGATGATTATTGATGAAAGCATATATTAATCCTGACTGATAAATCCCTCAATTCTATTTTACCATCCCTGAAAATCCCAGAAAGGCCAGTGACATAATGCCGGCAGTCACCAAAGCCACGGCTGTTCCGCGCATGGCTTTGGGTACCGGAGAGATCAACAATCGTTCGCGCAGACCGGCAAACAGGATAATTGCCAGGGCAAACCCGGTAGCGCTGGAAAGCGAAAAAATGACCATCTGGATGAAATTAAATTCATGTTTGATATTTAGCAGGGCAATTCCCAGGACCGCGCAATTCGTGGTAATAAGCGGCAGAAATATTCCCAGGGCGTTATAAATTACCTTTATCTTTTTCTTCAAAAAAATCTCAACAAATTGCACCAGTGCAGCAATAACCAGAATAAACGCCAGGGTCTGGATATAAGTAAGGTTATAGGGCACCAGTAAATAATAGTAGATAATCCAGGTAAACACCGAAGCCAGGGTCGCCACAAAAATAACTGCTGCGCCCATGCCAATGGCAGTCGAGATCCGTTTGGAAACGCCACAGAATGGACAGTTGCCCAGATACTGGGCCAGCAGAATATTGTTGACAAATATGGCACTAATGGCCAATAAAAGCAGATCCATCTGGTGCTCCCTATGTTTGAATAAAAATTTCTCCTCTGCGCCGGCTCCAGAAATTCATGATACCCAGGATAATGCCAAGGCAGATAAAAGCCCCGGGTGCTTTTACCATAAAGGTGAATGGCTCAAAATTATGTCCCATTATATTTAAACCAAACCAGGAACCTGCACCCAAAATTTCCCGGATTGTTCCAACCAATGTCAGGGAGAGGGTATACCCTAACCCGACACTTAACCCATCGGCAAAGGAAAGATAAATCGGATTACGGGAAGCGAACGCTTCTGCTCTTCCCAGGATAATGCAATTTACTACGATGAGGGGAATAAAAATTCCCAGCTGCTGAGAGAGTGCGAAAAAGTACGATTTCATGATCATCTCAACCAGGACGACCAATGTAGCAATCACCACAATGTAACTGGCAATACGCACCTTATCCGGGATTACTTTACGCAAAGCTGATATTAACATGTTGGAAAATACCAGTACAAATGTAGCTGCCAGCCCCATTCCCATTCCATTTTCCGCACTGTTTGTCACTGCTAATGCCGGACATAAACCCAATACCAGCCTGAAGGGGGGCAGATCTTTCCAAAAACCATGAATTAAAATTTTTGTAAACTTCATTTATAATATTCCATAAAATCTGGTTAACTATTTTGCTTTTGCATGTATTTCATTAATGATTTCATCCCGGTGCCGGGTCACTAAATTTAAAATCCTATTTGTGCCGTCAACCACTGCCCTTGAAGAATAAGTAGCACCGGTAATACCCTGAATTTTTCCATTATCCTGTCTTAGCGCAATATTTTCGTCTAGGGGCAGATTTATCCACTGGCTTCGGAAATTTTCTTTTTCAACCTGTGCGCCCACTCCAGGCGTTTCGCTATGCTGAATTATTTCCATACCTTTGAGTTTACCGGTCAGAAGATCAATGCCTATCATAATTTGAATGTCGCCCCCGTAACCTCCCTTACCTGTGGCTTCTACGGCCAGGCCGGTGATATGCCCGTTCTCTCGCATGAAAAAAACCGGGTAATTTTGACCTTCCAGATTCAGGTTGATTTTATTCTCCAGAAGTTCATCGGCCGGTTTGGCAAACAAACGTGATAATGCCGGTCCCCGAATATACCTGTCATTCTGCTTTTCTATGCGTGCGGCCAGGTTAGCCCGGGCAATTTCCAGGGTGCCAACCGAAATACCACAAATCAGGGTCAGTACTACCACCAACTTTATGATCTCACGCATACTCACGCTCCTCCAACCCGATCACCCTGGGAGTTATTCTGTCTATTAGCGGGTTAAACAAATTGATCAGAAGAATGACAAAGGCAATACCATCGTAATAAACTGAAAATGAGCGAACCAGGACCAGCAGCAGGCCACCTAAAAATCCGTATATAAGCATCGGGATCCGATTAACCGGAGAAGTAGTGTGGTCTGTCGCCAGAAAAAAAGCGCCCAAAATTGTACTACCAGTGAGTAGCTGAAATATGGGTGAGGTAAATTGCACTGGATTGATCAGATGAACTATCCACCCAGTCAGAAGAGTTCCTATGATAAATCCGCCGGGAATATGCCAGGTAATTTGCCGGGAAATGAGTAGCAGGATACCACCCAGAAAAAGAAAAATAATCATTGCATTTCCGATACCGGCAACCTGTTTTCCCAGAAGCAAATCCTGGATGTGATACAAATTTTCGGCTTCACTGCCCAGTGTTTTAACCAGGCGCATGGGTTCTATCATTTTTAGCGGCCAATTCAGACTGGTCGCCGCGGCGGTGTAATCCAGGCGTGCGGGCCAGGACACCTGGAGCATGGCGAAACCGAGCAGCACCGGGTGCACCGGGTAAGCACCCAACCCGCCAAACAATTTTTTTCCGATAATGATAATAATAAAGGCACCGACTACAATTATCCACCAGGATGTATTATAGGGTAATAGCATGGCGAAGAGCAGGGCGAAGGTAATACTATTCCAATTAAAGGGAGAATCTTTTGCCGGTACTATTTTCCAGGCAACCAATTCAAACAAAGCAAAAATCGCCACACAAAGCGTGTAAATTCGCAGGGCGTTAAGTCCGTACAGCCACAGACTCATGAGTATTGCCGGCAGCAGCGCCAGAATCCAGAGATGCTGCGTTCTGGAAATCGAGCTCCCATCTCTCCAATGCGGAGGTGGCGCCACATTCAGCTTGTTGTTGAGGATATTCATTGGTTATACCACAATATTTCTTACACATTTGTATCAATTGGATCAATGGCCGATGGGCCGGACAGACAAATCCGCACAATCCACACTCAACACAGGCTTCGGTGTGGTAAGCGGTTGTATCAGTAAACATCCCATATTCCGCATATCGGCCAACCAGATGAACTTGCAAATTTACCGGACACATGCGAGTGCACCGTCCACAACTGGTGCAGGTCAGATTGGTTTCTAATGGTAATTCTTTCTGACTCATCAGATACAGTCCATGGGATGTTTTGGTCAATGGGGTTAGATCGGTATATTGAGCAATACCCTGCATCGGTCCGCCCACCAGAATCCGGCCAAAAGTTTTATCCGATATATCCAAGGCTTTCAGAACTTGCCGGATAGTCATTCCAATCGGAATTTTGATGGTCTTGGGTTCTTTCATCTGCGAACCAGCAACTGTTAGGAATTTATGGGTGAAAGGTGATTTTCCATCCAGGGCATCAACCAAATTGAGTAAGTATTCTGCGGATAGAACCGCTATTCCATGCGCTCGGTAGGCAGAGATGGTGGGAATGTTTGTTTCCGTCAGCTTTGAAACCATCAGTTGGGAAATCCGGTCTTTATAATTCTGGCCAATACCCTGAACCTTTGCCAGTGAACCGAATTGATCGGTGGCCCAGGTACGGTTGTGGTTTGAGACAGCGAGAATTATTTCTGCCCGGGGCGCCAGATTACTTAAATAAGAAAGTCCACGTGAAATTTTTATGGTATAATTTTGGATAATTAAGCCATTCAGAAAAATAGAAGGTTCTTCATCATGACATTTTTTAACTATTTTTTTAATTTCTTTTATGGTTTTATGTTTCTTT
>CAYVKM010000052.1:0-25664 GCA_964452045.1 uncultured Calditrichaceae bacterium
TACAAGCATGACCAGACCAATTTAATGCCTGGTCCGAAAATTACCTAATTACCAATAATTATATTGAGATGCCCCAAAATATAAGGTATTGCGGGGCATCTTTTTATATTCTTATTGCAGTAGAAGGTTGGAATCATCTTTATCACAGTTTATCCAGACTGGCGGCAGTTAACTGGGAAGTATGGTATTTCCAGTTGGTGGAATTATCATTATTACCGCACTCATCAGCTCAATTTGTTTTGATTCCCTTATAATTCTTCTTAAAATATTTGAAAGCGCGCCGCTAGATTGTCAGCTTGCGCCTTAAATCAAATTCATCTTTCCTTCATCTTAGATTCTTATGCTATTGTTTGAACATTGAATATGGAGAAGTATTATGACGGAACCAGTAAAGATTAACACTTTATTTTTGGATATCGGTGGTGTTTTGTTAACCAATGGGTGGGATCATCATGCCAGACGCCGGGCGGTGGATCAGTTCAAACTCAACTATGATGAGATGAACGAGCGTCATCATCTTACATTCGATACCTACGAGGTGGGAAAGTTGAGCCTGGATGAATACTTAAAGCGGGTTGTTTTTTATAAGGAGCAATCTTTTACTCCGGATGATTTTAAGCGTTTTATGTATTCCCAATCCAAACCACTGTCGGAGATGATTCAATTTATTGGAGATCTGAAACAGCATTATAATTTGCGAACTTTTGCGGTGAGCAATGAGGGAAGAGAGTTAACCGAGCACCGGATTAAAACATTTAAGCTGAAGGAATTGTTCGACGGCTTTGTTTGTTCCTGCTATGTTCATTTCCGTAAGCCGGATGAAGACATCTTTCGGCTGGCACTGGATATTTCTCAGGCAGCGCCCGAAAATGTCGCCTATCTGGATGACCGGCCGTTATTTGTGGAAATTGCCGGGAGCCTTGGCATTCATGGCATCCTTCATCAAGATATTGAAAAAACTAAAAACGATTTAGCGGCACTGGGGCTTCATTTATCTGATAAAAATTGAAATCCGTGTATAAATATAATCAAAAGGGGAAACAAATGAATGAATCAAAATATGACATAGGAATGATCGGTTTGGGTGTGATGGGCCGGAATCTGGTGCTGAACATGGCGGATCATAAGTTTTCGGTGGTGGGTTTTGATAAGGATATGAAAAAAGTAGATGCGCTCGAGAAGGAATCAGGCGGAAAAAATGTTAAGGGGGCAAGATCGCTTCAGGAGTTTATTGACAGTTTAAAAAAACCGAAGGCAGTAATGATGTTGGTTCCGGCCGGGGAGCCGGTAGATGCGGTGATTAAGGAAGTTTTGCCGCACCTTGAATCAGGAGACCTGATAATTGATGGAGGTAATTCTCATTTTGTTGATACCAACCGGCACGAAAAAGAATTGTCCCAAAAGGGGATTCACTTCCTGGGGGTTGGAATTTCCGGTGGTGAGAAAGGTGCCCGTTTTGGACCCAGCATGATGCCGGGTGGACCAAAGGGAGCTTATGCTACGGTGCAGCCGATCTTCGAAGCAGTAGCGGCAAAGGTGAATGGTGATCCCTGCGTTACTTATCTGGGCCCCGGTTCGGCCGGTCATTATGTTAAAGCGGTCCACAATGGAATTGAATATGCACTGATGGAACTTATCTCTGAAACATATAATCTTTTTAAAAAGGGATCCAATTTTTCCAATGACGAATTGCATCAAGTTTATAAAAATTGGAATGAGGGATTATTGGAATCATTCCTTATGGAAATTACCGAAAAAATATTTTTACAACCGGCGGATGACGCAGGGGGAAGACTTATCGACCTGATAAAGGATCAGGCCAAACAAAAGGGTACCGGCAAATGGACCTCCCAGGATGCGATGGAGCTTCAGGTTCCCGTTCCGATAATTGACATGGCGGTGGATATGCGGGATATGTCCGGATATAAAGAGGAGAGGACTGACGCGGCAAAGATCCTGAAAGGCCCGGATGCCAAATTAAGCGAAGATAAAGAGAAACTGATAGGTAAGATGGAAAGTGCCCTTTATTTTGCCATGATTACCGCTTATGCCCAGGGAATGGCACTCCTCCGCAAAGCATCGGATGAATATAAATATAATCTCAATCCGGAAGCTATTGCCCGTATTTGGCGGGGCGGTTGTATTATCCGCGCCAGGCTGTTGGAAGATATCCGCCAGGCCTTTACCCGTAAGGCAGATCTCCCCAATCTAATGGTAGATCAAAAATTTGCCGAGGAACTCAATAAACGACAGGATGATGTTCGCTTTATCATTCAACTGGCGGTAAAAACAGGGATTCCCGTACCCGGTTTTATGGCAGCACTATCCTATTTCGATAGCTACCGGAACGAATGGCTGCCGGCCAATCTTATTCAGGCCCAACGAGATTTCTTTGGATCCCATACCTACGAAAGAATCGATAAGGAAGGTATATTCCATACGGAATGGGGGAAATAAAAAGCTGTTAAGGAAAAATGACTGAAAGTAAATGTCCGAATAGTGATTCCCCTGCACCAGTAAAAATGATTTATCATTAAATAAGATGGATCTTATGACTTCAGAGAAACAGGAAAAATTTCGCACCCTTAATGCCTTTTATTTTTCGCTGCTGGCTGTGCTGGTTGGAATTGTGGGCGGGCTTGGAGCAATCTTTTTCCGTGGTTTAATTGCCTTTTTTCATAATCTGCTTTTTCTGGGAAAATTTTCAGTCACCTATAATGCGAATGTCCATACAGTCGGCAGCCCATGGGGATTTTGGGTGATCCTGGTCCCGGTTTTAGGGGCGGCTGGAGTTGTATTTCTGGTTAAGAATTTCGCCCCCGAAGCAAAAGGTCACGGTGTTCCCGAGGTGATGGATGCCATTTATTATTCCAAGGGGGAAATTCGTCCCATTGTTGCTGCGATTAAGTCGGTCGCCTCAGCCCTCTCCATCGGCAGTGGGGGTTCGGTTGGACGTGAAGGACCCATCATTCAGATAGGCTCTTCCTTCGGGTCGACAATTTCGCAAATCCTGAAAATTTCCATCTGGCAACGGATTACCCTGATAGCTGCAGGAGCCGGGGCGGGAATCGCCGCAACATTTAATACCCCGGTTGGTGGTGTGCTATTCGCGGTGGAAATCCTACTGCATGAGGTCAGTGTTCGAACTCTGGTTCCGGTGGCCATCTCTACTGCAACCGCAACTTATGTTGCCCGGGCTTTTTTTGGCGCCCATCCCTCTTTTATTATTCCCCAGTTAGAGAAAACCTATTTCCATTTGATGAATCCCTGGGTGCTAATCTCATATATTGGTCTGGGTTTGCTGATGGGATTGGTTTCCGCACTTTATATCAAATCCATCTATGGTTTTGAAGATATCTTCGAGAAACATGTAAAAGAAGGGTACTATGTCCGGCATTTACTGGGGATGTTCCTGGTGGGCATTATCATGTATGTATTATGGATCAGTTTTGGCCACTATTATATCGAGGGGGTAGGATATGCAACTGTACAGGATGTTCTGAGCGGCACCTTAAATCAGCTTCCCCTACTGTTGTTATTATTTGCCCTGAAGTTATTAAGCACCTCCTTAACCCTGGGATCGGGAGCTTCAGGCGGCATTTTTTCACCCGGATTATTCATGGGCGTTACCTTGGGCGGCGCGTATGGGATAGTAGTGGGCTGGTTATTTCCCTCATTGGGTATCAGTCCGGCTGCTTTTGCAGTAGCCGGGATGGCCGGTGTTATTGGCGGATCGACCGGTGCTGCTTTGGCGGCAATTGTCATGATATTTGAAATGACCCTGGATTATACCGTTATCATTCCCATGACCATTACTGTGGCTTTAAGTTATGGGATCCGAAAGATGTTATCACCACAGAGCATCTACACCTTAAAACTTGCCCGGCGCGGACATTACTTACCGAGCACCTTCCTCTCCAATTTTCATCTGATCCGGCGCGCACGGGATATTATGATAAAAGAGATTAATATCCTGCCTTCAACGACACCTTTAGGGGACTATGTAGATTCGTTGTCTGAGCAAAAGTCAAATCCAAATGCTGTGGTGGAAAAATCCGGCAAGGTTTTGGGAATTCTGGGGGAGGATCTGGCATTGAAAAGCATCACCAGGCATGGCAAAAAAGTGACAGCCGGAGATGTGGTGGAAAAAAATTATATCATCGTTTTGCCGGATGCTAAAGTGTTTGACATTGTCGAAATGATGCGGGCGCAAAAAGTTACTGTTGCTCTTGTGTTAAATAATCCGGAAGATACTTCTACTCAAAATATCGCTGGAATTATTGATAAGAACCGGATTGTCGATTCCATGGAAGAGTCGTTCGATTTATTTTCTGATTAGTAGGCATCTCTATATTTCATTACCCTAAAAAGATCTTGTATTTTGCCCGGGTGATGAGATAAATCTGACCGAGTCTCGCACGGACTATAATCCAATCCCCAAACTCAATTTGTACCCTATATCCGAGGGAAGCAGTTTTGAACCAAATAATCTTAATTGAAACAAACCTACCTCAAGCAAAATCCGATTTTCAATATTTAGACCTATCCGTTCTGTGAAAACCGGACCAAAAAAGAAATTGTCTTCTTGTTCATATCCGTAATCAATTTTTTCAGAACCGCCGGTAAGAAATATGGCTCCGGCCAGGTATACACCTTTCCCATTCGGTGTCAGAAAATATCTGGTAAGAAATTGTCCACCAAAATTAAAAAATTTCCCCTCCAGATATGGATAATCTCTTTCATTTACCAGGTCAAAATAATTAAAGGTATATCCAATCCCAAAATGAAGGTTAGAGGTCCTTTTATATCGATACAGATTATAGGCAAGTTGGTACCCGGTTTTTATTTTATCACCTTTTAAAATCCCGAATTTTAGATAAGACCTGGTTATATATGGACTTTGGTATGTGGGTTGGTCTGAAGATTGGTATGTGGATTGATCTGTGGTATCTTCTTTTTGAGAGGCAAAACTACGGGTATAAATTGACTCAATATCTGTGAGTTGTAAAGTATCTTTTGTGCTTATATAATATTTGGGAGAATTATCGTAATACTCTTCGACAAACTGTTTGGTACAGTTAAAAATTCCGGTATAGATAAGATTTTTTAGCGAACCGGTAACATCACTTCTTTTAACCGACTGTTGATCACTAATCCGGGCAATTGCGAAAGAATCTCTGGTAACCGGGAAATAAAAATTCATCTCACAGTCGAAATAACCATATTCTGAAATGGCATAGGATTTCTCCGAAACCCGGAATTGACTTATCTGGATACCAATAGGGAGGATGAGATCGGTAGTATCAGCAATAGATAACAATTCGTTAACACTTTTATTGACAAATACACTGACAGGTTCATCCAGTAGATAAGGGACTTTTCTGTTGAACATTCCGGTTTGTACGGTACCGGCATATTCCGGTTTAACTGGACGGTTATCCGAGACAGATACAACCCGTGCATCTTTTCGTTTCAATACCTTGTTTTCCAGAACCGAATTATCCGGATCGTATTTAAGTATAACCTGATTGCTTCCGCAGTCACTCAGATAAAAGGAAATTGTTAGAATAAAGAAGAAGGTAAGTGTCTGTCCAACCTGTTTCATATTATCTCCCAAACTATATTTTAGAATAAAACGATCTATTCCGATGGCAAAAATCGGAATAGAATTGAGAATTTTTTAAAATAAGTTTTAAGGTAATCAACAAAAGGAAAGTAAAACCTCACCCGATTTTCCCCATATCTATCACTGAACTCAAACTACAAGAAAAAACAAAAAAATCAAGAGAAAAATTTTTATACCTGCACCCGGTAAAAGGTGTACAGAAAGTAGATAATGGACAAGATCCCTAACAGAGAAAGGATCAGAACCGGAGTGATGATTACCGGGGAAATCAGGGTTCTTATCGGAAAGAAACCGGCGGATAAAGTAACTATGGTGGAAATGGTTCTAAGCAGGAGAGCAAGGGAGCTTCCAACCATGGCTATCAGTGTGGCGTTTTTAAGACTAACTTGATTTCGTTTCGCCGTCTCCCGATAAAATACCACAAAGAAAAGGAATACGGCAATCGAGGTTACCCAGCCAATAAGTGATCCAATCAAAGGTATTTGGTGGGAGTGAACCAGCTGGTAAAGGGAGGGAGAGAAGTTATACAGAATCGAAGACATCCTGGGAAATACCATAAATAATCCCCGGATGTGCAGAAATACGATCAGAAAAAATCCGATGAGGGTAATGATAGTAATATTTTTAAGCAAAACCTGTTCGCGATTTAGGTAATCTTTATAGAAGTAGGCTAAAAAGACCAGTGGGGCTAATGCAGCAAAAAGGGACAAAAGTTGGACGGCCTGGGCAATATCCTGAACCCGGAAGATATCCGGATTAATAGTCCCAATGGTTCGGACCAGGTAAAAATAACAGATGCCAATGATGGTAAACACCGTTGCCGATTTGAGGCTCATGGATGAATTCTCCTGGCTATTTTTTTATCCACACTAACTACCTTAAACGATTGTAATTCGAATTGCCGGCAAATTTCTGCAACCTATACGTTACGTACTGTGGATGAACCGGGTTGCAGATAAAAAATTTTTATTAAATTCTCTATCTGAAAAATCATTCGCAGCACATTTTGGGTGATAAAAATGTTATATATTCGTGATGAAAAAGGGGAACCAACTATCTTAACTTCAGTAGAGTTTAAATATTCAGAGAGGTAGCAATAATGAACAAGGGCAGATTTTTTGTTAAAGAATATATTTTTGTTTTTTTCCTTTTCAACATAATAATTAGCGGGTGTGGTATGAGTCAGACAGATAACAGCACGATGAAATCCCAAAATTCAGATATAAATAATCCCAATTACCAGGAGGCTATTTTTGCCGGTGGTTGTTTCTGGTGTATGGAACCGCCATATGATAATCTGCCGGGAGTGATCTCTACTACCGTTGGTTATACCGGAGGTAATGTGCCGAATCCCTCCTATGAGGAAGTCGGTTCCGGCACAACCGGACACGCCGAAGCGGTAAAAATCGTTTTCGATTCTACCAAAACCCATTACACGGATCTGCTAAAGGTGTTCTGGCGGAATATCGATCCGACCAATCCTCTGGGCCAGTTTGCGGATTACGGGTCACAGTACCGGACGGCCATTTTTTATCTAAATGAAAAACAGAAAGAACAGGCGTTGTACTCCAGAAAAGAGTTGGAAGCATCCGGTATGTTTGATAAACCCATCGTAACCGAAATTGTACCGGCGTCAACATTCTATCCGGCGGAAGAATATCACCAGGAATTTTATAAAAAGAATCCATTGCGCTATAACAGCTATAAAGTCGGTTCCGGACGGGCTGGCTTTTTGAAAGATAAGTGGGGTAAAGAAAAAAAGAAATAATCGTCCTTGGAGATCAGTTAAAGTTTCTATATAACTACTGGGATGCAATAATCCCTGATCCTTCCGCATCATAAATGTTTAAATCAATCCATACAATCGAACCTGTTTCAGGTTTGGATTGTGAGATTCAATTATTTTCTACTTTAATATTTTTTCTGAAATCAAATGTTTATTGCATCAGGCAATTTAAGGTATATTTAGATTATCCTGATTAATTTCGATTTGATATGTGTTTTCCTGCCGCCAATACGGACAGGTTCTGTTTCTTTCCATTTGAGAAGGTGTAATCTATATTACATTTTGGTATATTTGAATTCGGCAGTTAATTTTGTTGGCTTCTTAATAGTGGAGATTAAAATTTATGCCAAAATATCCGGATTTTGCCGAGCGAGTCGATCGGGTTCCGGCATCAGTCTTTGAAAAATTCCGTCCCAAGATGAAAGAAAAGGGACCCTTTCTGATCCATCTGCATATTGGTGATACCTATATGCCACCCGCCTATGAGCTTCCGATGGATGCAGCGTTTCTGAAGAAACGCCCATATTTTAACCGTTATTGTAATACCTTTGGGGTGGAGCGTTTCCGCAGGGTGTTGGTGGACAAGTTGTCCGAGGATAATGGATTTTCTGTTAATGTGGACAACCTACTGGCCACCAGTGGTGCCACCAATGCGCTGAGTGCTTCGGTGATGACTTTGTTAAATCCGGGTAATGAAATACTGGTCCTCACCCCCTGCTGGCCATTTTTCCCGGGAATGGTAAAATTGGCGGATGCAAAGGTTGTGGAAGTCCCGTTCTATGTAAAATTGTATGAAAAACCGGAATTAAATATCGATGAATATTTACAATCCCACCTCACCCAGCGAACCGCTGCCATTTATCTGAACACCCCCAATAATCCCAGCGGGAAAGTGCTCAACCAGAACCAACTTAATAGTTTGGCCCGGTTCGCCAGGCAAAATCACCTGTGGATTATATCCGATGAGGCCTATGACGGATTGCTTTTCGATGGCCGCAAAAATATTTCCATTGCCACACTTCCGGGGATGTTCGGCCAAACTATTTCAATTTTTACCTTTTCAAAATCTTTTATGTTTTCTGGATTACGCCTTGGGTATCTGGTTGGCGATCATCAGTTGGTGCAGTCGGTTAACAAAACTATGGTTCACCAGCTGTACAGTCCGTCAACCCTATCCCAGTATATGATGGTGGAACCGGTGAAACAGCGGCATACTTGGATTCCCGGGCTCTGCCGGCAGTACCAGGATCTTCGGGATATGTTCTGTGAGAAGATGAAGGTAAAAGTGCAATCTCCGGAAGGCACCTACTTCCTTTTCTTCCCGATCGAGGAATATCTGGCCGGGCGAGATTACTGGGAGGTAATTGATGCCTTCCTAGAAGAAGGGGTTTCGGTGGCCCCGGGTGGTGATTTTGGTGCGGATTTCGACCATTATATCCGGATTTGTTTTACCGGTGAACCTCCGGAAAGACTGGAAAAGGCGATAGAACGATTGAATAGTGTTCTGTTACTAAAATGATTCATTTTATTGAATGGGATATTTGTCATGTTAAAAGTTGGTTTTTATCAGTTTTATCCTCGCTTTGCTGAGGTGGAAAGCAATCTGAAAAATGTGCTTCAAAAGTTGCAAGAGGTGGAAGCCGATCTCATTGTCCTGCCGGAACTAGCTTTTACCGGTTATCATTTCCAGGATGCGGCCGAGCTGCTGCCGCTGGCAGAAGATCTTTCCAATAGTAGAATTGTCGAAGCGCTGGGGAAACTTTGCGCCAAGAAAAATATGTATATCGTTTCCGGCTTTGCAGAAAAAGACAGTGACCGGCTTTACAATTCTGCTGTGCTAATCGGACCGGAGGGGCTGATCCACACCTATCGGAAAATCCAGCTCTTCCTGAATGAAAAAAATATTTTCCAGCCGGGGAACGTTCCTTTACAGGTTCACAGCATCAAAAATGTAAACATCGGAATGATGATCTGTTTCGACTGGATTTTTCCGGAGGTGGCGCGTAGCTTAACCCTTCTTGGAGCGGATATTATCTGCCATCCCTCAAATTTGGTTTTGAGTTATTGCCAGAGATCCATGATTACCCGCTGTATTGAAAATAATGTCTTCGCCATCACCTGCAACCGGTATGGTGCTGAGCGGCGCCCGCATGGTACCTTGAAATTCACCGGAAAAAGCCAGGTTGTTGCGCCCCTCGGGAAGTTACTCTACCGGGCAAAATCGCAAATGGATGATCTGTTTATCACAGAAATCGATCCTGCATTGGCCCGGGATAAAAAAATGACTGAACTGAATGATCTGATGCAAGACCGTAGACCGGAATATTATCAAAAAATTTGTCAATGATTTATCTGGTTGAAAGGATTTATAATTGTTCTTTGCCGGAACTCAAACAATAAACGCAAATTTAATAGACAGCACTTGTCACGCTTTATGAAAATTTGGAAGAAGAGGTTTTTATGGTAAAGAAAAGAATACTATGGGTTGATGATGAAATTGAATTTCTGCAGCCGCATATTCTGTTTCTTAAAGAGAGAGACTATGAGGTGAGCACGGCTACCAATGCAGATGATGCTTTGACTGCGGTAAAAGAACAAAATATTGACCTGGTACTTTTGGATGAAATGATGCCGGGTAAAGATGGACTGACCGCTCTCGGTGAGATTAAGCGTTTTAAACCGGGTTTACCTGTAATCATGATTACCAAAAATGAAGAAGAGAGCCTGATGGAAGATGCCATCGGTTCCAAGGTGGATGATTACCTGACCAAGCCGGTGAATCCCAGCCAGATCCTGATGGCCTGCAAAAAATTTCTGCAATCCCGTGATATTTCCCAGAAACGGATGACTGAATCGTCCTCCAAACGAATCAGCGAAATTGCCATGCGCCTGATGGAGCCGATGGATTATGAAGATTGGACCGAAATGTACCTCCAGCTTACCAACTGGGATCTGGAACTGGATGGAGTTCCCGAGCAACAAATGCGCGATGTAATATACGATCAGCGCAAAGAATGCAATGTTGAATTTGGTAAGTATATCGATAAGAATTACATGGACTGGATCCACGGAAAATCGGAGAAACCCAAACTTTCGGTGGATATTGTCAAGGATTATATTTTCCCCGATGTCAACCGGGGTCACAAAGTTGTCTTTATTGTGATCGATTGTCTTCGTCTGGACCAGTGGTTAACCCTGGAACCGTTTTTCTATGATTACTTTAATATCAGCAAGGATTACTACTATTCCATTCTGCCGACTGCAACGCCCTTTGCCCGGAATGCCATTTTCAGTGGACTGTATCCCCTGGATATTGAGCGACGCTACCCCGAGCTCTGGGCGCAGGGAGAAGACGACGATTATTCCCGCAACCGGTATGAAGATAAACTAATGTACGATCAGTTGCGGGTGTTAGGGTCAAAACTGAAGAGTGAACCCAAATACGTCAAGATTTTGAATGCGGATGAAGCGCGTAATGTTGAGAAAAATCTGATCAGCTATCTGGATGCCCCCATGCTGAGCATTGTGATCAATTTTGTGGATATTCTGGCCCACAGCCGGTCCGATCTGCCCATTCTGAAAGAAATTGCTCCGGATGAACCCTCCTATCGTTCTTTAACCCGTTCCTGGTTCGAACATTCGGCGGTTTATAATATTTTCAAAATTTTGGCGAATCAGGGGGTTAAGATCGTGCTGACCAGCGATCATGGGAGTATCCGCTGTCTGCGCGGTACAAAAGTAATCGGGGATCGGGAAGCCAGCACCAATCTTCGCTACAAATTCGGCCGGAATCTGAAGATCGAGCCCAAGAACGCTTTATTTGTTAAAAATCCCAAAGATTTTAAACTGCCTCAGCGCAATTTTAACATCAACTATATTATTGCCAAGGAAGATTACTATTTTGTTTACCCAACCAACTATCATAAGTATCTGGCATATTACCGGGACAGTTTTCAACACGGCGGCATTTCCATGGAAGAAATGATTTTGCCGGTAGTTCATTTGCAGCCCAAATAAATTAAAATAGGAATTACAGGTACGGAACAAACAAAATTGATTCAATAAAGCGTAAGATGTTTCTGCTGGAAAAAATAGTTCATTCTCCGCAACAGTCCGAAAAAATTGCCAGACAATTGGCGGAAAAGTTGAATCCCGGTGATGTGGTAGCTCTCTATGGGGAACTGGGTACCGGTAAAACTTTTTTGGTGAAAGCAATCTGTCGTTTTTTTAAAATGAGTCAGGAAGCGACCAGCCCCTCTTTTACCATCATCAACGAGTATTTTAACCAGCGGGGACTGTACATCTATCATTTCGATTTTTACCGGCTGGAAAATGAAGCTGAATTGCAAAACCTCGGTTTAGATGAGTTTTTTTATGCTGACTATATTTGTATGATTGAATGGCCTGAGAAAATACAAAACTATATGCCGGAATCCCGCTGGGAGGTTTATCTCGATTTTGTTGATGACGAACCAGAGGCCCGCAAGATCAGGATTGAAAAAAAAGGTGATTGATGATAAATCTGGAAAAAGAAATATATCTGCTGGGAATAGAGGCCAGCGGTCTGACCTCAGCAGTTTGCCTATCCCGGGAGGATCAACTTCTGGGAATGGTTTCGCTCAACATCCGGAATATTCACTCCCGTAAGCTGGCGGCAATCACCCGGGAACTTCTGGATCATACCGGTCTAAAATTTACGGATTTATCCGGAATCATCTTGTCTGCCGGGCCCGGTTCATTTACCGGTTTGAGAATTGGGTACAGCCTGGCAAAGGGATTGGCCCATCCGCTCAATCTTCCCCTGATCGAAGTCCCCACCCTGGATATCTGGGCTCATCAGAACGGCAGAACAGGCCTGCCGGTTTTATCGGTGATTGATGCCCATCGGGAGGAGATATTTTGCGCGAAGTATTCCTGGCAGGAAAACGATTTGAAAAGGATAAATGATTATCAGCTCATTCCAATCGCATCGCTTACAAAATACATCGCGGAAAAAACCGTAATCGTTGGCGGTGATCTGCTGAAATTAAAAGCTGAAATTGGCGAGCTGCTTGGTGAACGGGCCGTTTTTCCCTATCCGATAGAGCAAGACCCCGATTGTCATTCGCTCTGTTATCTTGGATATAATAAATTTGTCAATCAGGAAACGGTGAGTGCAAACGATTGTGAGCCAATGTATATGCGGGCTTTTAAAGGGGTAATGTGATGCACATACGCCGGATGACCCTGGAAGATCTGAATGATGTGGCTACTAGTGTTTATTCAGTTTTTTATTAGTATACAGCAGTTCTTTGTGGTAAATGATGAAAGGAACTATTATTTATATCAAAAAGAAATTAATGAGATTTATAAATTAAATGTTCTTAAGTTCCGTTATATTTTTAGACTTAAAATATCAAAATGAACATCAAAAGTTTATAAGGATCCGTCAGTATAAGAGATGACTAAGAAAATTATTTTTATCATACTTATCATTCACTTTTCAATTATCTCGAATGTATACGCCCAATTTGAATATCAAATACTCTCGGATATTCAGATAGGGGAAAAAGATAACCAAGTAAAAATTGCTGATCTTTTAGACTGTTTGGATTTTGAGATATCTGGCGAAAAAGTTTATATTGTTGATTTTCCATCAAATTGTATAAAAGTCTTCAATTTTGATAATGACTATCTATTTAAAATTAAAATCCCTACAAATCATATTATGAGAATTTATAGTATTCGAGATTATCTGGTTATAATTTCGGACGAACCAGCAATATTTTTAACAGATTTGCATGGAATAGTATTAAATAAAAAGGTTATTAAAGAACAGCGTGTACATATTTGCAGTACATTTTTTTATAAAAATCTAATTTTTTTACCTAAAGGACAACAACAGTGGGGAAGTATCCGGGAAGATATGATTCTTTATGAAATATTCCTTCCTGATACTTCCCACTCGAATAAATTTTCAATACAAAAATCGGAAGTATTACAAAATTCTTATAATCCTGTCATGAATTTTAATTTTTTTCCAATTGAAAGAGAGCATCAAAAATATTTGAAGAAATTAAAATATACGGAAATTAATAGTCAATCAGTAGATTATATACTATTTTCAATAGATCCAGAAGAATATTTAAAGCCACCTACATTTTACATTTATACAAAACATGATTCCTCTTTCAAAAAAATTGGAATCTTACCGGAAGAACAAATTGGTTCAGTTTGGGCAGGAGGCTTTGGATATAGAACTAAAATATATCAGAATAAGCTGTATTTTCTGGGTATAAAAAATAAAGAAGAATATTTTAACATTGAAAGTAAGATTATAAAATATATAATAATAAGTAGTCTTGATCTTAACCAATTGAAAGATTTACCAGCCATTAATTCACCGTGGCAAAATTAACTTTATTGTGTTGTCTTTATTATCATCAAGATTATTAAATAACTAGAAACTAACGCGATATTTGCTTTTACCTGTTTTATAAACCAAGCCAACCATATGAAATTTTAGGCATAAAAAAAGTAATGTTTGTATTTGGTGAACCAATGTATATGCGGGCATTTAAGGGAGTAATGTGATGCACATTCGCCGGATGACCCTGGAGGATCTGAATGATGTGGCCGATCTGGAGCGTCAGATATTTGTTGATCCCTGGTCCCGTAAAAGTTTTGAATTTGAGGTGAGCAATAATCAGTTTTCCTTTCCCCTGATTCTTGAAGATCAAAATAAAATAGTTGGCTATGCGGTAATCTGGAGAATTTATGAAGAGTTCCATATTGCCAATCTGGCCATTCTCCCCGAACATCAGGGAAAAAAATTCGGAAAGTTTTTTCTGCAACAGATCTTAAAAAATACTGATGAGTGCAAATACGCAATTCTGGAAGTCCGGGAGAGCAACCACAAAGCGATAAAGCTTTATGAAAAATTCGGATTCAGGGTCATTATGAAGCGGGTTAAATATTACAGGAATGGTGAGACCGCTCTGGTGATGCAAAAAATTTTCAACCAGGGAGATAATCCGGAAAGTGAATGATAGGATAAATATCTGACTTGCAAAACGATTTAACCATTATTTATCGGGAAACAAAGTTTTTGATATTACTGAGATTTATGATTAATTTATAAAAATTTTGCGGAGATTTGATGGATTGGTTTAAGAAGAAAAAAGGGATTTCCACTGTTGAGAAAAAACTCCTGCCTGATGGCTTGTGGATAAAATGTGAGAAATGCGGGGAGATTGTCTATCGGAGTCAATTGGAAACCCGGATGAATGTTTGTCCCAAATGTAACTACCACTTCCGGGTAAATTCCCGGCAATACATTCAATACCTTTTTGACAAGGACAGCTTTGAAGAATTTGGCCAGGATATAGCGCCGGGTGATCCGCTGAAATTCAGAGATAAAAAACGATATACCGACAGGTTGAAAGAAGCCCAGAAGAACACCGGAATGAAAGATGCCGTTGTTACCGGTTATGCCACCATAACCGGACATCGGGTGGTGGGCGCGGTAATGGATTTTACCTTTATCGGTGGCAGCATGGGTTCGGTGGTGGGGGAAAAAATTGCCCGCGCAACCGATGTGGCCCGGGAGGAAAAATTGCCGTTGATCATTGTTTCTGCTTCCGGGGGTGCCCGGATGATGGAAGGTGCGCTATCTCTGATGCAGTTAGCTAAAACCAGCGCTAAATTAGCCCAGCTTAGCGAAGAAGGTATTCCCTTTATCAGTATACTGACCGATCCGACCACCGGGGGCACCACCGCCAGCTTTGCCATGCTGGGGGATGTTCAGATTGCCGAACCGGATGCCCTGATTGGTTTCGCCGGGCAAAGAGTTATCAAGCAAACCATCGGACAGGATTTACCGGAGGGATTTCAACGGGCGGAATTTCTGAAAGAACACGGATTTGTCGATATGATTGTGGACCGGGCGGAGATGCGCGAAGCTGTGGGCAAAATTTTAGAGATTCTCTGGCCGAATAAAAAGCAGGTAGAAACTGAAGAGAAAAAGAAATAACATTTTTCAGGTAAAACATTTTTCCTCTGCCGCACCTCCAAAAAAGTGACTCAAATTCTTCAAATGACAAATTGTTTACTAATTTCTATTTTTAATCTGGAGCAATGATGACCTCAAAACCACTGATATTGGTGACTAATGATGATGGAATTTATGCCCCTGGTATTTATGCCCTGTATAATGCGATGAAAAAGATTGGCGATGCCCGGGTAGTTGCGCCGGAGATGGAGCAAAGTGCAGTCGGCCATGCCCTCACAATCTCAGATCCACTGCGGGTTGGCGAAGTTGACCGTTACGGGGAAATATTTGGCCATGCGGTAAACGGCACCCCGGCCGACTGTGTAAAGCTGGCAGTGAAGGCTCTTCTGAACAAAAAACCGGATCTGGTGGTTTCCGGCATCAACCAGGGCCCCAATACCGCCATAAATGTCATGTACTCCGGAACGGTATCTGCGGCCACCGAAGGTACTCTGATGGGCATTCCTTCCATTGCTTTTTCTCTGACTTCTTTCAGTAAGCATGATTTTAGTTTTGCTGCCGAATTTGCCACCCATCTGGCTCAAAAAGTACTGGGAGATGGTTTATCAGCCGGCACCCTGCTGAATGTGAATATACCGGCTGTTCAAAAAAGTGAAATAAAAGGAGTTAAGATAACCAGGCAGGGTAAAGGTCGGTATGAAGAGTATTTTGAGAAAAGGACCGATCCAATGAATCGACATTATTACTGGCTGGCCGGAAAAAAACTTCAGCTGGATATCGAACCGGATGTGGATGATGTGGCGGTTTTGGATAACTACATTGCGGTGACCCCCATTCAGTTTGACCTCACCGATTACAAAGCGCTTAAAAATTTAAAAGATTGGGAAATTGGTCTGCCGGAATGAAAAAAGTACTGATTCTTGATTTTGGCTCACAGTATACCCAGTTGATTGCCAGAAAAGTTCGTGAGCTCTCGGTCTATTCGGAAATCCAACCCTATAATTATCCGATTCAGAACATTGTTGAAGACGATACGATTGGGGCAATTATTCTCTCCGGTGGCCCCTCATCAGTCTATGCTCAAGATGCCCCGCATTGCGATCCGGAACTCTTTACCCATGGCATACCCATCCTGGGTATTTGTTATGGCCTGCAGCACATCGCTTATTCCTTGGGTGGTGAGGTGGATCCCGCCGCGCAACGTGAATATGGCCAGGCAAATTTGATTTTTAAGAAGGGCGAACCACTTTTTCAGAATATCAAATCGCCAACCACGGTGTGGATGAGTCATGGAGACCATTTAACCAAACTACCACCCGGTTTTAGGTCGGTGGGAAAGACGAAAAATTCACCTATCGCAGCCATTGTCAATCCTGCCAAAAAGATTTACGGGTTACAGTTTCATCCGGAAGTCTATCATACCATCAAGGGGAATAAGATACTCTCAAACTTCCTGTATCGTATCTGCGATTTTAAGGGCGATTGGACTGCCGAATCTTTTATCGATTCATCGGTGAAAAATATACGTGAACTTGTCGGGGATGAGAAAGTTTTATTAGGGTTAAGCGGTGGGGTTGATTCCAGTGTTGCCGCCTTACTCATTCACAAAGCTATCGGAGATCGGCTGACCTGCATGTTCATCGATACCGGATTATTGCGGAATAAGGAAAAAGAAGAGGTGGAGCAGGTTTTTGGAGAACACTTTCGGATAAACTTGATTTTAATCACCGCCGGAGATCGGTTTCTCTCTAAATTGAGCGGCGTTATCGAGCCCGAAGAGAAGCGTAAAATTATCGGAAATGCCTTTATTGAAGTATTTGAGCAGGAATCAGAAAAACTGGGAAATTTTAAATATTTGGGACAGGGCACATTGTATCCGGATGTGATTGAAAGTGTAAGTTTTAAAGGACCTTCAGCAACCATCAAATCCCATCATAACGTGGGCGGTTTGCCGGAACGGATGAATTTTGAATTGATCGAACCATTACGAGAATTGTTTAAGGATGAGGTGCGGGCGGTTGGAAAACAGCTTGAGCTTCCGGAAGCAGTATTGGGACGCCATCCTTTTCCCGGGCCGGGATTGGCGGTACGAATTATCGGAGAGATTACCGACCAACGTTTAGAAATGCTGCGACAGGCCGATACTATCTATATTTCTGAATTAAGGAACGCAAATTTTTATGATAAAATATGGCAGGCATTTGCCGTTTTGCTGCCGGTTCAGTCCGTAGGCGTGATGGGGGATGAACGAACCTATGAAAATGTTCTGGCGCTCCGGGCGGTAACCAGCACGGATGGGATGACTGCGGACTGGTTTGAAATACCGCGGGATGTACTGGCAAAAATATCCAACCGGATTATAAATGAAGTAAAGGGAATTAACCGGGTGGTTTACGATGTAAGCTCGAAACCACCTGCAACCATTGAATGGGAGTAAAAAGGAGCAGATTATGTGTGGTATTGTCGGATATATTGGAGATCGTGAAGCACGGCCTATTTTAATGGATGGCTTGAAACGTTTGGAGTACCGGGGTTATGATTCAGCCGGGATTGCGATAATTCATAAAGGACGAATCAGTATTACCAAACAGGTTGGCAAAATTGCCGCTCTGGAAGAGGACCTGAACGGAACTCATCTTCCTGGTACGCTTGGCATTGCTCATACCCGCTGGGCGACTCACGGCGAACCAAATCAGACTAATGCCCATCCCCATACCGACGGCACCGGAAATATCGTGCTGGTTCATAATGGTATTATTGAAAATTACAACGCTTTGCGTAAGATTCTTGGAGAGAAAGGTCATACTTTCCGCACCGAAACCGATACTGAAACCATTGCCCATCTAATTGAAGAATTCTACCGTAACGGTACAACCTTTGAAGAAGCATTCCGCATGGCCCTGTCCGAAGTCGATGGTACCTATGGGATTGCCCTGATAACAAAGTA
This sequence comes from uncultured Calditrichaceae bacterium, assembly GCA_964452045.1. GTDB lineage: Bacteria > Calditrichota > Calditrichia > RBG-13-44-9 > RBG-13-44-9 > CAYVKM01. The sequence continues at coordinate 18,350 of CAYVKM010000052.1, forward strand.
TGAACCGGATAAAATATTCTGTGCCCGTAAGGGTAGTCCTTTAGTGGTCGGTATTGGGGAGGGTGAAAATTTTATTGGATCCGATGCTTCGGCGATTATTGCCCACACCCGAAATGTTTTCTACCTGGAAGATGGAGAAATTGCGGTCATCAGTAAAGATGGCTTTGTCACCAAAACCATCGAAAATGAACTGGTGCAGAAGAAGATTGAGAAGATAAGTTTCGATCTGGAGCGAATTGAAAAGGCGGGATACCCCCATTTCATGCTCAAAGAAATTTATGAACAACCTCATACGGTCGCCGATGCCATGCGGGGCCGCCTGATTGAGGAAGAAGGGGTGGCCAAACTGGGCGGCCTCACCCCCATTCTGCATAATGTGCTAAGATCGCGTAAAATTTTCATTACCGCCTGCGGCACCAGTTACCACGCAGGTCTGGTTGGTGAGTACATGCTGGAGCAGTATTGCCGGGTACCGGTGGAAGTGGAATATGCTTCGGAGTTCCGGTACCGGGACCCAATTATTGAAGATGACAATCTGGTGGTGGTAATCACCCAGTCCGGGGAGACTGCCGATACCCTGGCGGCATTGCGGGAAGCCAAACGGAAGGGCGCAACGGTGATGGGTCTGGTGAACGTGGTGGGATCGACCATTGCCCGGGAAACCCATGGAGGGACCTATATTCATGCCGGACCGGAGATTGGCGTGGCCTCAACCAAGGCATTCACCTCCCAGGTAGCTGCACTCACCCTGTTAACCCTGATGATTGCTCGAACCAAGTCGATGTCGGCTGAGGATGGCCGGAAGATCGTAAAGGAGATGAAAGATCTCCCGGTGAAAGTGGAACAGGCGCTGAAGACCGCCGATCTGGTGCAGGCCATTGCCGAAGAGTTCCGGGATAAGCGAAACTTCCTGTACCTTGGTCGGGGTTATAACTATCCGGTTGCCCTGGAAGGTGCCCTGAAACTGAAGGAGATTTCATACATCCATGCGGAAGGATATCCCGCAGCGGAAATGAAACATGGTCCCATTGCCCTGATTGACGATGATATGCCGGTGGTGGTTATTGCTACCCAGGACAGTACTTATGAGAAGATTGTCAGTAATATCGAGGAAGTAAAAGCCCGTCGAGGAAGGGTTATTGCCGTGGTGTCCGAGGGAGATGACAAGTTGGATCGTCTGGTTGATTATACCATTCCCATACCCATGACCCTGGATCTTTTGCAGCCGATAATATCAATAATTCCTCTGCAATTGCTGGCGTATCATATTGCGGTGATGCGGGGATGCGACGTGGATCAGCCGCGGAATCTGGCTAAAAGCGTCACGGTGGAATAGGACTGTCCAAGGCATCTAAAACAGATTTTGCAGAAACAAAAATTGCTTGCGCTACATCAGCGAAAACTTTAACTTTTCTCCGCATAAAATTGATCTGCCGGGGTGGTGGAATTGGCAGACGCGCTAGGTTCAGGACCTAGTGGGCTTCGGCCCGTGCGGGTTCGAGTCCCGCCCTCGGCACCAAAAAATAAGCCTCAATTAAGAATTGAGGCTTATTCATTTCAACCTAAAAATGTTTGGATAAAATGTACTTTGTGTATGTTTTACAATCTCGAAAAGACGGGGGTTTTTATATCGGACAGACTAGTAATTTGGATTCAAGATTGAAGGCACATAAATTGGGAAGGTAAAATCAACCAGAGCTCGCCGTCCTTTGAAGTTAATATACTGGGAAGTGGTCGAGACTAGGGAAGATGCTTTGGTTAAGGAGAAGGAATGGAAATCTGCAAGTGGTCGAAGGCGCTTGAAGAGAATAATTGAGAACCTGGTTAATAAGAATATTAAGGAATGATAGAAATTGTGCGGGTTCCCTGCCTGCCGTCTGACAACGTCAGTCAGGCAGGGAGTCCCGCCCTCGGCACCTTAAAAGCCTCAATGAAAATTGAGGCTTTTTGTTTATATTTTGGGTAATTATTGTATTTCACAAAAATTGAAGGTCCATTTTTGATTCTCCTTTTCTCACTGAAGAGAGTAAAAGATGTTAACCTATAAAAGAATCTTCACTTTCTGGACACCTTTGGCGGCGACCTGGCTAATGATGTCAGTGGAAGGACCGTTTCTGGCTGCCATTATCGCCCGGCTGGCTGAAGCAAAATATAACCTGGCCGCCTATGGCATTGCCTTTTCCCTGGCATTAATTATTGAAGCACCCATCATTATGATCATGAGCGCATCCACTGCCCTGGTTAAAGACCGGGACTCTTTTCTTAAATTACGGAATTTTACCTATACCCTGAATATTTCAATCACCCTGCTCATGATTATTCTGCTCGTTCCGGGAATTTTCTATTTTATGATGATGCAGGTAATCGGACTCCCGCAGGATGTGGCTCAGCTCACCCACCGGGCCTGCATGCTGCTCTTGCCCTGGCCGGGAGCGATTGGATACCGGAGATTTTATCAGGGAATCCTGATCCGGAGCAATTTAACCCGTCGGGTTGCCTATGGAACAGTGATCCGGGTAACTTCCATGAGTTCGACTGCACTCATCCTTTACTTTTTCTTTAATATTGATGGCGCACTTGTGGGAACCGGAGCGCTGGCGGTTGCCGTTACCCTGGAAGCGATATTCAGCAGGTGGATGGCCCGCCACCCGGTGAGGCAACTGCTCAAAATGACCGAATCCGGAGACAAATCCCCCTCTCCAATCAGCTATAGAAAAATCACCCAATTCTATTACCCGCTTGCCCTCACCTCAATCCTGGGTCTGGGCGTGCAACCGATGATTACTTTTTTCATGGGGCAGAGCCGGATGGCCATCGAATCCCTGGCAGTATTTCCGGTAGTCAACTCACTGGTGTTTATATTCCGGAGCATGGGCCTTTCTTATCAGGAAGTTGGTATTGCCCTGATGGGCCAAAATAATGAAAACTTCAGACAGCTCCGAAATTTTGCTTCCATCCTTGGCACTGTCGCTGTTCTTATCCTATGCACTATTGCCTTTACCCCACTCGCAACCATCTGGTATCATGAAATTTCCGGTCTTTCTGAGCTGCTGACCAGTTTCTCCATTCTGCCCACCCAAATCCTGGTTATCATGCCCGCACTGACGGTATTGCTGGCCTTTCAGCGATCCATCCTGGTGAATAACGATTATACCACACCCATTACCATTGCTACAGCTATCGAGGTTAGTTTTATCATTATCGTGCTTTTTCTGGGAATCCGGGTTTTTGATCTGGCCGGAATTGTGGCGGCTGCGCTTGCCATTATTTCGGGACGGTTGCTGGCAAACAGTTATCTCTTTATACCATACTATAAGATGATCAGAAGAAATTCCGTCACGATCTGAAAATCATTCAAAACGATTTGGTAAATTTCTCTTCTTTTTTCTTTTCCCTTTATTTATTTTGAATCAAGAGGAAAGAAATGGATCAGAATAAAAGTAATTTACTGGTTTATCTGGCCGGGGCCATGGAAAATGCTCCGGATAACGGCTCTGCCTGGCGGCAGGAATTATCCGATTTTATTAACAATGAGCTTCGGCATCGTGTGTTTAATCCCTGTCTGGAAGAAAGCCATGTATTAACCCGGGAGGAATTTCATTCCTTCAGAAAATGGAAAACGACTAACCTCAAACGATTTCGGGAAGTAGTTCATAAGATCATCAAAACAGATATTGGCAAGATTATCGAGGAGGTCGATTACATCATCTGTTTGTGGGACGAGCATGTCCTGCAGGGAGGGGGAACCCATGGAGAACTGACCATGGCCCACTGGTTTAAAAAACCTGTTTATCTGGTAACAGACATGCCTCTTCAAAATATCAGCAGCTGGATTATTGGTTGTTCTACCGAAATTTTTTCCGATTTTGATCAGTTAAAGCAATATCTGAAGTCAAAGTATATCAGGGAATAATTACATCCTTCTTTCTTCTTTCATATTGAGGAATCATTTTGCGCTATATCTATCTCCATGGTTTTCTCTCCGGTCCCAGCTCAAACAAGGGAGTCTTCCTATCCCAACAGTTTCAGAAGGACGGGATTGATTTGCTCCGACCCGATCTGAACGGGGGCGATTTTGAGCATCTTACCATAACTAGTCAATTAAAAATTATTGACAATATTATCCAATCAAGTGAGGAAGATATTACCATGCTTGGATCCAGCCTGGGAGGATTTTTGGCGGCACTCGCTGCCGAGCGCTGGCCTCAGGTCAAGAAATTGGTCCTGATGGCACCGGCTTTTGATTTTGTAAAGCGGTATTTCGACCGTTTGACGCCGGAGCAAATTGCGGAATGGAAAAAGCTGGGATTTATCAGGTTGTATCAGTATCACTATCAGGAAAACCGAAAATTGGGCTATGAAATTATTGCTGATGCAAAAAAATATGAAGATTTAACTTTTAAGAAAAAGCTTCCGGCAATTATATTCCATGGAATCCATGATGCATCGGTACCTTATCAGGTGAGCATTAATTATCTGGCCAACCATCCGGATGCACAACTAGTACTGTTCAATTCCGACCATGGGCTATTGGATCGGCTGGAGGATATCTGGCGTTTTACCCGTCTGTTTTTAAATATCTAACAGAATACCACTTAACTTTTTATAACTTTCGGATATTTATTGCCCGGTCTCCCTTGATTTCCCGTTTGAGATCGAATCCTACCTGGTCACCCTCACCCAGAGATGTCCCCCGGAATTTTGGGTGGATATCCTGCAAGTTAAAATAGATTTCATCCTCATCCTCGGCGACGATAAACCCGAATCCTTTAGATAAATCTATCATTTTGATGATACCTTTATCCATAATTTCCCCTGTGGTTTTTATTTTCTCATATAGTATTTTAATAAAGCTTGCCTTATTTTTCATTACCAAAATCTATTTATTGGATATTTGTATTTATGATTGCTTTAAATATCATAAAAACCGGAATAGAATTTCCGATGCGAATAATCCTGATTTTTCTATTTATCGGCTTAGTTCTTCTTTGCTCCTGTGCTCATACATCCTATCAACCGAATTTTTTTTCCAAAGACAACCTAACCTTTGATCAATTACCCGAATTATACCAGAATGTACCATACTTCCAGGATAAGGCCATTTATCAATTTATAGATGAACTTCAGGAGCCAGAGATTCCGACGGATAGCATTACTTCCGGAATTGTCGGGGTGGTTGTCTGTCATCCGCTTATCAGTGAAACAGGAGAGGTCATAGCGGTTTATATCAAGCACCCCTTGGATCCTTTGGCTGATAAAGCATCGATGGAAGCAATCTTGAATTCCAAATTTAAAACCTACCAGGAAGTCACCGGTCAGCAGGGAAGATATTCCCTTATTATTCCCTTTAAATTTTATATCCTGTATGAAAGAAAGCTGGAATCGTTTTTTAAGAAGAAAAACGAAAATCAATAGTAAATTTTAGAATTGTAGATTTGATAGCTTGGATTATTCGGGAGAATTTTAACCGGAAATTATTTTTAACCACACCCGTCTGGTTCGCGGTCCGTCAAATTCACAGAAGTAAATTCCCTGCCAGGTTCCCAACTGAATTTGCCCACCATCGATAATCACAGCCAGGGAGCAACCAACCAATGATGATTTTATATGGGCTGCGGAATTGCCTTCCTGATGATGGTAACCATCACTAAAGGGGATCACTTTGTTGAGTTCCATCAGAATATCCCGAGTCACACTTGGATCTGCGTTTTCGTTTATGGTTACCCCGGCGGTGGTATGGGGAACAAAAATCTGGCAAATACCGGATTTGATTCCGCCTTTACTTATCGCTTGCTGAATTTCCTGGGTAATATCGATAAACTGGGTTTGTGAATTTGTTCTGACATCTAATTTTACCATCGGTCTGGCGTTCCTCCGGATTTGTGAGAAAGTAATAGATTCTATCTTCTAAACGTATATCAGGTTTTCAATTCTTTTTTCTTGGCAGCCGGGAAGAGAATATTATTCAGAATAAGCCGGTAGCCTGGGGAATTTTTATGCAATTCCAGCTGGGTAGGCGGATCGCCCACGGCGTGAGTGTAATCCTCCGGATCGTGCCCGCCATAGAAAGTGAAAGTGCCTTTACCTGCATTGCCGTGGATATATTTCACATCGTCCGTCCCTTCAACTTCGCCCATCACGATAACCGAAGGTTTGATCTTACTGCGCAGGAACATGGTGGTTTGCCCCATAAAACCCTTGATAATATTTACGTGATCCTGGGTAAGCATGGTGGGAACCGGGTCATATTTGGCGGAAAATTCAAACAGGGAGAAGTAGTCCGCTTCCGGTGTACGCAGACGCACGGAAAAACTTGGTGGTGTGTCAATATCCGAGAATTCATAGACATTAGGATCCGTATAAAGTTTATAATTCTGGAACGCCAGGGTCTTGGTGTAATCGAGTTTTTGCAGATATTCCGGATCAGGCGGTGTGCCGTCGAAAGGAATGTCAACCATATCCACTCCTTCGGCGGACAGGGCAATGTCCAGCGCATCGGTTGCCGAGCACATGGCAAACAGAAATCCGCCATCCATTACGTACTGTCGGATTTCCCAGGCCACCGCTTTTTTCTCCTCCGAAACCGATTTGTAGCCCAGTTTTGCCGCCAGGGCCTCATTGGTCTGTACATCCAGAATATACCAGGGAGCATTGCGGAAGCTGCCGTAAAATTTACCATACTGTCCGGTAAAATCTTCGTGGTGCAGGTGTAGCCAGTCGTAATCAGACAGTTTTCCGGCCAGTACTTCCTCATCATAGACTTTATCATAATCAATTTCGGAATAAGCAAGGGCCAGGGTAACTGCATCATCCCAGGGTTGCTTGTTTGGTGGGGTATAAACTGCAATTTTGGGTGCTTTCTCCAGCAGGACCCGCTCCATATTTTCCTGTTCAATAGTGGCGTAAATCTGATTCACTTCAGTCGCCCCGATTTTTTCAGTCTTTACCCCGCGGATCAGACACTCCTGTTCCAGCCCGGTAAAATTCTGGATTAGAAAAGAACCGCCCCGGTAATTGAGCAGCCATTCAACATTTACATTCTTCTTCAGCGCCAGGTAAGCAATTCCGTATGCCTTTAGATGATCGGTCTGGCTCAGATCCATGGGAATTAAAATATACTGGCTGTAAGTTTTTACTGATAGCAGCAGTATGCTTAATAAAATGTATTTAAAGATTTTCATGGAAGTTCCTGCAGTTTGTTTTCTTTCAGATATTTCATCCGATCTCTGGCGCGGAAGGTAAATAAACTATTCGGATAATTTTCCAGAAGCTTCTGATAGATTTTAAAGGCTTCTGCGGCGCGATCATTTTGTTT
>CAYVKM010000053.1:0-25655 GCA_964452045.1 uncultured Calditrichaceae bacterium
CGGGGTGAACTGCTGGAAGCTTATGACAATCTCGCTTTTTTACGGATGAACGTGCTGGGTCCGATGGTTTCGATGGCTGTTGGCGCGCGCCCTTCCGGTGTTCGCAAAATAGAAACCCATGCCAGGGATTATCTGCCGGATTTACTTAACACACTGGCGGATTATCAACCGCTCTCCTGTGTCCGGGCACTCAGAGAAGCGGCAAAGCTGTACCGAATACTGCGAAACAAGTTGGAGGATAAAACGCTGGTGAAGCATAGCAAAGTGGAGAATGCAGTTATGCTTTATCTAAATGAGATCGAAAAGAAAGTCTCGGTAAATAGCTAAGAACATTAGACGGTCTTTGCGATCCCGCAGCTGCGGGAGAAGCCTGCCTGCTGCAGGCAGGCAATCTCCACGTGCATAGAATTACCCAGGGACGGATCAAGCCGCAAATATAGAAGGGGATATCGCCACATTCCCGGCAAATACCAGAAGTCCGCGATGACATTTTATCTAAGAGTATATTGCAGGGAAAGGATTTTTCAGAAGTTTCTAAAATATAATTGCCACTATTTGCATTCCCGTTATTAATTTAACCCATGGCCAAATCAGCAGATGACAATCGCCTCAGGCACAAAAAATCAGAAGATGAGATCCGGATCCAGAAAACCTATTTCCAGAGACTGTTTAACAGCGCTCCGGAAGCGATTGTCCTGCATGACAATAATGATCTTATCGTAGATGTGAATGAAGAATTCACCCGGCTATTTGGTTATAGCCGGGAAGAAGCTATCGGAAAACCCATTAACGAGCTGGTGGCCTCCGAAGACTACCTGGATGAGGCAACAGAAGTATCCGAAAGGGTTATCAGTGGGGAACGTATTGAACTTGAAACCAAGCGCAAACGCAAGGACGGATCCCTGATCGATGTGTCCATCCTGGGTGCTCCTATCATTCATGGGAGAAAACAGGTGGGAGACTTCGCCATCTACCGCGATATCACTGAACGCAAAAAGTCAGAAGAAGAGCTCCGCATCCAGAAAACCTATTTTGAGAGACTATTCAACAGTGCTCCGGAAGCGATAGTCCTGCACAATAACAACGATCTGGTGGTGGATGTAAACCGGGAATTCACCCGGCTGTTTGGTTACACCCGGGAGGAAGCCATCGGCAAACCCATCAACGAGCTGGTGGCGCCGGAGGAGTTGCAGGATGAAGCTGCCCGGCTGTCCCGAGAGGTGATCAACGGACAAATTGTGGAAACAGATTCAAAACGAAAGCGCAAGGATGGAACGATTATTGACATATCAATTCTGGGAGCTCCTATTCTCTATGGCAATAAACAAATGGGGGTATACGCCATTTACCGGGACATTTCCGAACGAAGGCGGGCAGAAGAAGTTCGAATCCGAATGCAGGAAGAAGCCCGGATGGCCAGAAATATTCAGAAAAACCTGCTTCCCGACGCCAGTCCCCGGGTACCGGGTTATGACATAGCCGGAAAAAATATTCCGGCCCTGAATGTTGGTGGAGATTATTACGACTTTATACCCCTGGATGAACACCGGCTGATACTGACCCTGGGGGATGTGAGTGGAAAAGGAATTGCCGCTTCCATGGTGATGGCCAATCTGCAGGCTACCATTCGGGCACAAACCCTTTATGATGCGGATCCCAAAATCTGCCTGGAAAGAGCCAATAAACTGCTTTATCGAAGTACCGATTCGAAAACCTTTGTTTCCCTGTTTTTTGGCGTTCTGGATTCCCGTTCAAACACACTTACCTATGGCAATGCCGGCCAGGATCTGCCCATCCTGTTTCCGACCGGCGGTAAGCCGTTTCCCCTTAAAACCCGGGGAATTGCCCTGGGTATGAAAGATAATGTAATCTTCCGGAAAAAAGAGTTCGCCCTCAATCCGGGAGACCGGTTATTAATCTATTCCGATGGGATTCCGGAAGCCATGAATGACCGGATGGAGGAATTTGGTGAAGACCGGCTGGTGCAAATGGTTCAACAACATTCCGGGCTTTCTTCTGACAGGTTAATCAAGAAAATTATATCGACAGTGAATATGCACTTCGGAAGTTCACTCCAGAACGATGACATAACCCTAATTGTCCTGACCCGAAAAATTACTTAAATAGCAAAAGGAATAAATCAAAAGAACTTCTCAGATAAAAACAGGAGGCTTAAAATGTCCGGAAGAAGAGGCGGTAAATATGTGGCTAGCTCCTCCATCGGATTCGGAGCAGTTTTGGCAATCGTGATGTCATGGACAGCTAATAAGGCAATATTGTGGGCGATTATCCATGGTATCTTGGGCTGGATTTATGTGGTTTATTACCTATTGTTCCACGCGGACTGGAGCTGGTTCTAAACGATTTTATTCTGCATTTAGTCGGAAACGGAGTCCATAAATTTCTGCAGCCGTTTAATGGACAGCGGGGCCGAGCCTTCGTAATGGTTGTTCATATTGACGTAAACGTCCATTTTTCTATCCAGCAGCTCGCGGACAATCCCGGCAATGTCCTGTAATTCCGCATCCTTTGGCTCCAGAATCTTATTCCAGTTGCCGCCGCTTTTCTTTTCGATATCGCTGCGATCCGGTCCATGCAGACGAATAACCACCGTACCATTCAGGAAGGATTTAAATTTCCGGTATATTCCAGGCACCGCAGGCATGTAATACCCCTGTAAAAAAACATGCCCTACCTCATTTTCCTGCAGGAACCGGAAATAGGATTCATTCAGATAATTCGGATTGCGGATCTCCACCCCGTACTGATAGTCCCGGTCGATCTCCCCCAGGAAAGCGCCGAACCTTTCCTGAAATTCTTTTTGGGAGGTCATCTTCTGTTTATTCAAATATTCAAATTGAAACATGAGCGGGCCAAGCTGCGATTTCATCGGTTCAATGCTTTGTAAAAAATTCCGGAAAATGTCGCGGGAAAGAAAATGTGGGTTTTCGGTCAACGGATCGTCTTTCTCTTTTTTATAAAAGTGAGTCAGGGTAATGCTGTTGGGAATTTTGATGGTAAACTTAAAGTCCCGGGGGACAGATTCCACATATTCCTGAACCGTGAACGGCGAAGGCAGGGCGACTTTATCTACACCAAACAGCGACCAGAACCACTGATCTATTTCCACCGTGTGGTAATGCCGGGCATACTCCTGCAAATAATTCAGCGGTTTTTGCTCCGGGTAAATAATTCCGCGCCAGGAATCATATTTCCAGCTGCAGGTGCCTATACGTAACATTGGATTATCTCTGATTTAATTTTCATCAGGTATTTTTTGTTATCAGAGAACTTTAATATCCATATTCTCAACGACCTGGTAAAGGGCGCCAAAGCGGGAAAACTTAATCCAGTACTGCAGAAAGACAAAAATCTGAAGAAAGCCAATCCCCCAGAAGATACCCATGGCACTGTTGTTGGAAATAAACTGCTGCATCCACCAGTATAATACGAAGAACAACACACCCACCAGGTATAAGGTCATATAGGTGAACAGAATTTGCAGGGGATGAAGAACCGCGTAACGGAAAGCCGTGTGAACCGCTTTCAAAACTGAGTTTCGGTCATCCCGGACAATCAGGACCTTTACCAGATCAAGAATAGCAAAAACAATTACAAAAAGCAGCCAGATAAAAAGCGCCCATCCGGCATAAAAATAGAAATAGATATTTTCCACAAAGGCATCAGGTAATAAATAGGAGAACGGCAGTGGAATGAGAATCCCCAGGAGAAGTACCAGAGCGAGGATTACAATGGACAGAATTAGCAACCGGCTCATGCGGCCAAAAAAATGACCGGACCGGGACCAGAATTTTCGCAACCGGACCGGTTCAGGAGAAATTAAGCAATCAATAACCCCGCCGCTGAGCAATACGGATATGATTAGAAATAAAAACGCTCCCAGGGAAATTACAGATCTGGCTGCCTCAACCGCCGGAGCCAGATAATGGGAAAATTCCAGATAATAGGTATAAATGTTCGCTTGAGACAGCACCTCCGCTGCCAGCCGATGAAAAAAAAATTGCTGAAAGGTATTGATGTATGGATTCAGCACCAGGGACGATACAAGCAGACTCAGCAGGATAAAAAGCAGGATAATTCTTTTTATTCCCCAGCCACGATATAAACCGGCTATGATTGACGAAAATATCATCCGTAAAATCTCCTAGAAAGATAAAACCGATATATACATCTGCTGAACCAGCCTCAGTGCCTGCAGCCAGTGGCGACGGGAGGCCAGTGGTTCGTCCCGGATCGATTTGGAATTGTTGGTCCAGTTTACATCCAGCCAGATCTTCCGGTGCGGATCCACTGTAGCTGCCTTTATTTTCGAATCATGGGTCAGGGTAACCACCTTATAGGAAGCTTTCCCGTCCCATGGTACAATCACGGTATCGCCGTTAGTAAATATGCCGGCAATTTCCACCGGAAAGATAAATGATCCCCTTCGCCGGACATCGATAGTGCAGCGATAGCGGGTGACGTCCGAATCATTTTCTGCAGATTGAGTTACTTCATTACAGGATACCTTCTCAACTGAATAGTCAAGAACTTCCGTTCCGTAAAGCGCCTGTTCAAAATAGTCATCAGGAAACTCCGGGGCGACTTCCCGCACAACTTTCAGAAAATCTCCGGTCCGGGGATGTTTAAATTTCCAGCGGTTCAGATACTCCCGCAACACCCGGGTCATGGTTTCCTTTCCCAGGTAATTTTCCAGCGTTTTCAGCATCAGGGCGGGTTTATCATAGGCGAATATTCCATATCCGCCCAGCTCAAAATCCCAGCTTGGTTTAACCACAAAATCCAGATTTGGCTTACTAATATAAGCTTTTCGGTAACTGTCAAGCTCGCCCCGGTCGATATTCAAAAAAGTTGACAGCGAAGTGTGAATACCAAATAATTCATCCATTACCTTCAGGGTGGCATAGCTGGTAAATCCCTCATCCAGCCAGGGTTCCTCAAATTCATTGGAGGCCAGAATTCCGTAAAAATACTGATGGGAGAATTCATGAATGGTTACCTCTTCCGGAAAGAGACGAATATCCTTCGGGAATTTCCAAATGCTGCCACAGGTGATAAAACAGGGATACTCCATCCCGGCCGAAAGGAAAGCAAACAGCGGCATATCCACCATGGTCAGATTGGGATAAGGATAGGGCATCAGCCAGCTACCCAGATAATCCATGGTTCCCGAGATGGTGGAAAAATAGCGTTCAACATTTCCGGCATGTTCCGGGGCATAGAGCAGAATGACATTTACTCCATTGATCATCCGTTCCTCCCGGCGGAACTTTGGCCAGGCGGTCATAGCAAAATCATGAACATCCTCTGCCCGGAAGGAAAGTGTTTTCAGTGAATCCGAGAGATTTTCATCCAGCAGGACACCGGTAGCCCCGACCACATATTCCTGCGGCAGGGTAAGACTGACCTGATAAACCCCGAAATCGGCAAAAAATTCGCTGTTGATATGAAACTGGTGACAATTCCATTCCCCATCCTGCCAGACCCCAATTTTGGGAAACCATTGCCCCAGCAGAAAATAATCATGCACGAAACCGGTACGGGCGATGATTTTGGGCAGCCGGGTTTGAAAATCAATATCCAGCGTTACACTCTTCCCCGGTTGAACCGGTGCCGGGAGAGGAATCCGGATAACCGTGGAATCGTGTACATTGCCATCATCCGGCCGGATAAATTCAATTTGATCAGTCAGGTCGGTTGTTCCGTTTAAAACAATGCTGCTTACATCGATCCCCCCGAAAACCCGATCCCGAATCAGTCCGATGCTGCGATGCCGGGATCTTACATCCTTCATAAAAGTTGATTTTCTATTCCGGAAGGCATTCATGTAAAGATGAAACCGCAGTTCGGTTACCGGGACGTCAGAAGCATTTCTCCAGGTGAGTTGCTCATGGGCATCGATTCGCTTATCCCCGGTATGAAGGGTGGCGTCAATTTTATAATTGGCAATTCGGGGAGAAAGTGGGGTCTGAAAAATGACCTGGGCATAGATGATAAAAGGAGACACCCAGAAAAGAAAATAAATAAAAAGCGTTCTGATCATCAGAATCTTCCATTTCAATTGGAATAAAATAAAACGATACCAATCAAAAGATAAGTGGAATTTTAAAAAAGAATTGAAAAATAAAATTTACCGGTTGGGAATTAATCTTCAGCAAGAACACAGACTCTGTTGCGGCCGGCATCTTTGGCTTTGTAGAGGGCTTTATCTGCATTCCGGATCAGCCGGAAGGCGGTTTCACCATCATCAGGAAAGCTGGCTACCCCGGAACTGATGGTGAGTTTTGATTTCTCATGATTTTCAATACTTGGTAACTCTATATTCTCAACGATCTGGCGTAACTTTTCTGCCATCTGCAAGGCAGCCCGCTTTTCCAGTTCGGGACAAATAATCACAAACTCTTCTCCACCATAGCGACAGACAATATCACTCACCCGGGTATTTTCCATCATTTCTTTGGCGATCCGCTGCAGAATTAAATCGCCAGCCTGATGCCCGTGAGCATCGTTATAATTTTTGAAAAAATCGATATCGATCATAATCAGGGAGAAAACTGATTTATGCCGCTGGTCACGGCTAATTTCACGGTTGAGTTGCTGCATGAAATAGCGGTAATTGAATAAATCAGTCAGGGGATCGGTAATAGCTTCCTTCTCGGCCCGGACAAACAGAAACCGTAACTGCTCCATCAGCAGCACATTCTGATAAACATAGCTGGTGGTCCGAAGCAGGGTTTCCAGAAAGCGAAATTCATTGGGTAAAATACGGCGTTTGGATTTGTAGTTGTCCATAAAAATAAAACCGGCCCGGTAAAGGGATTCACTGGCCAGATACTCCTCCAGATTTGCCAGAATCACATCGATATCCGAATCCTCCTGATCATGCAGACTGGGCATATAGGATTCCAGCAACGGCAAAACCCTTCGGCGGATATCTGCCGGACGCATCTGGCCAACCGGAGTCCCCAGGTAGGCAAACATAAATTGATGACTATCGATGCTTTCCAAAAGTCTGCGCAGCTTGGGATCCTCTACCAGGTTCAAATTAGGCATCAGAAGCACCTGGCGGTCTTTGAAAAGTTTCTGGAATACCGGACTTTTATAGGGGTATTGAAATTTCTTCCAATCTTCCGGATCGAATCCCCGGGCATAACTGACCCGCATCATCATATTCTGGTCATCCACATCAATAAAGGCACAACGATCGTATTTAAAACGGTCACACACTTCATTTACCAGGGCCTTTTTTAAATCATCCGGGGATGCGGTTTGTTGCAGGGCAGAGAAGATGGAAAGAACATTCTCCAGATATTCATTATAACCCTGCAGCCTCTTGGAGGTTGTTTCCAGTTTCTTGTTGGTAATTTCCAGCTCCTGAACTTTCGATGTCAGCCGGTCCACCAGCGAAACTTCATACTGGCTATGGTAAGTCTTCTCAATCTCGGCATCGATCACTTCTTTCTTCCCCTCTAAAAATTGGAGAATTTGCTTGGGGAAAGTCTGGATATCGATTGGTTTGGTCAGGAATCCGTCGCAGCCGGCCACCAGGGTCATTTCCCGGGCATCCTTATCTTTCATGGCCGTCAAGGCAACAATAATTACTTCTTTCAAATCCGGGGTATTTTTAATTTTGGTGGTCAACTCGTTACCGCGGATATCGGGTAAATCGATGTCCATCAGGATTAAGTCCGGGTGCTCCTTCATGGCGGCATCCAGACCGGCCAGACCGGTGGCAGCTTCCAACACCTCAAAAGGCGGTTTTCCCAGAACCTTCCGGATTAAAAGGCGGGAACCGATATCATCTTCAATATAGAGAATTTTGATGAAATCTTGTTTTGCCATATTAATGGTTATATTCGGACTCTTTGGTCATAATATTACAAATTTATCTTAATTTACCACCCTTTTAATAAAATCAAAAATTTACCTGATATTGAGCGATAAAATTTCGAACCTGATTCACAAGGTGCGAAAAACTGTAAAAATCTCAAATTCAATCCTGTTAATCCCGTCAAATAGGGAATCATGAAGTGATTAGAAGATATATTTTCAGACTTAAAATAAACACTCTTTCCTAAATTAAATAAAAAATTCTTAAAAGTTGTAAACATTTTAAGGGAAAATGCCGGAAAATTTTGTGCGCTAAAACATAAATAATTTTTTTCCAACTCATCAATTATTATTCTTTCATGGTCAGATCCTCAATTTTACAGGGTTTCCCGGCCCAGGAGAGAAGAATATCCAATTTATCGGGATTAACTATTTTTCAGGGGCAACAATTTTCCCGGAATGGCACAAATTTGGCTATATTGGCGGGCTTGACTTAAGAGGTCTTTATGGGCAGGTTTTTTAGAAAATTACCGTTTTACGAATATATTTTTATCACTATCGGGGCTGCCATCATGGCACTGGGGATTGGCGTTTTTCTGGTGGATGCCCGGGTGGTGCCGGGCGGGGTGAGTGGTCTCTCCATGGCCATTCACTATCTATCGAATAATTCCATCCCGGTGGGACTGATGATGTGGCTGTTCAATATTCCCCTTTATCTTTGGGGAATAAAGGAGCTGGGCAAGCGATTCGGTGCCAGAACTTTTTATGGATTTACCGCCAATTCCTTCTTCATTGACTTTTTCCGAGGAGACATTCCCGGACTGGGATTCATCCATTTGCAAAAATCAGCCACCGTGGTAGACCTGATGACCCACGACTTCCTGTTTCTGATCCTGGTTGGATCGGTTTTACTGGGAATCGGTCTGGGCATTATCTTCAAGTTTAAGGGAACCACTGCCGGATCCGATATCGTGGCAGCCATCCTGCAAAAACAGTACGGATTTAAACCGGGACAGGCGATTATGCTGATCGATTTCTTCGTCATATCAATTGCCGGAGTCATCATTTACACCAAGCATCTTTCACCAGACCGCCCGGCCATGTCCCTTACGCTGTATGCCTTCTTCCTTCTCTTCGTCTCCAGCAAGTTGGTGGATATTATCCTGGATGGCTTCGATTACGCCCGGGCCGCCTACATCATCTCCAACAAATCCAATGAAATTGCCGATGCCATTATCAATAAAATGAGTCGTGGGGCAACTGCACTTAAGGCACGTGGTCTGTATAAAAACATCGACCGGGAAGTAATTATGACTGTGGTAACGCGAAAGGAAATCGGGCAGCTGGAAGACATGATCGAAGATGTGGATCCGGATGCCTTCGTGATTATTTCCAATGTACATGAAGTTCTGGGAGAAGGTTTTCGGCGAAGAATTTAAGTACCCGGAACGGATATGAAATCTGTCAATTGTATCCTTTATTACTTAATGATATCTAATAAGCAGATTTTAAAATGGAAAGAATTTTTGAAACTATTTAGGAAATAAAATGTAATAATTGATCTGGTTCACATTTTGAGGCCTTGAACTAGGATAAATTGAAGCAAAACTTTATTCATTGGGGGAAGTTATGAAAGTAAAGATGAAAGTAAAGATGAAGATCAAAAAGTGGCAGGGAAAAGTCAACTAAAGGGATTTTAGCAAGCGCTGAAAAATATTGGGTCGTTTATAAATTAAAATCCGGCATTATGAAAATGCCGGATTTTTATATTTTCCCTCATCAAAATAGGTTACTTCATCAAAATCATCTTCCGGACCAAAATTTTATCCTCCGTTTTCAACTGATACAGATATATACCCGACCCAACTGTATTTCCCAGATCATTGGTCCCATTCCATTCGATGCGATGGGTACCGGCATTCTGAACCGCATTAACCAGGGTCCTAACCTTCTGTCCCAACAGATTGTATACAATAATTTTCACCCGCTGCAGGGAAGGCAGGGCATAACCAATACTGGTAGTCGGATTAAACGGGTTAGGATAATTCTGCTCCAGCTGCAGAGTCTTTGGCAGGCCAACCCAGCTATCCTCGATACCGGTAAGTCCAACCGTCAGGTGAACCGGGATAATCACAATGGGTGCTGCCGGATCGTTGCTCTCGATCTGAATGCCGGCATAAAACTCTCCCAGCGGGAAATTGCTGGTTCGGATGGTCATCATCACCTCAAGATTTCCCTGAGCCGGGATGGTCGCGGCAGTCGGTTCAATGGTCAGCCAGCTATGTTTGCTGATCAGAACTGCCAAGCTGTCTTTTAAATAGCTTTCATTAAACGCAATGGTCAGACCGTCTGTGGCATCATGGTTCTGGATCCCCACGGTGTAATCGTGCACCAGGCTGTCCAGTTCCAGGTATTGCATGAGAATGTTATTATTATCGTAGAGAACCACTTCAAAATCGTAGGGACCTTCTCCGGTAACCCGGTAGAAATTATCGAACATGATGATAAATTTATTGCCCTGGTTCTCGGTGTACACTTTCGAATCCTGATTCATCAACAGGTCGTCCCACAACGGGGCAATCAAAGTCCGGGGTGCCAGATTATTGGGCAAGGAAACATTATTGTAGGCTACCGAGAAGGTGGAGAAACTGATCCAACCGTTGCTGCATATTCTTAAATCATTGTATTCCAAACCATAGAAAGAAAAATCGAATCCTATGGTTTGTTTATCGGAGATGGAATTATTTCCGGTCAGGGCGATTTCCGTGCCAGATGTGGAGATATCGATCCAATTGAACGCCGGTCCGCTTGGTTCATCGCTGTCAATCCAGATATGGCCGAAGGTATCTGCACCGCCGGTTCCCTCCATAGGCGCGCCGTTTGGATTATAGCCGCTCACCTGGGCGGTAAAATGCAGATCACCAAAGCCATTATTCTCAATGTAGAAATTCCGGGTGAGTGAATCCGAAGCCTGGGCACTTACCGGAATACTGTCCAGCACAATGATACTGGGAGCATATATACCGTCTCCGGTAACATAAAAAGTTTTGACAAAGCTGGTCGGGTCGCTGTTCAATAGGGTGATCATTCCGGGATAGGTCTGCACAGAATCCGGGGTAAATCCAACCATAATATTTTCCGCCTCGCCCGGCGCCACGCTCAATTGTACCGGGGAAATTGAAAAGTGGGGATCGCTGGAAGTAATATCCTCCACCCACAGGGTATCCGGACCGGTATTGTCTACGGCAAGCGGCAACTCGGCCGTGAAGGTCAAAAATGTGGCCGGGAAAGTCAGGGTATCGGCAGACAGGGCGATCCGGGCGCCCTGGTGCACCTGAATAAAACGCTGCTGCTGCCAGAGATGGCCGCCGTCCGCGCTGATTTCGATCTGCACCGGAATCGAATGCATGTGGGGACATCCCAGGGAAACCTCCGCTTCAAAATCTCCCGCAGTCATGCTGCTACCGGCTGCAATGGTGCCGAAGCTGGCCGTATTTTGCATCAGGGTAAGTGTGGTATCGCTGGTAGATACCGTCACCGAAACATTGTTGGCTGGATCCACCCCGATATTTTCCAGAGTTAACTGGAAAAAGAAGTGTTCACCGGATTCTATCACACCATTATTATTACCCAGGGTATCAGTGGGTAACAGGTCTTGCGCCATCACATACGGTCCCGCCGGTGGTAATATTTCAATTTCGGACTGAAAGGGAATCTTGTTATGATAGGTCACCGTTACCGTTCCGGTCACCGGGCTTACCGATGCGTGGTCCACCAGAGCATCTCCGTTGGCGTCGGTATAAACCCGGGCATAATTACCCAGGCTGTCCCAGTAACAAACCATCGCGCCTTCCACCGGATTCTGGCCATCCGAGACCTGCACATTAAAAGGAATATTAAAGAACGCCGCAGTCGGCATATTCACGGCCAGCGGTTCCGGTGTTCTGGTCCAAACCTGAAGTTCCGGTTCACCAATAAGAATGGACTGGTACAGAGGTTCGCTGTAACTGGATGGAAAGGATTGGATCATATGCAGGCGTCCGTAATCGATAATATTACCAAACGCGGTAATGGTATCGGATAATACAGCTCGCAACATTCCCCGGGCCAGGGTATCGGTTTCGTACACCGCACAGCTTTCGGTAAAAGCCATGATGCCAACCGAACCTTTATTAAGATTATTTTTTAACCAGACTTCTGCAAAAACATCATAGGGCTCATCCAGGTCGGCATTATTGCAGGCCACGCTGGAAATAACCGGCTGCATTTCACCATTGGTTAAATTGGGGATGTTACTGGTAGAGAAACCACTGGTGGACCAGGATGTTGGTGCGCCGTGTCCGATATAAAAAATATAGCTGACCCCGGCATTCACCGACTGGCTCACATTGGCCACCGTGGCATTCCCGATATCATCCCCCAGCCGGACAACCGGATTATAACCATAGGCGGTCATGTGATTATAGGCCCAGACACCGGCAATGGGATCCTGAAAATCGTTGCTGTTTATCACCAGACCGGAATGGAACCAGTTGGGATCAGTGAGATAAGGCTCTTTTTCATAACGGATAAGCTTGGTGAAAACAGTGTTGGCTTCGGCGGTATTCCTGATGGAAATCCGGGCACCGGAAATATCCGGTAAAGGATCGCTGCCCTCCAGCAAATAATAGGTTAAATCGGTCATGCTGCCGGCAGCCGAAAACCAGGGAACGGCGTTCGGTCCGGTCACATCCCCCACAATCAGCAAATAATCCGGTTTGTCCGTGGCTGTGTTGTACTCATTCAGAATAAAATCCTTGATCTGATTGGCGGTAGGATTCGCAGCGATTTCGGAAGTCCGAACCACCCGGGTGGCCACTCCCTTTTGCTCCTTCCAGCGAGCAAAGGGCATCACTTCATCATAATAGGCATCGTGAGTGATAATAATCATATCCGGTAACCCGTTTATCCCCGGGGTGCGCGATTCACCAATCTGGTTGTAATTGATGATAAAGTCCCGGTACAGGGGCTGGAAGGCGGGGGATTCGGAGAGTTTTTCATATTGTTTTTCATTTGGCCCGGCGGTTCCGCTCTGCTCTACCCGGAAAGTAATCTTTTTGGCAACCCTTATTTTTCTTTGGGCGGGATTAAACTGGATAGGATAAATCTCCACCGGCAGCACCCGATAATCCCTCAAAATCGCCGGTTGTTCATTCGCTACCATATTTTCCGGATACCAGGTATCCGACGCATAAAGTTGCATATTCATGGTCCAGGGTAAATCCTGTCCCTCACGAGTGGGTTGTGGCTGGGCCGGGAAAACATAGAAATTATCATACTCCATGTATTCCACATCCGTCGGAATAACCTTATAGTCTCCCCGGTTATCGATCCCAACCAGACGAACAGTTCCGGGAAGCCGGGGAAAACCTTCTACCAGGTTGGTACCAAAATCCTTCATAGTGAGAAACTGAAATTTTATTCCTTCCCTCACCGTATCTTTAGCGGTAAATCCCGGGAATGAAATTTCAGCCAGGGTTGAATTCAAATCCGATTGTAAAACGGATATTACTGGTTTATCGATATCCGGATTAAGCGAATATTTGTCGGTTGCCCAGAGACTGTTCAGCAATACCAACAAAATAATCAATGGCATTTGTTTCATCATCTCTCCTTGAATCTAAAATTGTTAAGCTGGGTTTTAATCAGAATTTTTTTTAATAAACGAAAGTATACTATTAAATACAATTTCTTTTTCAATATCAATACTGATCACGTGGTAGGACTTCTCCAGCACCACCATTTCTTTTTGTGAGGAAGATATATGATCGAAAATATATTGCAGATTGGAAAAATGAACCGTTCGGTCCTTCCGGGCATGCATCAAAAGGGCCGGGGCGGTCACTTCCGGCAGATCCCCACGGGTATGCTCCAGCAGTGCCAGAAACTGATCCACGCTTTTTACCGGATACTTGTGATAACTGGCAACCTCACTTTTCAATTCTTGGTTGCGAATATCCGGCCCCTTGGACTTATACTGATATGGAATAATATGCCGAGCCAGGGGAAGAATTTTCAACCGCCAATCCTTCAAAAAGGCCGCGCCGGCAAGAGTGATGAGGCCATCCACCGGATGGTGAGAGGCAATCTGCAGGGCAATGGCACCACCCATGCTCTGCCCGCACAGAAAAACTTTGTCACAGGAATTTTTTAACTCAAGAAATTTATTTCGGGCATGAAGATACCAGTCTATCCATTTTACCCCGCATAAATCCTCCGGCCTGGTCCCGTGCCCCGGTAAAAGGGGCACCGAAACGGTAAATCCTTCTTTTTCGTGAAGCCAGTGAGCCAGCTCCCGCCCTTCATAACTGGCCCCGGTAAAACCGTGAATAAAAATAAACCCGGTTTTATTTCCCGGTAAGAAAACCGGCTCGGCTCCGGGCATAACTCTCCCAACAGGGCTTGTTTCATTTTGTATTGGATTGGTCATAAAGGGAAGACTTTCCGGTCTGTCAATTTCCTGTTATCAGGTACTCAAGGATCTGTACCGCATTTGTGGCGGCACCTTTTCGGAGATTATCGGCAACAATCCACAAATTTAAACCATTCTCTACACTTTCGTCCCGGCGGATGCGGCCGACAAAGACCTCATCCCGTTCCTCGGCAGTCAGCGGCATGGGATAAATGTTCTTCTCAGTTTGATCCTGTACGACAATGCCCGGCGTGTTGCTTAAGATATCGACAACTTTATTGATGGTAAAAGGTCGGTTAAATTCCACATTTACCGATTCGGAATGTCCGGTTTTTACCGGTACCCGGACGGTAGTCGCAGTGATGGGCAAATCGGGAAGTCCCAGAATTTTGCGGGTTTCCAGCATCATTTTGCGTTCTTCGAAAGTGTACCCATCTCGGTCGAACAAATCAATGTGGGGAAGACAATTGTAGGCAATGGGATAGGGATAATAAGGGTCACTACTTGCGCCAGTCGAAATCTCTTCCTTCAGCTGGCGCACTGCTTTGCTACCACTGCCACTCACCGCCTGGTAGGTGGAGACAATCACCCGTTTCAGCCCAAAGGCTTTATGCAGTGGATAAAGTGCCAGCACCATTTGGATAGTGGAACAGTTTGGGTTGGCAATTATACCGGAGTGATTACTGCAGGTTTCCGGATTCACTTCCGGGACAACCAGAGGAACGCCAGGTTTCATCCGCCAGGCGGAGCTGTTATCGACCACCACCGTACCCTGCTCTGCAGCAATGGGCGCAAATTCCCGGCTAACTTTTTTACCGGCGGAAAACAGGGCAAAATCCACTCCTTTAAAAACGGCGGGGGTTAATTTCTGAACCGGAATCTGATCGCCCAGAAAGGAAACCGACTTATCCAGGGAACGTTCGGACGCCACCGGAACAAGCTTTTTTACCGGGAATTTCCGTTCTTCCAGAACCTGAATCATTTTTTGCCCCACCAGTCCGGTGGCTCCCACAACCGCAACTATAAATTGACTATTCGACATCAAAGCACCTGAAAAAAATATTACCCTTGTTCAATTTGAAATCTAAATCAGTAAAATAAAACACAAAAATGTTTTTTATCTGACTTTGTGGCTTTGATGAACTATCTGAAAAAGGGAATTTTATCTGTTCAGGATTGATGTTGACACAAAAAATGGTTAATACTCTTTACCGGGTAAATTTTCAAATATCTGATCCAATATCTTTCTCAACTGCGCTGGATCTATCTCTCGCACCGATGTCAGATAGATAATTTTTCCATCGGGATCAAAGATGATGATATTGCATTCAGCCGGAACGAAATTATATGCCTGGGCAAACTGACCCTTCCAATCCATCAGGATCCATCTGGCCGGTTCCTTGGGAAATTTACCTTTTACGAATCCCTTCAGGAAAAAGGGAACACCCCTGAGATCTGCCACCGGCAGAAATTGCACCAGGTTTTGGGCATTTTTTTCAGCGAGAGAGTCGTGAATAGCTTTTCCCCAGACATCGTTGTATTTGCTCCCATCGTGGTCGCTCCCTACCAGAATTGTTGGTTTACTCTGAAATTTCTGCTCTGTGTGAACATGATTAAACTGATCTTTCAGCTCGAAACGGATCATTGTGGAATCCTGGGCCAGAGTAATGCCAAATGCAAATAAAAGGGAGAGCAGCACCACAAAAATTTTTAGCCTGCCGAAAAGCATCTTATTGTCCATTTATATCCTAATGTGCAAATCTGTTTTTATATTGTTTAATGGGGCAGAAATTTAAAGGATTTTCCTGATAGCACAAAACATTTTTACAATCCATCATTGAGGAATTTTCTTTCTAACCGAAGGGGATCTTTTCGGGGTTCTGAGAATTCATTATAAAACTGACTCTCAAACTTAACGCCAGCCAGCGATTATCCGTTTGAATCATTTTAGACACTTACTATATTACCAAAGCTTATTTATCGGAGGATATAATGAATTTTATCATATTAGCCATAATTTCAGGTGTGGTCGGAACCGCCGGCATGACTACTTTTCTCTGGCTGATCGACCGCAGCGGCAAGGTAAGCGCAAACATGATCCGGGCAGTTGGAAGTGCGGTTACCCGGTCCTATGAGACTTCTTTATTTCCCGGCACCCTTATCCACTTCAGTTCCGGAATTATCTTCGGTCTCATCTATGTTTACATCTTTCAGATGCTTCAGCTCAATTATCTATCCTCCTTTCTGATCGCGGGTGGAATCATCGGGCTGGCTCATGGTTTTGCTTTCAGCTTTATCATGGTTATTCTGGCAGAACATCATCCGGTGGATCGGTTTCAGAATGCCGGGTTTCAGGTAGCGATTGCCCATTTTATTGCCCATATCGTTTATGGTGCTGTGGTCGGACTGGTGGCCGGATTTTTTTCTGTAAATCTTGGTGGATAACAGAAACACAAATAATAGGCAGAACATCACCTTTCACATAAAATTTTTCCAATTAGCTCTGCTAATACTATTATTTTAAGCACTTAAATTTTGCTTTCACTTGCAATAATTTCTGCCCCTTCCTAATTTTGGGCTTTATCCAAAGGAATGCTCATGACGAAAGACAAACTGAATTCCTGGCTGGAAATATCCGAATCCGCCTATGAAAAGAACCTGAACTTTTTTAAAAACCGTCTCCCAAAAAATACTGAACTCTCAGTGGTGATTAAATCCAATGCCTATGGTCATGATATGCAGCAAATGGCCGCCCTGGCCGTAAAACACGGTGCCGATTCTTTTTGTGTGCACTCCCTGGAAGAAGCAATAAACCTGCGAAACCGGGGATACCGGCAGAATATTCTGATCATGGGTCCGGTACTGCTGCAAGACCTGGATTGGGTGATTGCAAAAGATCTCAGACTGGTTGTTTACAATCCGGAGAGCATCGATCGGCTGAACAAGCTCACTGAAAAGATGAACAAGACTGTTCGGATTCAACTGAAACTGGAAACCGGCACCTATCGCCAGGGCATCGATCCGGAAGATCTGGACCATTTTCTGGAGAAAATCAGTAAATCTCCCCTGATAAAACTGGAAGGTGCCTACACTCATTTTGCCAATATCGAAGATACCACAAACCATGACTATGCTTTTCACCAGCTGGAGCTATACAATAAGTTGACCGGGCAGATCGAGAAAGCGGGATTCAAAAAGCTAGTCCGGCATACCGCCTGCTCTGCCGCCATTCTTTTATTCCCTGAGACCTATTTCGATATGGTTCGACTGGGAATCAGTCAATACGGGCTGTGGCCTTCCCGCGAGACTTTTGTTTCCTATAAAATTCGCTTCACCCAAAACGGAGAAGATGTCTTATCCCCGGTGATGAGCTGGAAGACTAGAATCGGCCAAATCAAGAAAATCCGGGCCGGGGAGCGAATCGGTTACGGTGGCACCTACCAAACTACCCGGGACTCCCGAATCGCCGTCTTGCCCATCGGTTATGCGGACGGTTATGACCGGGGATTGAGCAATCAGGCGTATGTCCTTATAAATGGAAAGCGGGCACCCATCCGCGGCAGAATCTGTATGAATCTGTTTATGGTGGATGTTACCGACATTCCCGACGTGCAGTTAGAAGACGAGGTTGTCCTTATGGGTCGGCAAGGCAAGGAATCAATTTCTGCAGACCTGCTTGCCGGTCTGTGCGGCACGATTAATTATGAACTGGTAACCCGTATCAACTGGCAGATTCCAAGGATTGTTGTCGCTTAGAGATGAGGTTATAGAATATAAAACAGAAGAAGGACTATATCGGAAACTTTTTGGGGCAGATGTGTTAAACAAACAGTTTCATCGTAGGCAATATTAATAAAATCAGATCAATATACACACTCATTATTTTCTAAACATAAAAACAAACCGAAAGGAGATTACCGATGCTGAAGAAAGCTGTTGAGAAAGCGCTCAATAATCAGGTTGCCATGGAAGAATTTGCCGCCAGGTCCTATTTGAGCCTGGGTTTGTGGGCAGACCATAACGGATTCGAAGGAACTGCTAAATTTTTCTATATCCAGTCCCAGGAAGAGTATGGACATATGCGAAAATTCATCGAATTCATTCTGGATGCCGGCGGCAAACCCAAACTCTCCACCTATGAAGAACCGATTCCCGATGGAACTTCCTTTAAAAATCTTTTTGAAACCGGTCTGAAGCATGAAAAAGCGGTAACCAAATCCATTCATGGTATGGTTGAACTGGCCTGGAAGGAAAAAGATTTACCGGCTTTTGAGTTTTTACAGTGGTTTGTGAAAGAACAGGTAGAAGAAGAAGCTAATTTTCAGAAAATACTGGACAAGATTGAAATTCTGGAAAAACATGGTGGCAGTCTTTATATGTTGGACCGGGAACTGGGTATGCGGGCTGAAAAGTAAATAGTCCTGATATTTTTGTCCGGCCGCTCAGGCGGAATATTCAGCTCATAAACACAAGGAACTGAAAGAAAGGACTTAATTTTCTCGATGCGTAAAGTATTGCTTTTCTCCGTTCTTCTTCTGCTGGGCTTAATCGGCTCGCAGTGGTTGCCTGATGTCTTTGGCCCGGCCTATGCCGGATTCGGCGATGTTGTCCGGATTCTGACCATGACCGGGCTGTCTTTTATTATGATCCGGGTCGGGTACGAATTCAACATCGATAAATCCCGGCTGAAGCAATACGGCTGGGATTATATTGTGGCGTTCACCGCGGCCAGTTTTCCCTGGATCCTGGTAACATTTTACTTTGTCTTCATTCTTCTCCCGTCAGATGTTTGGGGAACCCTGGCGGCCTGGCAGGAAACCTTGCTGGCCGGGCGCTTTGCTGCACCAACCTCGGCCGGCGTACTCTTCTCTATGCTCGGCGCAGCCGGATTGGGTGCCACCTGGTTGTTCGGTAAAGCCCGTATTCTGGCCATATTCGATGATCTGGACACTGTACTCTTAATGATCCCGTTAAAGATGCTTATGGTGGGTCTGGCCTGGCAGCTTGGCCTTATCGTTGTGGTCATGGTCATCATGCTCTCTGTTGCCTATATCTTCCTGCATAAAATTCGCATCCCGGTCACCTGGCCATGGGTTCTCAGCTATGCTGTTGTAATTACCCTGGTCAGCGAGTTAATCTATAAGGGATCCAAGCTGATTGACGAATCTGTACCGGTTCATATTGAGGTGCTACTACCGGCTTTTGTACTGGGATGCATTATGGCCTACCCGAAACTGAAGAATGCCGAGGAAGGAGAGGCACAGAATGGTCATCATGAGATCGAGACGCCTGCCGAGCAGCGCGTTTCTACTATCGTTGCTGCTGTCTTCATGATCCTGGTCGGTCTGTCCATGCCAACCATTATGGGGGAGGTTGGTGCAGGACCCGGCGGAGCAATGACCGAAGCAGTGGAGCCAAGTTTACACGGAGGAGGTGTTCCTGCCGCAGAAGCGAATGCGGCAGAAATCGGAAAATCGCTGGAGGTTGGACGTATCACCGCAGCCCAACCACCACTCAGCTGGTCCGCTATTATCCTGCATGTTTTACTTATTACCCTTATCGCCAATCTGGGCAAGATGTTTCCGGCATTCTGCTATCGGAAGGAAGCACATTGGCGGGAAAGACTGGCTGTGGCAATCGGTATGTGGCCGCGAGGTGAGGTTGGTGCAGGCGTACTGGTGATCTCCCTCAGCTATGGCATCGGCGGTCCAATTGTGACCGTGGCGATGCTGAGTCTGGCTCTCAACCTGCTGTTAACCGGGGTGTTCATCTATATTGTAAAACGGATCACCGGCCCACTGCCCGCTTATGGTCAGCTTAAAGGGTAGGAACTTATATTCCAATAAATTGATAGATTACAGGCTGGTTGGGGAGCCTTTTTATTTAAGGAGAAGGGTAATTTTTTCCATAACAGCTTCAGGGGGGATTTCCAGCATGCATCTGAAATGTTTCTCCGGGCAGGATGGGCGCCCGATATGACTACAGGGCCGACAGTAAAGTCCTTTATTCTGCAAAACCTGTGCTCCTTTACTGTTGGGAAAAAATCCCAATTCCTCTACCGTTGAACCAAAAATAGCAATCAGCGGTTTTTGGAAAGCTGCGGCAACGTGCATTAAACCCGAATCGTTACTTATCACCAATTTCGCCGGTCGAATCACAGTTGCCGTCTGCAGAATGCTTAACTTACCTGCCACCGAAGCGGCAATATCCGGGGAGAGTTCGGAGAGAATTTCCTCTACCACAGGTATATCACTCGCATCTCCCGCTAAAATTGTAGGGAGTTGATATTTTTGGTGAATTTCCAAAATAAGCTGAGCGAAATATTTTATCGGCCAGCGTTTGGTAAAATGTTTGGCGCCTGGTGCGATAAGTATATAATCCCCACTCAATAATTTTTGCAGATCCTTATTCAATTGCGGTTCTGAATTACCCGAGAGATAGAGTTCCAGATGACCATCATCTGCAGTAAGTCCTAATGGCTCAGCAGCACGAACATATTTTTCCCATACCGGGATAATTCGTCTGTAAAACTTTTTATATAGATTGATCTTGACTTTGACCAGCAGAAAACGGATAAACTGGTTTTTGCGGACTCTATAAACTTTCGTACCGGACAGGGGATTCCAGCGCATTAAAAATGTCAGATACCGGCTGCGGACACTACGGTGGATGTCGAGGATGACATCATATTTCTGATCTCGTATGTTTTTTCTTAATTGCCTCAGGGCAGGAAATCCTTGCCTTATATCAAATTCGATGATCTGAGAGATATTCTGATTATATCGGATAAGATCGGCATACTCTTTCCGGACTAAAAAATCGATCCGGCTATCCGGATACCTGTCTCTTAAAAGGCGAATGAGCGGCGTTGTCAGCAGAACATCGCCCAGGGATGAAAATCGGATAATAAGAATCTTATGAATACCCTTCGACACGAAGATCCTGTTCAATGGTTTGATATAAAGTGATTAATTTTACGGCTGGAATCAACTATTTCGTTCTTTTCACCACAAATTCTGCCAGATCTGTCAGAACCTTTCGGGCTTTGGTATCCGGCAATGAATTAAGATGGGAAATCGCCTGATTTTTAAAATACTCGGCCTTCTTTTCCGCTCTATTAATACCATCATGGGCTTTGATATATTCGATTATTTCATTGATCTCTTTTTTCTTAACCCCGTTTTTTAACTGCTTTACTACTCGCTTCCGGTCCGAAGGATCGGATTCCCGAAAGGCATACAGAAGCGGTAGGGTAATTTTTTTATCCTTGAGATCATGACCGGCAGGCTTGCCCAAAATCCAGGAGTTGCTCTGATAATCCAACAAATCGTCTTTTATCTGAAAGGCGACTCCCAGGTTTAAACCAAAGTTTTTTAAAGCATCTCTCTGACCATCGGTGGCATTGGTGGTCATAGCACCCAGCTCACAGCAGGCAGAAATAAGCGAAGCCGTTTTATCTTTGATCAATTGATAATATTCTTCTTCAGTGATGTTTAACTTACGGGATTTCTGTATTTGAAGCAATTCTCCCTTGCTCATACTCTTGGCCACGTTGGCAATTATATTCATCAGTTCCAGATTGCCTATTTCGGTAGCAATTATTAATGATTTGGCCAGAAGATAATCCCCCATCAGGATAGAGATTTTATTTCTCCAGATTTTGTTTATGGTGGGAAAACCCCGGCGGATCTCCGCTTCATCCACCACATCATCGTGGACCAGGGTGGCGGTATGCAGTAATTCCACCACCACGGCGGCCAGATAACTTCCTTCCGAGGGTTCGTCCAGGGCACGCGCCGAAACAATCACCATCATTGGACGTAACTGTTTACCTTTGTGCCGCACCAAATATTTTGCCACCTCATCGACAATCCGCAAATTGGATTTCATCGACTGGTTGAAATATTTCTGAAAGGTCTCTAGATCCGATTTAAAAGGTTTTAAGATATCTTTGGCGGTTGTTGCAAGCATTTTAATAATCTGTTTTCCGTCTTAATTTTTGGATAATTCTATACTTTTTCTTCCTGTTCTATTTTCTCCTCGTTTTCTTCTTCCTTTTCTTCCTTTTCCTTTTTACGCCGGTGTATCCAGCCAGAAATCAAGATTGAAAATTCATATAGCAAAATAAGCGGAATGGCCAACATGACTTGAGTGAATGGATCCGGTGGAGTAAAAACAGCTGCCAGAATAAAGATAGCAACGATAGCATGACGCCGGTATTTTCTCATATGTTCCGGCTTAAGAATACCCATGCGGCTGAGAAAAAAACTAAGGATCGGGAGCTGAAAGATTATTCCGAATACCACAAGCAAACGTATTACAAAACTGATGTAAAAATCGATAGCAATATTCGTTTTAATTGTGGTAGGTGCCAATCCCAGAAAAAAATTGAGTGCGAAAGGGATAATAAAAAAGTAAGCAAAAGCCACGCCCATCAGAAAAAGCAGCGTGGCAGAAATAATGATACGGGGGACATGGCTTCTTTCATGGATATATAAACCAGGAGCAACAAACATCCAGAACTGGTAGATAATCCATGGCAGGCTTACCACAATGCCTCCGAAAAAAGCAATTTCCAGGGTAACAATAAACATCCCCTGAACTTTCAGAACCTGGATATCTATAGGAAGATTAACCCGGGTGGTAGGCCACAACAGCACGTTTAACAAGGGTTTGGAAAAAATAAGACATAGGGCGGCACCAAGCACAATTCCGAGCAAGGCCCGGATAATCCGGGTTCGGAATTCATCAAGGTGATCCAAAAAAGGCATCTCTTTATCGATAATAGCCACGAATTGTAATCCTTCTTTAGTTATTAACAAAAAAGCCCCTAAATATAATGGGACTTTTACTGGAAATAAATGCTGAATTTAGTCTTTATTAATTCCGAACCTGCATCTAATAATAATCGGATTTGTTATTTTATTCCACATTCATGCCCGAAAATCCCAGAAATGCGATAGACATTAAACCGGCAACTATAAAGGCAATCGGTAGTCCCCGGAAAGGTTTTGGAATATTTGCCAGTTCCAACTTTTCCCGGATTCCAGCCATTAAGATCAGAACCAGGGTAAAACCAATCCCGGCAGCAAAAGCCTGAACAATGGTATTGATGAAACTGTTGTGCAGGGGCAAACCATCTTTGAAAAACATATCAATATTCAAAACAGCCACACCCAGAATGGCACAATTAGTGGTAATCAAAGGCAGATAAATTCCCAGCGCCTTGTAAAGGGTGGGACTAATCTTTTGAATATACATTTCAATAAATTGAACCAGGGATGCAATCACCAGAATGAAAACAATCGTTCTCAGGAAAGTTAGATCAGGAACATTTTGAATCGGTGTATGAAAAACCTGGTAGAAAACACTCTGGTAGGTTGGTGCCAGGAAAAAGTTGTACAGCAACCAGGTAACCAGGGACGCAATAGTCATGACAAACGTAACAGCCATTCCCATTCCAATGGCCGAGTCCAATTGTTTACTTACTCCCATATATGGGCACAGGCCGAGAAAACGAGCCAGGACAAAGTTGTTGATGAAAATTGATAAAATAATAAGCTGGAAAATACCGTATTCCATTATTTATACCCTTTATGATTGTTTCTTGCGAGCATCGAGCCAGTTTAAGATACCGAGATATAACCCAATTACTAAAAATGCTCCCGGCGGTAGGATCATGAGTAATACCGGTTTAAAACCACCGCCAAATAAAGCGTGACCAAGGAACTCTCCGCTGCCCAACAATTCCCTGAGCAGAGCAATCGCCATCAAGGCCAGAGTAAATCCGGCGCCCATTCCTAGTGCATCAACAATTGATGGGATAAGCGGATTCTTGCTGGCATAACCCTCTGCCCGACCCAGGATAATACAGTTTACCACAATTAACGGGATAAAAATTCCCAGAGATTCCGAAAGGGCGGGGAAGTATGCCGACATAATCATTTCGACAATGGTGACAAAAGAAGCAATAACCACAATAAAAACCGGGATCCGGATTTTGTTGATACTTTTTTGTCCCTCTTCCGATAAAATTTTGGCAAAAAGGAGTATCAGCAATGAAACCATGGTATTGGATCCCAACAGAACAAAAGTGGTGGCAGCACCCATCCCGATTGCATTTGAAATCGAAGTACTCACCGCCAGAGTCGGACACAGTCCAAGGGCAAGTCGAAATACCGGGTTTTCTTTGTAAAGGCCTTTAACAAATTCTGATACTAATGACATATTCTAATTTACCTCCGGGTTAGCTGCCGAAGCAATTTTCAGCTCGGGTAACAAGGTGGTCAACTTATCTTTTATTGAATTGGTAATCGCTCGCGAAGTGATTGTTGCCCCGGTAATACTGACGATCGGGCCCCCATCCTTATCTACCTTTAAATCGCCGATGCCCTTACCGACAAACTGGAGCGTGCTCCATTTCTTTCCGTTAAATGGTTCACTGGTTACACAGAGCGCTCCCAGGCCCGGGGTTTCTTTTTGGGAAATGATCTTGATCATTTTGATATGCCCGGTGGAATCAATTCCCACCATGGTTTCCACAATACTGCTGTAACCACTTCCGGCGGCCTCAAAAGCATAACCGGTAAGGTGGGTGGTATCGGTATTCGCATAACCTTTATAATATAAAACTTCTTTTCTTTCGTAAAGAACGTTGCCATCGCCATCCTTTACTGGTACCTTTTGATTAATCGGCACAAGCAATTTAGCCTCAGGAAGGACAATCGCCAGTGCTTCCTTGGTTTTTGCCAGTTTTTGCAATTCAATACGTGGCTTGGTAATCCGGTAAATTTCTGCCAGGACAAACGCCGCAATTAAGGTGATAATTGTCAGGACGATACTTAATCTCAAAATATTATTCATTGATTTTTACCTCTCCGAAGACTTTCGGTACGGTATAACGGTCGATAATGGGCACGGCCAGGTTCATTAACAATATGGCATAACTGACCCCCTCCGGATAACCGCCCCAGATACGAATGGCCACAGTCAGAATTCCACATCCCGCAGCGAATATAAACTGCCCCTTGGCATGAAGTGGCGAGGTAACCATATCCGTGGCCATATAAAAAGCTCCCAGAATCAATCCGCCCGAGAGAATATGAAAGATCCAATTTCCGGTAAAGAGCCCCTCAGAACCACCAAAGATCCAGGCAAAAACCGCGACCGTTCCTACATAGGTAAAAGGGATTCGCCAATCGATTACATGACGATAAAACATAATCAGCGCTCCGATCAAGAGAGCAATAACAGAGGTTTCGCCCAGACATCCACCCACATTTCCGATAAGCAAATTTGAATAACTGTTAGAGAGATTGGCAATTGCATTTTGGGCGGCCTGCACCTGGGTTGG
>CAYVKM010000054.1:0-23243 GCA_964452045.1 uncultured Calditrichaceae bacterium
TAAAATTAAATGAGGAAATGATTCAGGGAAATATTTCGGGAAAGGTTTGAAAATTGTAGTTAGATTTAATCTGATTTCAGCATTTTTGTAACAAAGCTAATCATCTGCGCGGTTAATTTTTTTCGGTTAAATTCTTCCAATTTTTTAAAACTGAATCGGGAAATTAATTCAACATTATTTTCAAACCACTCAACGATAGTGGCTTTCATTCCTTCCATATCAAAATAATCAAATACCAGACCAGATTGTGTATAATTAATAAGTCCAGCAAGATCGCTGTTTAAAGGACATAGGGCCAGAACAGGGCGTCTTAAATAAAGATATTCGTAAATACGTCCGGGAGTAACATTTTCGCTTCCTGCAATATCCGATTGTATCGCCAGGGTTAAAAAATCCATTTTGGATATAAAATTCAATGCTTCCCGATGCTCAAGATACCCCACCCAATTGATCTGGCTCGCCAAATTAAAACCACTTACCCATGATTTGAAAGTGTTCGTCCACTTCCCAACAAAGAATATTCGTATCCTATCTGCAAATTGCGGATTATCCTTTACAATTTCAGAAATTGCCTCAATAAGGGTATTAGGTGCATTACCCTGGGAATAAATCGTACCCATCACCCCGATCTTCAACAACTCAGGTGAACCAGGTAATTGCGTTTGCACTAAATCTGTAAAGTCATCGGGATCAAAACCATTTCGAATCAGTTGATCTGGTTTATCTTTTAAAAGGGGGTAAGCAGACAGGTAATAGGATTGCAAATTCGGATTAACAAAGGTTAATCCACATGCTTTTTTTAGTACCCACAGCTCCATGCATTTATGGAGTTTGGTATGTATTGGACTTATCGTCGGAAGGTAAGGGTTATTAGTCCAGGCATCCCGAAAATCAAGAATATATGGTATACCAAACAATTTAAATGCCCAGCCGGCGATTATTCCCACAGTAAAAGGTGGCATTGTGGCAATCAGTAAATCAAGCGGTATTTGTCGATTAATCCAGCGGATTCTATAAAGCGCAAACGGCAACCACAATATTCTGCTATCCGGAATAAATAAAAGGGAAGCAATTTTTCGGAAGAAGCCACCGCTTTCCCGGGATAAATTTTCTGAGTTTTGTTTCTTTCCAGACAGAAATTTGCGAATAATTTTAGCGATTCGGAACGGGTCCAGAGAACCTGTTCTATAAATCGTTACCTCAGAGGGAATCTCTTTGGACAAAGTTTTATCTTCTGCATAGAAATAACTGCTTTTTACAGTCAGAACAGAAACGTCATATTGGGAATAGTCCCAGTATTTCAAAAATTTGAGGATTCTTTGGACACCTCCGCCACCCATCGGCGGAAAATAATAACTGATAAAAAGGATTCGTTTTTTAGGGACAGTATTCACGGATGACCGAAATTAGTTCTTCAAATTTGGCATTTTCGCGCAGGAAGTCCACTTCATCAGCATTAACTGTGTAGATATTGAATTTTTCCTGCGCTTCCTTCATCCATCTTTCATAGCCCCGATTCAGGTACTCGATATAATCCGGGGATATGGAACGCTCAAAATCTCTACCTCGTTGCCTGATGCGGGCCATAAGTGTTTTTACCGATGCCTTCAGATAAATAATCATATCCGGTTTTGGAAGAAAATAAACCATATCATTGAACAGATCGCGGTAAGTTCGGTAATCCCGCTCAGTCATATGGCCTTGTTCGTACAAAGAGCGAGCGAAAATCTCTACATCTTCATAAATGGTTCTATCCTGAATGGCGGACGCTTCCGAATCGGCTATTTCCTTTTGCGCCCTGAAACGATGAGCCAGGAAGTAAATTTGCAAATTAAAACTCCATCGCTTCATATCTCCATAAAAATCGTCCAGAAATGGATTATCAATAACACTCTCGTAATAGCTATGCCATCGTAATCGTTTGCCTAAATTGGTAGTGAGTGTAGTTTTACCAACACCAATATTCCCGGCTATTCCTATCAGATACTTTTTTGATTTTTCCACTATGGATTGCTTTGTTTGAATCGAAAACGCTCGACGATTTTGAACTTGACTGGTTCTCCCTTAACCGTTCCAGGTTTATAGACAAATTTTTGAAGGGCATTGACCGCAGAATCAGTAAACAGTTCTCCATCGGATTTAATAACCCGATATTCATCTATCCGACCCTGCTTATTAATAATCACCTCGATAAAAACATCGCCCTGTGTTCCGGTCTTTAAATAAATTGCAGGATAAACAGGTCGAGCACGATGAACATATTCTCTCCTTCCTGAATCCAAGAAAGCCTCAAGCACCGGCTCCTGTATTTTAGGAAAAGTTTCTACTGTTTTAAAATTAGTCGGTTGATTTTCTTTTGCCGCCAGCATACCTGTCGGGCGAGAACTTGTGCTGCGGTCTGAGATAACAGATTTAATCTCGGGTGCTTTGCGGGTAGTATCGAGCATGCTAATTGTGGCAATATTTTTCAAAGAATCCTCTTTTTTACCGGTCGAAGCCAATAATGTGCTGTCCACTTGGGCCTGCTGCGATTGACTCTCGCTCAAAGCGATCGTTGTGGGAAATTGCCTGCTGCGGGTCGGTGAATAGAGCGGACGAAAACGGACTTCACCATAAGCACCATTATCCGCCCGGTCATATATTCTCTGTTGAATTTCCGAGGTGCTGGTAGTATTCCATACGTTATTCTGGGCATAAATTACATTATCCGCATGATTGTAAATATCATAGTCGAAATTATTATAAATGCGGTTATTCCCTTTACTTTTGCCGGGCGTTTCCGGATTTGTGCCCAGGTCAGGTGCGGAACGGCTGAAAGCGATGATGCCATAATTATTTTGCGTGATTGTACATTCAGTGATAATCGGGTTGGAAGCCAATTCACAGTTGATCCCGGCAAAACCATTTCCGAATAAAACACATTTCGATATTTCCGGGGCGGCCTTCACTTCACAACTGATCCCCGAGTTATGATTAAATTGAATTTCGCAACTCCTGATGACCGGCGCACTACCATAACAGGTAATTCCCTTATAACCGAATTCGATCACCGCATTCTCTATTAAAGATTTATTATATAAATTTTTTATCACAATACCATACCAATCGTTCATCTGCGGATTGGTAGATTCTGAAGTGAAGATGACCTTGCTCTGCGAAGTCCCGTCTCTCACCTGAAGAACACCATTAACTATTAGTTCGCTCCTTTTTTTGTCTTTACCCGCATTCAGAATATCAGTCTTGGGTTTAAAAAAGACCCGTGAACCGCCTTCCACCGAAAGCGTCACACCCCGGGGAATAGTCACGTCCCCATCGATATAAACATCTCCCCGCCAATGGGTATTTTGCGAAATTTCCCCCGATATATATTTTTGAGAATAAACCGGAATAAAGTTAAATAAAATGAAACAAAGTAATAGAATTTTTTTCATAAGAGCT
Source organism: uncultured Calditrichaceae bacterium (assembly GCA_964452045.1). Lineage (GTDB taxonomy): Bacteria > Calditrichota > Calditrichia > RBG-13-44-9 > RBG-13-44-9 > CAYVKM01. The sequence goes on from CAYVKM010000054.1 coordinate 3,439, forward strand.
TATTTCGATACCAATTCACTTTTTTTGCCTAACTCTCTATTTTTAATATCGGATGCAAACCAGTAAATTAAAACCTGTCATCAAATTATTTCTTCCAGAAGAAATCAACCTGTAAGTGTAACGTCCTTAACACTGCAATTTACTTTTTATATTCGATAAATTGCTGAATTTTTTTCAACAGTTCCTCTTCCTTGAACGGTTTAATAATAAATTCATCCGCACCCAGTTTCATTGATATTTGCTGAATATGCTGGCTCGCTCTCCCGGTTAACACAACAATGGGTAATTCATCCCAGCGGGGCTCAGAACGTATTTGCTCAATTAGTTCATACCCGGACAGATTTGGCATTTCCAGATCGGTGATCAGTAAATCAAAGTCCTTTTGATTCAGATATTCCAGAGCATGATAGCCATTTTTGGCTGCTTCAATCTCATAATTCCTTTTGGATAAAAATCCGGTGAGGAACTTGCGAATGCTCAAGGAATCATCCACCACAAGAATGAGTGGTTTCCGGCCTTCCACAATCCGCTTCGTTCTTCCCTGATCCACTTTACCAGTCTTGGGTCCAGCTTTTTGGGGTTTATCTAAACTCACCTCTTCCTGTCTTAAGATGGACTCGGTGCGATGCCCCCTTAATCCACTGAATACCAGCTGCCGAACATCCAGCACCAGAACCACCCGTCCGTCTGCCAGCACCGAACCGCCAGAAATAAAACGAATCCCCTGCAAACCTTTACCCAGAGATTTAATTAAAATCTCTTCCCGATGAAGAATTTTATCCACCAGCAGGGCCACTTTATTTCCTTCATCCTGAACAATGATGACCGGAACGGTATTCGATTTCGATACTGCATTCTCTGGAGGTTCTGATATTTGAAGGAGCGAGGACAGCTTAATTACCGGAATCTGTGCTCCGCGGAAGTTCATATAGTAAAAATTATCTTTGCTGATTAAATCTTTTCTATCCAGATCAATGGTCTCCTCGACCTGTAACAGCGGAACTGCATAGATATTGTTATTCACATTGACCAGCATTGCCTGGGTAACTGTCAGGGAAATGGGAACACGGACCTGGAAACGGGTGCCTTTTCCTTTTTCCGAATAAATCCGGATATCCCCTTTTATTTTCTGAATCTGATTCTTAACGATATCCAGACCCATCCCCCGGCCACTCAATTCCGTTTTTACTGTTGATGTGGAGAAACCGGAATACATCATATATTCAAATACTTCCTGTTCGGCCAAAACATCAGCCTGGTTTTTCTTCAGGAATCCAAGATCAATTGCCCTTTGCTTAACCTTATCCATATCAATTCCCTTCCCATCATCTTCTACATTAAAACTGACGAAATTTCGTTCCCGGGTGGCACTTAATTTTATTGTTCCTTCCTCTGGTTTACCAACTTTCTTCCGTTCTTTTGGTAATTCGATGCCATGGTCTATGGCATTGCGCAGCAGATGAAGCAGAGGTTCAAACAATTCTTCCACCAGAGTTCTGTCCAGCTCAGTCTCTTCTCCACGGATCAATAATTTTACCTTTTTATTATATTTCCGGGCCAAATCGCGAAGTGGTCTCTGGAAACGCTGGAACAAAATATCTACCGGTACCAACCGGGCATTCATGATAGATTCGTGGATCTGGTTGCTTAACCGGAGCATTTTATGGATTTGTTCATCATATAGCTTCCCGGAATCTTTAATGTTTTGTAAGATCTGATTAAAATTCTGGGAAAATTTCTTCAGATTTCCAATGGTTTCCTTCAATTCACTAATCTGTTTTTCTTCCGATTCCATTAAGGAGGGTGATTTCTTTATCAGCGGTTCAATTTCCCCAATCAATTTTTGTTCTTCTTTGATAAACTCATCCAGATACCAGAGGATATTCTGCAGGTTTTTTCCTTCCATATCCATCCGGGGAAGGTTGTTTTTCAGGGTATCCAGTTGCTTCTTGAATTGCGTGTTATTGATTACCATCTCCGCCGTTTCGTTTAACAGACTATCCATTTGCTGAACATGCAGGCGAATGTAGGTATCCCTTGGTTTTACCTTGGGAATTTCAAGGTCCTCCGAAATAGACAGATAATCTGCATCCGGAGTTGATTCCTCGGTTTTTTCCTGCGCCTTCCTCTTTTTCGCAGATTTCTTCTTTTGGCCACTTCCCTCGCCGGTTTTAATGGCTTCTAATTGAGTGACAATTTCATCAAAATTTTTTGTTTTGTTGCGCTCTCCATCCACCAGCGCAGAAATGATAAAATCGACTTCATCGACCACATCAAACAGTAGATCGTAAAGATGCTGAGGTAAGGGTTCAGATCTGCTCAAAAAATCTTCCAGAATATCTTCACTGAGATGGGCCAATTTCTCTGGTGCTTCCAGGTAAACCATTGAAGCCGAACCTTTTAATGTATGTAGTGTCCGCATTAGCCGCTGGGCCAGATCCTGGTCAGTTGGATTCTTTTCCATTTTCATCAACAAAAAGTTGATATCTTCCAGATATTCCCTGGCTTCCTGAATAAACGAAGTTATCACCGTCTCGGATAATTCCCCATCTTCTGCAACTTCCTGAAATGGGGCTGGTTGCGGCTGCTCTACCGGTTTTTCAACCTTCTCCCCTTTTAATTCCATCAAATGTCCGGAAATCGCATTGGTGGTTTCTTCATAGAGAGAAAGCGGTATTTCCTGATTCTTGGTAAGATCCCGGATAACCTGCACTGACTTACGGACAGCCGGAATCATATAATTCCAATTCTCCGGCTCTTTCTTGTTGAGCAGTTCGATCAATTCTTCCAGGTCATCAAAAAGAACACCGATCTCGGTAAATCCAAGCATCTTTGCTGCAGACCGGATTTCATGAACCGAGTGATCCAAGGACTGTAAAGTCTTTTTATCATGTTTGAATTTTTCAACCAGGGTAAGGTCCCGTTCAATATTATTCAGATTCTCCGCGGCTTCATTCTTGAATATTTCCAAAAGCTCAGGATCCATTTCGCTTAATTTAAGCAACGGTTCCCGACCGGTTTCTTTCTTCTCCGTCGGTTCTTCAGCCACGACTCCTTCTTCAACAGATACAGATTCTGAATTCGGAGAAGTTTCCATAGACTCTTCCTTAGCTTCTATTTCCGGAGTCTGAAATTCTTCTTCAATTATATTCTTTGAAATAAAATTGTCGATTGAGTTAAGCAAACGCCGGGGTTGGATTTTTTTGTTATCCAGAAGCCTCTTGACGGCTTTAACCATTCGCTTACAAAGTGAAATGAACTGCTTACGCGGTTTAACCTTCCCATGAAGTAGTAATTCGGACAACTCCTCAACCGGACCCACGATCTCAGCAATATCGCTGCGATTAACCATCTGGGCAGAACCTTTGAGGGTATGGAGTATATTGCTCAATTTTTGTATTTTTGAGGTATTCTCCAGATCGCCTGAAAGTTTTTCAGCATATTTCTCGATCTCTTTCAAATATTTTAAGGCTTCTTCCCGAAATACGCTCACCAATTCATCATCAACAAAAGACTCCCGCGTACTGGTTTTTTTATCTTCTATCTTTTCAGACTTTTCGGCTTTTTCGGTTCCCGGAATTTTAATTTGTTTTAGTATCTTATCAAATTTTTGTTTTAGTTTTTCGGCATTTATTGCCTTGGGAAGATTGGATACTGAGCTTTTCCATTCACCCAGTAGACCCACCAAATCCTGCCGGATTCCATCAGATTGATCGTCTGGAATTGCATCCAGCTCTGTCATTTTCTCTAAAAGATAAGTTGCCACATCCAGCATCGAAATATTTTTAGCCAGAGTGCTGTTATTAACAACCTGCTGTAATCCCGGAGTCATCTCATCGGCAGCAACTTGTTGTATCGAGATGTTCTCATTCTTGAGCGAATCAATTATTTTCGTTAATTGTTTTTGGGTCACATCTTTATAGGCCTCCAGAGATTCTGAAATGGAAAAGGTTTTATCTGAAATTTTGCCAATGGTTAATTTTTCCACCAGCTCAGTCCATTCATCCGGAGTGGCGGAAAATAAGCGGGTTGCCAGTTTCTGGATAGATTCCAGCACCTCATCCTTTTTTAAATTTAACTTTTCATGTTTCTCTTCATTATTTAGCCAATTTTGAAGAATCTCCATTACATGATCGGGACCGGTTAACTGCCAGAGTTTATACCAGTTTGAAAGGTGATCAAGATCCGATTGCAACGAGGCTTGACTTTCCGCGGAATGTGTATCAAGAAAGATAGCATAATTTGTTTCAACCCTTGCCAGAAAACGTGACTGCGCAAACTGAAAAGCATCCTTAACCACCTCCGAATTTTGAAAGGAGAACGCTGCTTCAACTGATTCGGTAGATTCTATCGAAGCCAGAAACGAGCTCTCCAAATTATGAAGTTCCTCTGTACCCTGTTCCTCAGAATCATTCAAGACCGCATCGATATAGGCTAGATAGTTAGACAACAGGTTTTTCAACGAATCGATTGAGTCCTGTGTCAGGATTTTCCCGGAGGAAAACTGATCCCGGATATTATCGAGCACGTTTTTGGAAATCTCCTCAATAGCCGGATATTTATGAATCTGTCCCAAATCCTTAATAATTTTCAGATTTTCCAGTACCACCGAACGAGTATTTTCATTGGCTGGATCTTTTACGACTTTGGAGAGTGAGGATACGATTTCATCGGATAATTCTTTTATTTCATTCACAATATAATCCCGTAGCAGGAATCGCAAATTCTCATCTTCAACGGTAACGCCGGTTTCTGATACTTCAGTTTCCTTTATTTCTCTGGGGATTTCTTCTTCAACCTGTTCGGAAGCAGTTGCTTCCTCAGGTTCAACTTCCTTCGCAATTTCTTCAGCTTTGCAGAATGATAAAAACAAATCGGTATGCTCGACATAGAGACTTTTTAACTCGCGAATAAGATCATCAACATTTCCATAGTAATCCGACAGATAACCTTCGATAAGAACTTCTTCCCTGGGTGGTTTTAACAGATTCTGCAATAAGAACAGGGCTCCCTGAAATTCATGGTTATCCTGATATAGAGATGAGAGGTTGGTTAATTCTTCCCGGGATTCCAAACGATCGAACATTCGTTCAATCAAATCCCGGACAGATTCATCTTCGCTCTGGAAATTATGAAGAACCTGGGCTTTGATATGTTCCCGGATAAAAGTATAAATGTCCAGCTTATTTTCAGAGACAGGCTCGGTACCAAGTAAATCCTGAAAAACACGGCTTTCCCAGGATGGTTCCAAAGCCAGTTCATGAAAAATTTCCAAAAAATCTGTGGCATAATCATCGATCTTTTCCACTGCATCTTCTGGTTCTGAATCACTTATTCGTTCAATCAAATCAGAAAAGAATATAGAAATATCACTGGTACCTTGCACGCGAGCTAATTTTTCAATACTTGCCAGGGGATTTTCGCCGGAAGAAAGGAAATCAACAAATTTTCCCAGATTTGTTTGCATAGCACCTTCGAACTTCGTATCACCTTGCTTTTTTATAGATTCAAGAAGGCTTTGAAAGTAGAAAGTCTCAAAATCTACCTGGTTTGAAATCTTCATAAAAATCCCCAAACTATTTCTCAAACTTTATCAGTTAAGATTAACTGGCTGCTTTGCTTTTTACCTGACCCGGTAATTTAAACTTGGCCACAGCGACACTTAAAATCCGGGACAGGTTTGCCATCTCTTCCGAGAGCTTCTTCGTCTTTTGTGCACCTGAGGTAGTTTCCTGGGCAATTTGGGCAATGCTCTCCATGGTTTTAGTTATATCCGCACTGGATTTTACCTGATGCTGAAAAGATTCGGAGATCTCATGGATCAACTTATCTGATTCCTGAACCATGTCCAGGATTTCCTTTAAAGCGCCTCCAGCCTCATCCACTTTTTTTGTCTCCTTTTCAACCTCAGAAGATCCTTTCTGCATAGCTCGTACCGCTTCCGTTGTTCCGGTCTGGATACTTTCCACCAGCACAGCAATATCCCGCGCCGCCTGGCTCGATCTTTCGGCAAGACTTCGCACCTCATCCGCTACCACCGCAAATCCACGCCCGGACTCACTGGCACGGGCCGCCTCTATGGTGGCATTAAGACCTAATAAATTTGTCCGATTGGCAATTTCACTGATCACTTCCAGAATTTCTCCGATTTCCTGAGAATTCTGGCCAAGAATCTGAACCCGACGGGCGGTCTCCTGAACTGTCTCACGAATACGGTGCATTCCTTCAATGGCACTTTTAACAATTTCAGTACCCTTCATCGCTACCTGCGCGGCCTGGCTGGCGGATTTTGCCGCCTGGGTAGAACGGTCATCTGCGTATTTGACGATATCTGCCACATTCTTAACCGCGGTATAGGTGGTATCAATCTCCTTTGCCTGCCGATCAGCACCAACCGCCATGATATCACTAGAGTTCACAATTTCATTGGTCGATTGCTCAATTTGTTCCGAGGCTTTCTGCATATCCCGGATCAGCATACCCAGCTCGGATATCATCAAATTAAAAGAATCAGAGAGAGCTCCCAGAGTGTCTGCGGTTACTTCAGCCTTCACGGTAAAATCTCCGTCAGCAGCGGCGGAAACAATTTTAAGCAGACTGGTAATTTGCTCCTGAATTCGATCGCGATCCGCTTCAGATTCGATAAGCCCTTCCAATTTTTCCAGCATCACATTTAATGCAAAGGCAATTTTTTCCATTTCATCAAATGTTCTATACTCATACCGAAGCTGGTAATTGCCCTCCGAGACGCGGTTTACAAAGTCCACAAAATTGTGAATCGGTGTGGTAACAAATCGTGATAAAATAAAACTAACCAAAAATGAGACTGCCAGGGCAATACCCAGATATAGTGCCAATCCCGGAAACAGGGACGGTAACAAAGATTGTAATTCTGATTTCAGAAGATCTACCCGGACAATAGCCACGACCTGATTATTATCGCCATAAACCGGACTAAAAGCTGAATAAATCGATCGACCTGCTTCGAGATAATCCTTTTTTATTACGGTTTCACGGTCGAGTAGAACTTTCTCAATCTCGGGGTACCAGGGGCCAGCATTAAAAGTGGTATTTGTGGTCTGAGAAGTGTAAAAAATCTTTGTGCCATTATTTTCAGGGACAAGAACAGCACTTCGATATATCGAATAATCTAAATCTTCCTGAGAAACTTCTTGAATCACATTACGAAATCTTTTTGTTGATTTTTCCACATCCTCAGCCGGGAGTGGCTCCACTTGGCTGATTCGACTAACTTCATCGCCGGATAAAGTAGCAGACCCGGTCTGTGCTAAAAACTTCAGCTGGGTCAATACTTCAGTGCGTGCCAACTCTTTTTGATGGGAATTACTAATGACCTCAAATATAGTAGTAAGCAAGAGCAAAATGAGCGCGGTTACAGCAAAAAATTTCCAGATAATGCTAACACGAACTTTGTTCATCAATCCACCTTTACCAATTAATAGTACCGACTGATCGAAGGAGATGAAAATAATCGATCAATATCAAGTAAAAATATTTCAGATCCTTTCTCTGATATCAGCCCTGAGACAAATTCTTCCATTTTTTTAGCTGCTACCCCTTTAGCTGGTTTTATCGATGAGGAATTTACCGGTCTCACACCATGCACCCGACTGGTTAAAATTCCCATGGTGATTCCATTTCCCTCCAGCAAGATGATCATATTATCTTTGTCAAACACAATTGGTGGCAATCCTAGGATAGTAGAAATATCCAGCAAGGGGTAAATATCACCTCGCAAATTAAATACACCCTTGACGAATTCTTTGGTATTTGGGACGGGAGTTATCTCTCCGATGGGAAATACTTCTTTGGATTTTAATATATCGATTCCGAATAATATTCCACTGATCTCAATAACGGAAACTCTGTCTTGGAGGAATGTGTCTTCACTATTTTTATCAGTTTTTTTGGACATTATGAGTTTGGCCTAAGAATTTCTCTACCACAGTCAACAATTCTGCCGGATCCACTGGCTTAGTTAAATAATCGTCCGCTCCTTGTAATTTTCCCCAGTACAGATCGCTTGTTTTTTTTCTGGCCGAAACAAAAATGATTGGTATTTTCTTTGTTTTTGAACCACTTTTTAAATCACGGCAAATCTCATAGCCATTTGTACCAGGTAAAATGATATCAAGCAAAATTAAATCAGGGTGTTCAACATCTACTAATTCCGCTACCAGATGACTTTCTCCGGTTTCAACTACCTGATAATTTTTGCTTTCCAAAATTCTCCGGATCAGTGTCCGGTCTGTTAAGCTATCATCTACTACTAAAATTTTGTTCATTCCCTGAACCTAGTCGCCAATAAGCTCATGTATTTTTTTAATCAAATCCTCATCCCTGAACGGCTTGGGTATAAAATCGTTGGCACCTAATTCTTTTGCTTTATTTGTTTCTTTTGGGGTATCCTTGGCAGAAAGCATTACCACGGGAATCTCTTTACTGGCTTTGATGGTTTTCAGAATATCCAGCCCATTAACATCAGGAAGCATAATATCGAGAATGACAAGATCTGGATCCTGTTCATCCAAAAATGAAAATGCATCTTTGCCATTCGCCACGGTGATAATATTATAATTTTCATTTTCCAGGGCAATTTCTACCATTTTACGGATGACCACACTATCGTCCACCACCAGTATTGTTTTTTTATCTGAATCGGGAATGGGTATCGGAGGCTGCTCAACATCAGCCTCTTCTTCAGCTACAGCTTCCTCAGCGTCTTCTTTCTTTAACATTTCATCAATTGACTCTTCCGTCTCGGCAATATCCGTATCAAATATATTCCCCAGGTCAAAATCAGCTTTCCCCTCAGCTTCCGGAGTTTCCTCGGTTTCACCTTCTGGTTCAGTTTCCACCTCTGGCTCCTCAACAGTTGCCTGTTCCGCTTCTTCCACCTCTTCTTCCTGAACAGTTTGCCCTTCTTCACTCTCTTCAGTTCCCCCCTCTTCCTGGAGAAGGTCGTTTATCAACTGGTCTAAATCCTGTTCACTCTCTTCAGTTTTTTCACCAGGGCTATCTTCCTCTTCCCCTATTTTCAATTCTTCAAATCCTTCTTCTGCTGAAGAATCAACCGTTTCAAATTCTTCGGAGACTTCTTCCTCCTGCACCTCTTCAGTTACCTCTGACTCTGCAGTTTCTTCGGGTTCTTCCACCTTTGCACCTTTTAATTCTTCTTCTGTCACTTCTTCTGATACTTCTTCCGCGGTTTCCATTACTTCTTCTTTGGGAATCTCTGATTCGCTTTCTTCCACTTCCTCGGGTTTAGGTTTCTCCGCAATTTCAAATTCTTCTTCTTTTGGTTTTTCATCTGCTGGAGAAGTTATTTCGGCACCAAGCGGCAGTACTAGTTGCAAATCGAGAAGCTGCTTAACTGATTGATCCACTTTACCAGGATCTATTTCCAGAAAATGGGAAATTTCTTCTGTACTCATTTTACCATCCAGAGCGAAAAGTACTTTCCAATCCGCCATAAAGAGTTTTACGTCATATATTTTCTCAGCCAAATGTTCAGATCGGACGAAAACCTGGTTCACATCTTACTCCTTATTTTTAATATTAAGTTCCATTTCCCAATGTGGGAATTATCGGATTCTTTAATTCATAGCTTTAATTTTTTTAATAATTTAAACATTACCGGAAAAAAATTTAGTATGAATCAAATTTGATGTCAAGAGAAATCGAGGTCCACTAGTATTATCAAAATTTTATCCACTTAGTATAAGGATAGAATGAGTAAAAAAACATGACAATATTAATTATCGTTTCTTTACCACAAAAATTATTTAATAAAAAATTCAACAAAAGCCTCATTTTAACATTTTTATTCTTATTGTTTGAAATTTAAATTTTCTTTAACTTCATCAGAATTATATAATTTGCGGAAAGAAAAAGGAGTACAATTTGGAAGAGATTAATCAATTAATCTTACAGCGCAGAGAAAAACTGGTAAAAATCCGTGAACTTGGCATAAATCCATATCCATACGAATTTGAGCGAACACATACTTCCAAAGAAATAATTGAAAATTTTGATGAACTTCAGGAAAAAGAAGTCGCCATTTTTGGCCGGATCATGTCGAACCGGGAAATGGGGAAAGCAGCGTTTTTTCATATACAGGATTTGCATGGAAAAATTCAAATATACCTAAAAAAAGAGGTTATCGGGGAGACATCCTTTGAACTCTATAAATTGCTTGATATTGGAGACTTAGTAGGTATCGAAGGAAAGGTTTTCAAAACCCGGACTGGTGAAATCAGCATCTACTGCGAAAAATTGCATCTGCTTAGTAAATCCTTACGTCCATTGCCCATAGTGAAAGAAAAATTAGTGGACGGTGAAAAAGTACTTTATGATGAATTTTCCGATAAAGAACAACGTTATCGCCAGCGCTATGTGGATTTAATTGTCAATCCTGAAGTGCGGGATGTCTTCGTGAAGCGATCTCATATAATTACCACTATGCGACAATTTCTCAACCAATCCGGTTTTCTGGAAGTTCAAACTCCTATTCTTCAGCCGCTTTACGGAGGTGCTGCCGCCCGACCTTTTATCACTCATCATAATGCCCTGGATATGAAATTATATCTGCGTATTGCCAACGAACTTTACTTGAAACGTCTTATTGTTGGTGGTTTTGATGGTGTCTTTGAGTTTGCCAGTGATTTCCGGAATGAGGGAATTGACCGTTTTCATAATCCCGAATTTACCCAGGTGGAATTATATGTAGCCCTTAAAGATTATCAATGGATGATGGAATACACCGAGGGAATGATCGCACATGTAACCAAAGAAGTGCTTGGAACCTTAGAGCTGACTTATCAGGGACAGAAGATTAATCTTACGCCACCCTGGAAAAGGCTACCTCTGTTTGAAGGTATAAAGGAATTTGCCGGTGTTGATCTTTCCACCCAAAATCTTGATGACCTACGGAAAACTGCAGAAAATCTGGGCGTTCCGGTGGAAGATTCCTGGGGCTCCGGTAAAATAATTGATGAGATCTTCGCTGAATTTGTCGAACCGAAACTGATTCAGCCAAAGTTTATCACAGACTATCCGGTAGAAATGTCTCCCCTGGCTAAAAAGCACCGGGAGAATCCCAGACTGGTAGAACGATTCGAGCCTATTATCGCAGGAAAAGAAATCGGGAATGCCTTCAGTGAGCTGAACGATCCACTGGACCAAAGGGAGAGATTCGAGGCGCAAATGGAACTCCGGGCAAAAGGTGACGAGGAAGCCCAGATGTTGGATGAAGATTTTCTCCGCGCTTTGGAATATGGAATGCCTCCTACTGCAGGGTTGGGAATTGGCATCGACCGTCTGGTGATGCTTTTGACCGATTCCCCTTCCATACGAGATGTAATCTTTTTCCCGCACATGCGACCGGAACAACTTTAACGGCAGTAACATGTAGTATCAAACGAAAATTAAGATAAAGATTTAATGGATATATAAATGGGTTACGAAACTTTTATTGCCAAACGTTACTTCCGGGCCAAACGAAAAACCGGATTTATTTCGATCATTACCTATGTCTCGATTATCGGCGTTCTCATTGGTGTGGCAGCCCTGGATATTGTCCTTTCATCCTTTAATGGCTTTGAAGATGAGGTTCGTACCCGGCTGTTTAATGCTGACGCACATATTCAACTGCGTAAATTCTACTCTGAGGGTATAGAAAATTACCAGGGCCTTATTGATACCATTTTGACGGTACCTCATGTGATCGGGGTATCTCCACTGATTACCCGGGAAGGCGTTGCCCGGTCCCGGGATAATAACCAGCCCTGCGTAATCCGGGCAGTGGATCCTGCCACTATCGGTAAAGTGAACGAAGTACCGCAAAGTCTGGTAAGCGGAGACTTCAACCTTGGGAAAGCTCAGTTTGAGGACCGGGATTTAGACGGCATTGTGTTGGGACGGTATCTTGCAGAAAGCCTGATGATATTTTCCCCGGGGGAGCTAATCACTCTTTTCATCATCCCGCAGGATGCCAATATCTTTTCCCCACCAAAGGTCAGGCAGTTTGTGGTTACCGGTATCAGTGAAGTTGGATTTTACGAATACGATAAGGTCATGGTTTATATCTCCCTTGAGGCAGGGCAAAAACTATTCAATATGCCGGATAAAGCATCCTGGATCGAAATTAAGCTGGATAATTACAATCTGGCGGGAAAAATAGCACCAATCATCGAAAAAAAAGTAGGTGGATATCCCTTTGTTGCCCGGACCTGGTTTGAGTTAAATAAAAGTTTGTATAGCTGGATGACTATTGAAAAATGGGGTGCATTCGTTATTCTCTGCCTCATTATTATGGTAGCGGCGTTTAACATTGTCAGTTCGCTCATCATGATCGTGATGGAAAAAACCCGAGAAATCGGTATCCTGAAAAGTATGGGCGCATCATCAAAGGGCATCATGCGGATATTTTTGTTCGAGGGGACTATTGTGGGAATTCTGGGCACCCTGCTTGGAAGTTTACTGGGATTTGCGGTTTGTTACTTACAGGAAACATTCGGTTTGGTGAGATTGCCAGCCGATGTTTATCTGATTGATAAACTGCCGGTGAAAATGCAGCCATTTGATTTTATTGTAATCGCGGTTGCCGGCGTCATTCTATGTCTGGCTGCCTCAGTTTATCCGGCCTATAAAGCCTCCAAGCTGGAACCGGTGGAAGCAATTCGATATGAGTAATATTTTTTCTTTCAGACAAAGGCAGAGATGGATACCCAAATGAGTGAAAATAACCATAATATTTTAGAAGCCTATCAAATAGAAAAACAATACCCTTCCGGTACGGAGACTCTTCTGGTACTGAAGGGAATTTCACTCAATGTCCGGGCAGGGGAAATCCTGGTTATTATGGGACCTTCCGGTGCCGGTAAGAGCACTTTGTTGCACATTATGGGTACTCTGGATAAACCATCTGTCGGCAGAATCATTATCGATGGTAAAGATACCTCCCAATTAAAAGAGACCGAAATATCTCGTTTCCGGAATAGCAATATCGGTTTTGTATTTCAGTTCCATTACCTAATGCCCGAATTTACCGCTGTCGAAAATCTGTTGATTCCCAGGATGATTAAAGGAGATGACTGGAAGACCGATCTGGACAGGGCAAAAATGCTGTTGACCGAAGTGGGTCTGGAAAAACGGATGGACCATCGACCATCCCAGTTGTCCGGTGGGGAGTTGCAACGGGTTGCAGTTGCCCGGGCTCTGATGAACCAGCCCAAGCTCATTCTGGCGGATGAACCCACCGGTAATCTGGATAGTCAAAACAGCCATGCGCTATTCGAGATTCTGCTGGAGTTAAACCGGAAATATAATCAAACCTTTGTAATTGTAACCCATAATGAGATGTTTGCCGGTCAATCGAACCGGGTTATCCATTTGCTGGATGGCCAGATCGAAAAAGAAGAGCAAATACGTCAGGTTCAACCGTAATACTTTTCAATGGCACACCCACCTAAAACCATCGATGATATTGATGTGCAATTTGTTAAAGGTGTGGGGGAGACACGCGCCAAACAACTAAAGAAATATGGAATTTCCTCGGTTCAGGACCTGCTGAACCATATTCCCCGACGTTACCTGGACCGCAGTACCATCACCCGGATTAATCAGGTGAGTAAAGACGAAGAGGCCACCATTGTGGGACAGGTGGTAAAGGTTAAACTGATTCCCCGTCCACGCCGGCGTCTGGTCGTCACCATCTATGATAAAACCGGTCTGATGGATGCGGTGTGGTTCAACCAGGCAGATTTTTTCGCCAAGATCTTCAAGCAAGATCAAGAAGTTGCGCTCAGCGGCAAAGTCGGGTTCTACCGGGGATGGCAGATGGTGCACCCGGATTTCGATATAATTGATGAAGCCAAAGATCAACTACATACCGGACAGATTATTTCACTTTATCCGGGCACCCAGGATTTAAGAAGGATAGGTCTCAGTTCTCACGGTTTCCGCCGTATCATCTATAACGCACTGGATAAATACGGTAAAGAAATTACTGAAAATCTACCGGCAAACCTCATCAGTTCATATAAGTTGCTGCCACGTCAACAAACCTACCGTCTGGTTCATTTCCCGGAGAGCATGGAGCAACTCCAACAACCCATGCGCCGGTTGAAATATGAAGAGCTCTTTTATCTACAGATACTTATGGCACTGCGGCATTATCAGCAACAATCTCCTGTTCAGGGAATCCAGATGACCACCAGCGGGAAGATTATCCGCAAAGTATTGGATCAGCTACCCTTTGATTTAACCCAGGCACAACGGAAAGTACTGCGGGAAATCTATGACGATCTGAAAAGCGGCCACCCGATGAACCGTTTGTTACAAGGGGATGTCGGTTCCGGGAAAACCCTGGTAGCGATGATTACTGCCCTTATCGCCATAGAGAACAGATACCAGGTAGCCCTGATGGCACCCACCGAAATCCTGGCCGAACAACACTTTTTGAATATCTGGGATATGCTGGCAAAAACAGATATCGATCTGCGACTGCTGATTGGTTCTCTGAAAAATAAAGAAAAAGAAAAGGTACACCAGGAATTGAAAGATGGAAACATCGATATGGTAATTGGGACACATGCGCTGGTTCAGGAAAAAGTAGGGTTCAAGAATCTGGGACTGGTTATTATTGACGAGCAACATCGTTTTGGTGTGCTCCAGCGGGGAGAGCTCATCGGGAAGGGCTGGCATCCCCATGTCCTGGTCATGACTGCTACCCCCATACCCCGTACCCTGGCTATGACATTTTATGGTGATCTGGATAGTTCGGTCATCGATGAGATGCCACCGGGACGGAAACCGGTGGTCACCGCATGGAGACGGGAAAACAAATTGAAGGAGGTTTACCAGTTTATCCGGGAGAGAGTAAAACAGGGAGAGCAGACTTATATCGTTTATCCATTGGTGGAAGAATCTGAAAAAATAGATCTGAAAGCCGCCACGGAGAGTTACCAACATCTGCAGAAAAATGTCTTTCCGGAATTCTGTTTATCCCTATTGCATGGACGAATGCGGAGTGAAGAAAAAGAAGACGCCATGCGCAAATTCAAGTCCGGTGAGATCCAGATTCTGGTGAGCACGACGGTAATCGAGGTGGGAGTGGATATTCCCAATGCCACCATCCTGCTGGTGGAACATGCCGAGCGTTTCGGATTAAATCAACTGCATCAGTTGCGGGGACGTATCGGGCGTGGACCAAAAAAATCCTATTGTATTCTGATTACCCCAGGGGATATAAATGAAGTGGCCCGGCAACGAATCCAGATGATGGAAAAAACCACCGATGGGTTTAAAATCGCTGAGGAGGATTTGCGCCTGAGAGGAAGCGGAGAATTTTTCGGCACCCGCCAGCATGGAATGCCAGATTTGCAATTCGCTGACCTGGTGCAGGATCAAAAAATTATCCAGACAGCTCGTAAGGATGCCTTTGTTATTATTGATAAAGATCCGCAACTCCGTTTACCAAAAAATGAGATAATCCGCGAATATTTCCAAAAGCATTTTGTGGAAAAATTTCAATTAATTAGAATTTCATAATTAAAAACTCGGAAAAAAACAATCGCTGTTTTTTCCATTAACTATCGAAAAAGGATTCTCTGATTCGTTATTCTGAATTTATTTCAGAAATTATTTTTCGTATTAAAAAAATAACATGCCAGCGAGATAAAACCATATTACAGCGTTATTTTTCTAACAAACGGAAACTTTATTTTGTTATTTCTCGAGGCCAAGTCTGAACGCCAGGAGTGCCATGATCAGGGTTAACGGACCAAAGACCAGCTTCTCTACTGAAGAAGAAGAATTATAATTTCCACCCATATTTAACAGAAAAAACACACCCATTATCCAGATGCCAATAGTGGCCAATTTTTTGAGTTTACTGATTTTCAGATAACCGGTCTTCAGGGCAACGATCAGGATGAAGATCAGAGTCGCCAACAGCGCGACCAGTTCCAGGGTGAATAGATTTGAAGGTGAATTTCCGGTTTGTCCACCCCAGACAACATCAGAGGGCAGCACCCTCAACAGAACCAGCACATGAAAGAGACTCAGTAATATCAGTAAAAAAAGAAGTATGTTTCCAGCTAACTTTGCACTTATCCATTTTTTCATTTTTATTCTGCTACGAATTAAACAAGATCAAAATATTTTCAGCGCGATTTATAAATATGGTCCCCGAACCGACGCATCCGGGCCAACTCCTCTTCGCTCATTACCTCAGTTTCCAGGGTAGTTAAATCCTCCCGCATCTGCTCCATGGTTTTAGCTCCGACCATGACCACATCCACTGCAGAGTTGCTTAAAACAAATCTGTAGCAATCTACCGCAGATGGTGGTTTATCTCCTTCCGGCATCCTTTTCGCCTTGAGCAACTGGCCCCAGCGGGTTGCAGTAAAAGAAACAATTCCGGGCCGTTCTTCACCCTGCAAATAGGGAAACGCTTCCGTCTCCGCTCCCCGGTGAGCAGCGTTATAGCGAATATGAAAAACATCAAAGATACCCTCTTTAGCTAGCTCGGGAAAAAGTTTACGGTTATGCCCGGATAATCCCAGGAATCGCACCTTTCCTTTTTCCTTCAGTTCCAGCGCCCCATCAATAATTTTCTGCGGCGGTCGTTTGGGGAAGTATCCCAGCAGGAGGATATCAACATAATCAATACCCAGCGCTTTTATTCCCCGATTCAGAAAATATTCGGTCAGGTGCTTCTGGTGGGCATAAGTATAACAGGCTAACACCAATTTTTCCCGCTGTCCTTTTTTAATAATTTCCTGAATAGCTTTTTGCATTTCTTTGGAACGACCCCGGATAAATGTCCCCCAGGTAAAATAATTACAACCTCGTTCGAAGGCTTCTTCATAAGCTTTCTGCGGCGCACGATAGCTGGAGGAAATGCCCAGACGACCCACTTTCAGGTCAGTCCTGCCTAGTATTCTTTGTTGATCAAAGGTCATGTTTAAACATCTCCAAATGTTTTCCGTTTAAGATAGTTAGGTTGCCTCGAAAATTGCATCACTGTTATTTTGGAATTAATATATTAGTTGAACCATCCGTATCCTAAATAACATCAGATTTCAGAATGGCAAACATATCAATATCCTCAAATTTATCCCATTTCCTGATATGCTGCCGGAGGGTTCCCTCATGGGTCATTCCCATTTTCTTTAGCACTCTGGCGGAAGCCTCATTCCGGGAAAAGCAATGGGCATGGATCCGGTTGAGTCCCAATGCCTCAAAGCTATATTGAATCACTGCCAGACCGGCCTCGGTAGCATATCCGCGATTCCAGTATTCTTTACCAATCCAGTAACCCAGTTCAGCATGCAAATGTTTATGGTTGATGTGCATCAAACTAATGGAGCCGATCAGGACATTATTTTCAATCAGGGTGATTGCCAGATGGATAGATCTTTTTTCCTTATACCGCTGTGGATGTTCGGATATCCATTTTTCCGCAAGGTGCTTTTCATAAGGATGAGGGATGCGCAATGTGGTATCGGCTATCTCAAAAGCGCCGGCCAGCAGGGATACTCGGTCTGCATCGGACATTCGAAATCCGCGTAGAATTAATCGTTCAGTTTTTAATTGAGGATAAAGCATTTTGTAATTACCTGTTCTTCAATCCGGATCAAAATGAAATGCTTTTTTCAAAATAGCCCAAAAAAATTTCTTGCTCTCCTATCGGATTCGCCGGGCTAAAGCCGGAAGTACATAATTAAAATGGAATCCAAGTACTGCCTGATTATCTTTGCGCAAATTAAAGAAAAATCCTGGTGACAACTTGCCAAATTTTATCACACCCGGATAAATATTTAAACGAACGCGGTACCCCTTGGTACCGGATAAAATCAGAGAAGCCAACAAAGAATTATCCCGATCGTAAAAAATACCGGCTGTCCACACCAGACTGGTAGTCAATTCTCTGACACCCGAGTCGTTATCTACCTGCACCAAATCTTTAGCAACCAGACCTCCGGCAAAAGATATACTGGTGCCGTTCTTTGCCAAATGGGAAAGTCCGAACATCCCATGGACGCCCCAGTGATTAAAATAACTCCAAGATTTCCAGAACGGTAATTTTACTTTGATCATAAAATTTTGGCCAATATTCTCTATGGTATTCAACCAGGGATCATATCCGGGCATAAACGACCAGTCCCTCATATGCAAGGTGTTTCCAAAAAAACGAGCTACCTTATTTATCGAAAAAAGCAAAAGTCCGGCAGTATTAAAGATATACACATCAGAGATTGAATCGACATTGGGCCCGACATAATAGTTGTTTTCCACGACTTCATTGAGCAGATGATAAGCCATCCAGGATGAAAGTGCCCACAGAACAGGTTTTTCGTAATCATGAAAACGATACCACTCCACAAAGGCCCGGTACGTGAATCCACCTCCCCATAGATGATTTTTATAATTCGGATAATATTGGGCTTGTTTTAATTTAAAACTGGTGGGAAAAACTTCCTGTCTCCAGAATTTGTCCCAGCCAAAGGCGTCTATGGTTTGGAACGGATGGGAGAGGTTGTAGGTCACATTCTTCCAGCCATTTTCAAAATCAATATCAGATAGCCGATTAGAACGATTACTAATCTGCAGAATACCAAAGCCACCGTTTATAATCACGTTGAGGGGATTAAACAGAGATTCCGAACCATAGGATTTCCCATGATAGAAATAATAAGTACTATCTGGCGTTACACCCAGACATATGTTGATTTCACCCGGATACAGAAACAGACAGATATATATTAAGTATCTCAGCCTTTTCTTATTTATGTTTATCAAAAAATAGAGAAGAGAGTATGTAGCCATTTAAACCTAAAGTTTACATCAGGAGTCGAATACAATTGATACAATCAGCGAAATTTGCGGGAAAATTCCAGGCCGAATGTTAATCCACTCCCGAAAAGGAGGCCCTCTGCCGCACCCAGAATCAAACGGGATAACTGGCCATAATGGGATTCACCAAACATTTTAGCCAGTGGTTGCAGATTTATCTGGGAATTGACAAAAGACCGTGCGATGGTCTCGATACTGGCACTGAACAGGTTCCCTTTGATAAGCGTCAGTAAAATTGCTGCCAGCATTGTCCCGAGAGCGGCCATTGCAATGCGCATCAACATTCTTTTATGATTTGTTACACCACCGGCCAGATATCCCAGAGAAAGCCCAAGCCCAATAATCGCTCCTTCATAAGCGCCGGCAATCTCACTTAACTGCTGGCCAAACAGCGCCTGAAAGGTATCAACACCAATTACATGAAGTATGCCCCCAATAAGAGCACCTCCCAGCACCGCACCAATTACCGACCAGTAAGGACTGTGGCGATAGCCAATTGACTGCATCGCAGTCATCCCCAGGCTTATACCAACACCTGCCAGAAGGCCTGCAATACTGCCAAGACTCGCCAGAACCAGGATTAGCGTGGTGGATTCGAAAACCGGCGTTTGGCGAAAAACCACCAGGAGGATACCCAGTACCAAACCCACCATTAGACCCGATATGGCTGCCCCAAAAGCACCGCCCAGGGTACTTTTCAGAATCTCCAGTTTTTCCCGGCGAAGCCTCACCCACATCAATCCGGATAGCACCAGAAACGCAACCAGTGGGGGCAAAGTCCGCAATTTAAAGAGCCGTTTATTGTGGTCACGAATAAAAGCCAGACTGATGGCCTGCCGGATGATACCCGGTCTGGGTTCCCGGTCAGCCGCGAGAACCGCCCGGATGGAAGCATCCCCGTTTTTCTCCGCCAGGACAATACT
>CAYVKM010000054.1:23343-25379 GCA_964452045.1 uncultured Calditrichaceae bacterium
TCCGGAGAGCCGGATTCGCTCTCCCAACGGGATAATCAGATCGAGGGTATCACCATCCAGCAAAAGTTGATGGACCTGGAAATTTTCCGCAGCCCGGTCAATAACCGCCTGGGCTCGCTTTACCGCCAGTCTTTCAGCAGACTGCCAGCGAGAGATCTCCGGGATCAAAAAATCGTGGGTCAATTCCACCCGGGTTTGACCATCCTGTCGGCGATACCTGATCACCCGGGCTGCAGCCAGATCCTCAATCAATTTGCGGATTTTATCCCGGTCTTCAAAATTGGATAGCACTTCTGTTTCTAATTCGGAAAGTGGCAGCAGCAGGCGTTGATCATTTCCGGAAATCAATCCGGTAAGAATGATTTTCGCCAGCTCCATATCCCCGGAGTGATATCTTTGAATCACCCGCTCCAGATATTGACTCATAATCTGATAAGCCCCACCCAGTTTTCGGTAAATGTTCAGGGTGATTCGGGAGGAATCGTCCCGAAAATCGTATAAAGCATCACAGACAATCTGCAATTGGGGCGGATCGATATAATCCTCATCAGCGAGATCCTGCAAAATGGCCTGTACAAGTGCCGGCTCAAAGTCACATCCCACTTTCCGGGCTGGTTCAATAATGGCCTGTTCAGCATGGTTGCGGTCAAATCGCTGCAGGCGATATTCATTGTGAAAGATCTCCGGTAGAACTGATTTGAATTCACTCATCTCTGCCAGCAGGTCTTCCCGCAAGACAAACAGAAGTTTAAAATCGAGACTATCTTTTTGGTAAATTCGGTTGAGCAACCGGATAAAATTCTCTCGTTTTTCGGGGGACAACAAGGTAAAGAATTCCTCAAACTGATCCAGCACAAAGATAACCGAGGTGCCGGAGGGGAAACTCAGCTTCTCCAAAGCCATTCCCGGATCAGTACCTATCTCTTGTTCATTATAATTTCTTATCAAGACATTCATTATCTGTTCTACCGGATCATGAAATCCGCGAATGATAAAGGCGGCGTGTCCCAGTTTGCGCAGTGCCGGAAGAACACCGGCATGGGCAATGGAGCTTTTGCCTACGCCCGATCGCCCGTAAAGAATCAGACTACGATGCGATAATATTTGGGAGCAGATGGTCTGGACCTCAGATTCCCGGCCAAAGAAAAATTCAGAATCGTTTTCAGTATAATAATCCAGAAATTTATATGGGCGCTTGGATATAGCAGGTTCCATCTGTCGTTTTGAGTCAATCGCTACAGCTTCCGTTAAAATTTCCGGTTCCTTAATAAACATAAAGCCATGTTTGGGATACGTCTTGATATAGCGGGGATTTTTAGCATCATCCCCTAGCACCTTCCGGATATCTTTGATACACTGGCTTAGCGCCGAATCGGTTACGATAACATCATTCCAGATATTGTCAAATAGCTGATCCTTGGAAATTAACCGGGAGTGATGGGATACCAGGAAGGTTAGTACATCAAAATATTTTGCGTTTAACGCATATACCTTATTTTGCCGACGTATCTGCCGGTTTTTTAAATCGATAATAATGTCATCAAATTGATATCCGGCTATATTCTGATCCATAAGATTTCTCAAGAATTTCTTAAATTCCTCTCATTCTTTTTTCTGGATAAGATATTACTTTGCAGGTAACGAGAGGAAAAGGTGTCTTAATAAATATAAACATAATCTGTGTTTCAAGGAAGATCGATTAATGAAATTGTTTTTCCGCCAATGGATTGAAGGTACTTTTAATTTGTTACATTATCTCCTGAAACAAATCCAATTCCCAATATCTAATTTATCTCTCCCGGCATTTATCCAAAAATGGTACCCGAGCGTACATAATAGAAATTTGCCATACTTTAAAGCAATTTTGTGCTTTTCAGGTTCCTTTGAAAATAATCCGGGAAATTTTCATCGGAATGCGGATCAAGAAAATTATTGTTAATTAAATATCATCATAAGAGGAAATTTATGAAAAATCAGGAAAGCAGCCAAATTCAGGAAGGATTACATGTTGCCATTATCATGGATGGTAATGGCAG
>CAYVKM010000055.1:0-7603 GCA_964452045.1 uncultured Calditrichaceae bacterium
AGCGGGAGACGGGGTTCGAACCCGCGACCAACAGCTTGGAAGGCTGTGACTCTACCAATTGAGTTACTCCCGCCTTTATGTCTTTTCCCTTTTGCCAACCCCTCGCTCACCACTCAGTTCGAGCTATCTCTTGTGGGGAGGGAAGGATTCGAACCTCCGAAGGCTTTTGCCGTCAGATTTACAGTCTGATGCGTTTGGCCGCTTCGCTACCTCCCCAGTTGAGGAGAGCCGATGAGAGGACTTGAACCTCCAACCGACTGATTACAAATCAGTTGCTCTACCAGTTGAGCTACATCGGCCTATTTCGCTCAGGCATAATTCATGCCTGAAAAAGAGCCAATAAATATAATAAAAAAAAATATTGAGGCAATAAAAAAATTATTTTGTTTAGCACTCAGATTTAATTATTTCAAACGCACTCTGGGATCGACAAAAGCATAAAAAATATCTGCCAGAAGATTAATTAACAAATAGATAATGGCAATTATCAGAATTATACCCTGCACTAAGGGATAGTCTCTACGGAGAATAGCCAAGATCAGCAAACGTCCCACTCCAGGATAGGAGAAGACCACTTCGGTGATGATTGCTCCCCCCAATAAAGCGCCGAGCTGTAAACCGACAATGGTAATTACCGGAATCAGCACATTCTTCAACGCATGTTTTATCACCATCTGATATTCGGTCAACCCTTTTGCTCTGGCGGTACGAATATAATCCTGATTGAGTACCTCAATCATTGAAGAACGGTTCATCCGGGTAGTGATTGCCGCCAGACCGAATCCTAAAGTAAATGATGGCAGAATTAGATGTTTCCAACCGCCCAATCCGGCAACTGGCAATATTTTCAAGTAAACCGAAAAAACGAGTATTAATAGCGGACCTAACCAGAACACAGGCATGCTAATCCCCAAGATGGAAAAAGAGAGGGCCATATAGTCCGGCCATTTTCTTTGAAACAAAGCAGATATAATTCCCAGAGGAAAAGCGATAATCAGGGAGATGACCAGTGCACAAAAAGCAAGTATGGCAGTTGCCGGAAGTCTCTCAAAAACCAATTTATGAACCGCTTCCCGATGATAAATGGATGTCCCGAGATCGCCTTGAAGAAGGTGACTCCAAAATTCTACATATTGCTGATACAGCGGTTTATTTAATCCTAACTGTGTCCGTAAACTTTCAATATCAGCCGGTTGCGCATTTTCCCCCAGCATCAGGACAACCGGATCTCCCGGAACCAGATGAATTATCAGAAAAACAGCAGTAACTACCCCAAAGATTACCGGGATAAAAGTAAGAAGGCGTCTTTTAATATATTGGTTCATAGTCTAAGAGAATAAAACCAAATTTAACTCAAGTTGGAAAGGTCAATCAACCTTTTATTCAATACAACTAATTTCATTTAATTTTGTTGGGTAATTTGATCGTATATTTAATCATTATATTCTTGATTATAAACACCCTGGAGGATTATATTTTTTCAGATATTCATCAGAAAGGAAATTTGTATGAGTGGTATTCTGTTAATGTCCGCATGTATCCTCATTTTTCTGATTGCCTATAAATTTTATGGAAATTACGTCTCCCGGATGTTAAGCGTCGATAATGATAATCCAACCCCGGCTCACACTCAAACAGATGGCGTGGATTATGTACCAGCGAAAACTCCAGTTTTATTAGGTCATCATTTCGCCTCAATTGCCGGAGCTGGGCCAATAGTTGGTCCGATTATCGCGGCCGGATTTGGATGGGTACCGGTTTATTTCTGGATTCTTCTCGGTGCCATATTTATTGGTGGTGTTCA
Source organism: uncultured Calditrichaceae bacterium (assembly GCA_964452045.1). Classification (GTDB taxonomy): domain Bacteria; phylum Calditrichota; class Calditrichia; order RBG-13-44-9; family RBG-13-44-9; genus CAYVKM01. Next base: position 1,805 of record CAYVKM010000055.1, read on the forward strand.
CGATTTCTCTTCCATAATGGCTTCCATCCGGCACCGGGGCAAATCCATTGGCCAGGTTATCCAGGATCATATAGGGTCAAATGGCAAAAAGTTTTTCCTTATTTTCAGCTGGTCAACCCTTATTCTGGTTGTTGCCGTATTTATCAATATTGTAGCGGATACTTTCACTAAAACACCGAGCTCCGCAACATCTTCAATGATTTTTATGGCACTGGCATTATTATTTGGCGTGGCCATCTATCGTTTTAAATGGCCACTCTGGCTAGCCACAATTGTTGGAGTAAGTTTACTTTTTGCCGGAATTGTAATTGGGGACATTTATCCCATTCAGTTGAGCAAAGCCATCTGGCAATGGGTGTTAATATTCTATATTTTCATTGCCTCAGTCACACCAGTTTGGATCTTATTACAACCAAGAGACTACTTAAACTCATTTCTATTATACGCGCTGATAATAGGTGGACTGGTAGGTTTATTTTTTGCGTCACCGGCACTTCATATTCCGGCATACACCCATTTTTCTCTAGAGAACATCGGCTTATTATTTCCTATTCTTTTTGTGACAGTTGCTTGCGGAGCTATAAGTGGCTTTCATTCCTTGGTGGGAAGCGGCACTACAGCCAAACAGCTTGACAAGGAAGGTGATGCTAAAAAAATTGGTTATGGCGGAATGTTAATTGAGGGAGTATTGGCAGTTTTGGCCTTACTGGCTGTAGCTTCTCTAACTGAATCCGAATTTCTCAATTTTTACTCACATAGTTACTTTGTACCGGCATTTGCCGAAGGTGTAGGAAGATTTATCAACAGTATTCCGCTGTTAAATATCCCCCTTCCCCTGGCCAGGACTTTTACCGCTCTGGCAGTTTCCGCCTTTGCTCTTACTTCACTGGATACTTCTACCCGGCTTGCGAGGTTCGCTTTCCAGGAATTTTTCGAAAAAAGTGAAGACTCTAAAGCAAAAAGCAATCTGGTTGAAAATCGATACATTGCTACGTTGGTTACTGTATTGGTTGGTGCCGCTTTAACCTTTAGCGGGAAAAGCGATGCTATCTGGCCGATATTCGGAAGTGCCAATCAGCTTTTGGCAGCCCTGGCGTTGTTGGCAATCTCAGTCTGGCTGGTGCAAGTGGGAAAACCGTTTTATTTTACCCTGATTCCTATGATCTTTATGTTCGCCGTTACGTTATCGGCACTAATCTCTTTATTTTACCTGAATTTTATCGTGAAAGAAAACTATTTACTTTCAATTCTTGCGGTATTTTTATTTGCTCTTTCGGTGATTCTGGCAATTCAGTCCAGTAAAAAATTTAAAACCAATCATACCCAGAGTCCTGTTACTATTAAATAGATAAAACTTTTCAAATCTATTGGGGAAAATATGAGTAAATTCAATTTATCCAAGGCAAAATTTGCCACCTTATGTGTGCATGGCTCTGGGGGTGTCGATCAACAAACCGGTGCGTTATCGGTTCCGATTTATCAAAGCTCCACTTTTGCTTTTAAAAGTGCGAAACAGGGAGCGGCCCTTTTTGCCGGCGAAGAAGACGGATATGTCTATACCCGGTTAGGGAATCCCACCCAGGCTGCTTTAGAACGTGAAATGGCATTTTTGGAAGGTGGAGAGGCAGCGTTGTGCTTTGCCTCGGGAATGTCTGCCATTGCCGGGGTCATTTTACTTCACTGCCGAAACGGAGATAATCTTGTCTCCAGTGATACGGTCTATGGTGGCACCCATAATCTGTATAAAGAAACATTACCGTTGTGGGATATCCAGGTTCGTGAGGTAAACGCAACCAAGTTAGAAAATATCGAAAAAGCAATTGACGACCGTACCAAATTGATTTTCATCGAAACACCGGCTAACCCAACCCTGTCCATTATTGATATTGCCGGATGTGCAAGTATTGCCAAAAAACATAACATTCCTCTGGTCGTGGACAATACCTTTGCCACTCCTTATTTACAAAGACCTTTCGAATTGGGTGCCGACATTATTATTCATAGTGCCACCAAATATATTGGTGGACATGGAGATACCATTGCCGGGATCGTGGTTGGGAAGAAAGAGCTAATTGATAATTTAAGAGCTCAAATTTTACGGGATCTGGGGGGTGTTATCAGCCCGCTGAATGCCTGGTTACTTTTAAGAGGTTTAAAAACACTGCCGGTGAGAATGGATCGGCATTGTACGAATGCGCTTGAAGTGGCAAAGTATTTATCTATGCATCCCAAAATTAATTGGGTCAAATATCCCGGGCTTAGTACACATCCTCAACATGAACTCGCAAAAAAACAAATGAAAAACTTTGGTGGGATGATCACATTTGAAGTGAAGGGCGGAAGAAAAGCTGGCGAGAAATTGATGAATAGTGTTGGACTGATTACCCTGGCGGTCAGTCTGGGAGACTGTGATTCACTTATCGAACATCCGGCATCAATGACCCATTCAACCTATAGTGCGGAAGAGCTTGAGGAAACCGGGATTACCGAGGGCCTCATAAGATTGTCTGTCGGCCTGGAGGATTGCTCTGATCTGATCACTGATCTGAAGCTTGCTTTAAAAAAGATATGAGATGAAGATCAACGAAAAAAGCCAACTGTATTCGGTTGGCTTTTTTAATATATCAAAGAGAATGATCTCTACAAATTTCACAGTAGTATAACGAATGAACTACCCTCTACTTAATCTTCCCTGAATTCAATTGAGCCTTTAGTATTCAACAACCAGACAAGTGGTAGTATCGATTACCCCTTCCAGACTGTGGATCTCGGCCAGAACCACTTTACCTAATTCCTTCATGTCAGCCGCCTCAATAAATACAATAGCATCGTAGGGACCGGTGACCGGATGAACCTGTTTCACTCCGGAGATTTCCTGGATTTCCTGAACGACATCTTTTACCTTGTTTGGTGAAATTCTGACTAATGCATATGCGCTAATACCCATTGCTAACTCCTTATTAGATTTACTTTTTTAAATATAAAGATGATCTAATTCGGAATCAATGAAATTAGAAGGGTAAAAAATATTTTTATCGAAAATTCCTGGAATTAAGAAATCCAGGAAAGCATAATTTATTTTTTAGGCTTTTTCTTTGTCAATCTATCTTCGGTAAAAGCCTCAGGAAGAAGTTCATTAATTTTATAAATTTTATTATCCCCATTATCATTTACTAATATCACCTTCAGGTTCGGGGCATAGTCCATCAGTACCTGTCGGCAAGCACCGCAGGGCGAACAAAATTCATCATTCTGGCAAATAATATAAATTTCTTTAAATTTACGCTCTCCCTCCGAAAGGGCCTTGAATAAAGCAACTCTCTCTGCACAAATGGTCAAACCATAAGAACTACTCTCAATATTAAAACCAGAGAATTTTTTTCCATCCTTTGTAATTAAAACTGCACCCACTTTAAAATGTGAATATTTAGCAAGTGCATTGTCTCTGGTTTCTTTTAAATGTTTTAATAAATCTTTGTCAATCATCCGCAAAGTACCTGTTTTAGAAAAAAAATCCCTCAGAGGATTACTCCGAGGGATTTAACTATACGTTTGTGATCTAAATTATTTTCCTTGTTCTTCCAGCATCTGCCGTAATTCTTCCAATTCTTTTTCAGCTTGTTCCCTCTCCTTCTTTAGCCTTCTCAGCTCTTCTTCAATATTCCGTGACTTTTGCCTTTCCTGTAACAGGTTTTCATAAAAATCAACCTTAGACCGCACATCGGTGCTTTGTTCCGCCCCTCCCCTGAATCCCATCGGCATCAGGGTAAAGTTTAACCCCATATAAACTTTCCAGGAAGGATAATTGGGAAGATCCAGGCTCTGAGTTGGATCGGGGAGAATGGTTGAAGTTGTATTATCAGCATTAGTTAACTTAATGTCAATTCCAAGATCGAAATTAAACCAGGGTTTTGGTTTAAACTTTACCGAAGGAGTAACATACATGTAATTTTCCCGACTGTAAGCCATGGTATCGGGTTCATTAATGAAATTGATCCCCCACCACTCCAGGTTCAGGGTAAAGAGTTCGGTGGGATAGCTAAAACCCAATCCATACTGCAGTTCGGTCGCATTACCATTTGCTTTAAATTCTGTTCCAGTGGGAGTAGTGTATAACACCTTACCGGCATCATTGTGGTTATACCACCCCAGGTTAAAATGGACGCTAAAATCCCGGTCATGAAGATACGGATCATTAAAAAACGAAAAAAGACCGGTAAAGCCATATTCAACTGCACCGGCTGTGTAGGGCTCAAAGGCATAATTGTATTTTGTCTGGGTTGGAATACGTATGGAGGTCAGCACACCCACATTAAACCGGTTATTTGATAAACCAAACGATCCGGCTTTAAAATCCAGGAAAAGATCCTCCGGACTGTTGTATTCATTACCTCTCCTGTTGGTATCCTGATATAGCCGCCACATGAGTGTCGCATCCAGATTATCCAAAAGACCATAAGTGAACAGTGCATTGGACTGAACATCCCACCAGTTAACCGCGGTAAAATTCGCCGGCTTCTGGCTACCCAGATAATCACCCACTTTTGAGTAAAAGTAGAGGTTTGACCGAAAATCCAATGTCCCTTTGTTTAGCGTACTTGCCGATTGGACATGGATTAAACCCCGACTTCCAAAAGTACTGGCAAAGACCATTAAGGGAAGTATCAAAACGATCGCGAACAGTTTGTATAAATCAGACATGCTGATCCTCCCGCAAATTTTTTTTGATTTTAAATTAAATATTAATTTCCACATAGTCAAGAAAAATAACCTTATAAGCTAATTATTAATAACGCCTTGCTAACACCCAAACATTAACGATTATGGCTAAATCCCGGGCCAAGGCAACAATTCTTCCCACAATATCTGCCACACTTCCCGAGACTATAACAAGGTCTCCCGGTTGCAAGGAAACCAGAAGATCCTTGTTACCGGTTTTCATAAATTCTTTTATATTTACCTTAATCACTTCCTGGTTTTTCCGAATTATCTTAACATCATTTAGTCTGGCTGTGGTGAGCGGACCACCGGCTGAAGACAACAAGTCAATGAGACCAAATGAACTGGGAATGCTGTAAATACCCGGCCTTTGAACATGTCCCCATAAATTAACGGTAATGAGTAAAACATCGTCTGATCCCAAAATATATTGAGCCGGTCGGTCACCAGCCTGTAATTGCTGATTAGACCGAAAATCCTGTGCATAGCCTGCAACGATATAACAAAGAACAATCAAAAACAGATAACGTAAAACCGATTTCCCCATTCACTTTTCCAAAATTATTGTACCGTAAATTGCATCCAGTCTGACTCTGCTCCCTGAAATAGCTCACTTCCAATCGGATCTATCCTCCATCTGTACGTTCCTGGTTCCAGTGATGAATATGGCGTAAGTTCATTTAATTCCTTCAATTGATTAGGTGTATAATCGTCACCGATACTTGTTTCTTGAGTGTAAAAATTCTTATATACCCCATTCCCACTTCTAATCAAAAGTCGAAAAACATAATTATCCGGAATAAAAAGCTGATCAAAATTCCAGCTAAAAAATGGCGCCCGAATAATTATAGGACCCACTGGTTCCAACAGCACCGGACTCTCTCGTACTGAATAATTTACTGTATCAGAAGGATCGCCGTATTGATCCAGTTCATCAAATGCTTTTACAAAATAAAAATATCGTTTATCAAGACTGACTGAAACATCGGTAAATGTTGTATCGATAATATTAAAATTTTTTGTGATTTTTCCAACAGAAACATAATTTTTATCAATTGACTCGCTCCGATATATGGAATA
>CAYVKM010000055.1:7703-24891 GCA_964452045.1 uncultured Calditrichaceae bacterium
AACATGGTCCCAAAATCGAAACCCAATCCGGAGGCGGTTTGACTGAACAGAGACTGCCGGATGAATTTTACGTTTAAGCCAATAGGGATTTCGGTGGGGAAAACAAAATATTGCCAGCCAAAATCGATATCAAGTTTATAGGTCTTTGCCAAGGTAAGAAAGAAAGCATCATTGGTAAAACTGCTGAAACCTTTCGGTGCATCGGTAAGCACAATTCCCAGTTCCTGTAATTCCTGCCAGCTGGATGCACTGGTGCTCGCCTCATTCACCCGGGTCGAATAATCCAATACCAGATTATTCGAATCGTACCGGGGTATATCGGCTACGGACAATCTTACCCAGTTCAGAGAAATTCCTGCCCCACCATAAACCGGGCGGGTAAAACCAATCTGATGATGTCTTTCCAGCGATTTAAACAGGGAGGCATACATACCAAAAAGTTCAGGTTGCATTAAGGTGGAAGCGCCAGCCGGATTCCAATAAAAAGCAGAACCATCATCGGCCACTGCCACAAAAGCACCTCCCATGGCCATGGCCCGCGCCCCAATCCCTAATTCCAGAAAAGAGCCGGCATACTTATTATCTGCCGCCTGACTTTCCGGCGCGAGGAAAAGGCTTACTACTACAAACATTATTGTAATTAGATTCGTATTAAATCTCATCTTAATTTTGCCACTTTCAGTATTTCTGATTTCTCTTTATCATCATACTTTGCTTTTATCAATGCAAAATAGACCCCATTTGCCACCTGATCCCCATTATCATCTGTCCCATCCCAGATGAGCTCATTATAACCTACCCGGCGCGGATCGTTTCCGGGGCTGCTGGTATTAATATCGGTTCTGATGCGCTTAATCAATCTTCCGGAAACAGTAAAAATTCTTATTTCCAGATCATCAATAATATTTGCAGCGTTGATATAATATGAAAATACGGTGTAATCTGTGACGTCACCGAAAGGATTGGGATAATTTCCGAAGACCTTTAAATCGAATGCATCATCCACCTGAAGGGTAAATTCCCGGCTGGAGGAATTCCCATTCACATCTTTCACCCGGATATCCAGTGTATGGGTACCCACGGTCAATTCCGGATAAACCGTAATGCCCAGAACATTTGATTGCGACACCGAATCCGGAATAAACACCTTCTCCGACGGGACTGCCACATCATTAATCACGATATTTATCTGATCCCGGTTTATATTTAAGCCGCTTTCATCTTCAACAATAACATTCAAAACCGGATTAGATGATACCAGGGATTTACTTCGGATCTGCCGTCCATCAATGGTGAGTTCGATCCGAGGTGGTTCAGCATCACTGGAGACAAACAGCCCATACAAACCATCCTGATTTAAGCTGGCCTGAATTGAAGAGGAAACGGAATCAACATTGGCATCCTGTTGCAACCAGGTCTGAATCCGGCTATCCCAGCGGTATAATTTCAACGAATTAAAGGAAAGGCTGTGGGATTGCAGATAGGATGAATTATATGACATCCGCAGTGAATAGGGAGCAGATAAGGCAGCATTATTATTCAATAATTTTATATTTACCCCTACCGGTGTATCAAATCCCTGTAAAGGAACCGGCGCCAGTTTTGCCTGATTTAAACTGGCAATATCGGTATTCAGATTTAGAAGAACCGCAGATGGTTGGGAGATGCTTCCCGGCCCAAGCCAGAAAGTGTTTCCGGTTCCGATGCTGATGGTATCGTTTGCCTGGTTGTTATAAGTAGATCCCAGTTCCGGGGTCAGCTGATAAATATCAACAGTTATCCGCGAACTGTCCAGATTATTAGCGGGATTAAAGTCCGGGGTTGTACCCTCGCGATTTAAAGTGGCATACAACTGATATTGGGGCGTTGCCAGAGACAGGGGAAAATCAAGCTTGTAAGAAAGGCTATCCTTTCCCCGGATGGTAATTGATTCCGAAGCAAAGGCACTATTAATAAGGTAATTTTCATAACCATTATAGACTTTTAACTCAACCCCCTGGGCATCGACCAGACCGGAATTACCGATACTCACTGCTACCCTTACCCGGTCATCCCCGGCCAGGTTTATCCCGTTCTTATAAATGAGCGGGTCCGGACGGGTTTCGACTACCCGGTAATTGTAATTCATACGGCTAACCTGGCCGATGGAATTTGTGGCATAGACAAAGAAATAGACTGTGGAAAGAGAGAAGGTCGGTGGAATTTTTTCTACGGTCTCATAGATATTTTCTCCGATAAGCCGGGTATTGATATGGAGAGTATCCTTATCGTTTGGCAGTACCCCTTTGGGCAATACGGCCACAACTTTTACATGGGATACACCCTGGCCATCCTTTACAATAAGAGATATGCCAACACTGTCCTCTGCATTTGGGTGCAGGGGGCTAGTTTTCACAGAATCGAAGAGGGAATAATTTACCGCGATCTGCCGGAAGCCTGAAGCATCGGTTACATTGTCTGTGAGATAAGCACGAATATAATTGGTCCCCCGAATGGTATCGGTTGGAATAACTATCTCACGGTTAACCGTACCGGAGGAGTAGAAAAGCGGTTCCCGGTAAATGACTTCATTTTTTGAATTGGCTAATTCCAGATAACCATCGGCAGAGGAAAACGGAGCAGTAATTTGCACATTCACCGTATCGCCGGGCTGTGGTAGCTCGTTATCTACACTAATTTGAATATTATCTCCGGGGGTCTTCAGGAACAAATATGGATCACCAATTAAATTGTATTGGTGGATCATATCATCCTTTAAGAGACCATGACCCCATTGATAACCAGGAATGATTGTATCGCTGACCACGTACTGGGAATTGATGTAATAGTCAATTTTTCCCATGGTGACTGCTTCGCCGATGGATATATTCGGTTCCCGCAAATCTTTCATTACGTTCCAAAGAATAGAGTAGTCATTGGCCACCCAACCCAGTCCGGAAGAAGCAAAAACACCAATAGCACCTTTTTCCGGTGAAAGCAGTAATTTTTGCGCCAGACCCGGATTTCCCGGGTTTTCAAAGGCACCGGTAAAACAGGTCATACTGGTAACAAAAGGATATTTCCCCCGGTTATTTAATCTTTCCACATCCTGGAGATTTAACAGCGTCACATCCGCCCAGATGCCGCCCCCTCCGTGGCCCAGGAAATTGACCAGCTGAACACCGTTATCAAAATAATCAATGAGATCCGTTGTGCCCCCATAATTCGGATCGAATGGTTCCAGCGTGGTGTCTTCTACCGTGTTCAACTTGAAAGAGGTAAATTGCTTATCCAGCAGAAGATCGATCACCCGCTGATTCTGGGTTCGGAAGGCAGGTTTTGGTGGCATACCAACCAAGCTGCTAAATTCCGGGGTATTCCGGTCGTTACCACTGATAAATAGGGTCTGATTTCGCCAGGGACCAACCTCCACATTTTCTTCAAATTCTTGAATTTTGGTAATCACGTTGGTCACTTCGCCATTGGTGGTTACCGGGATCCGGCCCACAAATAAATCCGGCAGGGGATCTTCACCGGAGATCTGGGCATAGGGTAAGTCCGTCGCAACTGCTCCGAATTCGTAGGATTGATAGAAAAATGTTGGAACAAAGTCTATATTAATCGAACTGGCGGTTTTATAATCATAATTCGCATCACCGAACAGCAGCACATATTTAAGCCGATGATTTTTATCCCAGTTATAAAAGGCATATTTCAGGAAAGATTTGATGGCCAGCGGGGATTTGATACCGTAGTTAAACTCATCATAAATATCCTTCTCTTTCACCATCACCACGTTGAGACCATTCTGTCGTCTTAAATCTGCCAATTGTCTGGCCCGGTCGTAAAACCGATCATGGGTGATGATAACATAATCTGCTGAATTCGTACTGCTCTTGAGACTTCGGGTTGGGTTATCCTCATCGAAGGGTTCATCTTTTTCAATCTTGAGCGGTTTCAATTTGGCATTACTGGCCACGGCAATATATTCGATATCATCGGAATAGATATTATCCTGGAAGGTAATTTTATAGCGGGTACGGCTACCGGTACCCTGTACACTTAGATTGTAATTGACAATCTTGCTGATACCTTTCTTGTAAATCTCAATATCCGGCCGGGTAAAATTAAAAATTTCGAATTGAAAAAGTTTGATATTCGGATAATAGATGACCGAGGTTGACGGTCGACGGAATTCAATATAATTATCTACCGCTTTATATTGCCTGTCGTAGGTGATCTCCGCCCAGTTAAAGAGAACATAATCTGTTTTTCCATTACCAGCCAGGGTTGGTAATTGTATCTCAAGATTATTTGCTCCGTGTTTTAGATCAAGAGTCCGAATGGATGAGTTGCCTTCGTTATCAAGAGAGTAGAGATCCTGCCATGACCAATTTCCAGATGATTCACCGACCAATCGCTGATTCAACCAAACCATCAGTTTATGATCGGTTTGAGATTTGCCGGCAAACATCATCTTTACCCGAACCGGCTCAAAGGAGGAAGAGTCCGGATAAAGCAACGGGACTGAATAGGATTTTTTACCTATAGCCTGAATTCCGGAGTCAAAAAACCAGGCATCACGGGTGTATGTTAACTGATGTGTATTACCATAGCCAAATCTTTCGAAGTATCGATTGTCCTCAAAGTGAACGGTATATGGGTAAAACTGGCTGGGATTATACTGGCCGGGATTGGTCTGAACAATCGCACCACTTTCCTCGACCATCCGGATACCCGGTGAACCGCCCCAGCTGAGCCAATAAACATTCTCATCGGAAAAAGGATCGGTATAAAGATCAGGATACTGATCAATAAAAGTTTTGATATTGGGTTCACCTAAAAACTCGAAATAATCGGATTCATTGAATTCCAGGTCCTGAGCGCCGGAAATATAAAGCGCAATATCTTTGCCCTTGTTCATCAGCCGGAAGGTTTGGGGATTGATCGATTGAATATCAACTCCAGCCGCAATTAGATCACTTCCGGTAACCTTATAGATCCCCTTCTGATTCACATATAATTTAACCTGATTATCAAAGTTGATGCCTTGCAACGGTGAAGAGGGCACGGTCGTCATGCTGTTGGCAGTTATGGCTCTGGGCAGACTCCCGATGTTATCTCCATTTATAGCAACATTCTTAAAAATATCCCGCTCCCGCGCATCCTGCATCATTGAACCACCTTGATTTCCAGAAGGAAATGTGAGTCGCACCCGGATGGTCTTGTAATAAGTGATGCCATTGGGTAAGACCTGAACCGGATAAACGGTAATCCCCATCATGCGGTAGTCCCGGAAAATACCGGCATCTTTTAAACGAACAATTTTATCCGGATAAACTGAGGGATAACTTTTTTGTGCCTGAAATAATGAGTTTTCCGTTTCCGGTAGATAACTTACTGTCCTAATCCCCTCATAAAACTGATTCTCGCTGGAAAGGACTTCCCAACTGACCTTACCCGGGGGGACAATTAAATTTTCAGAATAAACCGGAATCAATGGTGCTTCATTTTCATAATTATAAATAAGACCAGGGATATCCACCGTTACCAGGGCAGGATTATCCGTAGAATGATCGATCTGAATATCGGGAAAATTGAATTCTATGATAATAGATTGGTTATTCTGCTGTTTGATATCGTAAAATTTGAGCGGGTTGGCAAACAGAGTGGCAATATTTAAAAAGATCCAAAAGACAACGAAAAAAAATCTCATCACTCACATATATTTAGAAATACCAAAATGATTTACCGGAATTATTTAAAACGTTACCACAATTGAAAGTTCTACCTGATAATAAGGGGGATAATATAAACTTATCCCCCTTGATTATCTATTCCCTTTTTTAAAAAAAAAGCTATTTCATAAATACCAGTTTTCGCACCTGTCGGAAATCGAAGTTCTTGGCGCTAAAGACCATATAATAAATGCCATTGGCCACCTGATTTCCGCGATCGTCCCGGGCATTCCAGATGATATTATCATAAACGCCCGGCTGATACACCTTGTTATTCACCAGGGTGCGGACTTTTTGACCGAGCATATTATAAATTTCGATACTGATTTCTGCCTGCTTCGGCACATCGAATTTCAGGTGAGTGGTCGGATTAAACGGATTGGGATAGTTTTGATAGATGGCGAACGATTTCGGCAGTGACATCGCCGTACTGCTTGCCATCGTGTTATAGGCATATACATCCCCGTTATAATCCACCGAATACAATTTGTAGTAATATGTTACTTCCGGGGTGACTTCCGGATCGGTATAACGGTAATCATGGCTGGTATTGGCATTTCCGTTGCCTTCAATTAATTCATTATTCAACCGGATAAACTCACCCTCCGGATCCTCCGCCCGCATGAGATAGAAACCGGCATTGTTTTCCTCGCTGGCAGTAGTCCATTCCAGCTGAATATTGCCATATCCGGCCCTTGCCTGGAAACTGGCTAAAGTTACTGGCAGGGAATAATCCCCGGCAGTACCAAGATTTGAGAAAGAGTTGATGGTTATAGCAGATGCCGGGCCATTGAAGACATTGTCAACCAGGGAAATGTTTTGTTGATTGCCAATAACAAGACCCAAGGTATTTGTCGGAACTGCACTACTATTTATATCGACTGTGACTAAAATGTAATTTGCATTACCAGTGATATCAAGAAGGTCCGTGAGATTACTAAAGGTAATGGTATTTCCACCAGAATAAGTATAGGTTCTCAATAAGATATCGATTCCCGAATCATACTGACCCAGAGTACCGCCATCCCGGTAAAGATAAAATGCTGAGATATCAGTGCCGGTTGCCGTCCCGGATTTATTAAATGTTAGAGAGTTAATTTTAATAGTGGCAATAGTCGGATCGGCTCCAAATAAGATTGATACCATTTCCTGATTTGTTGCTCCGGGTGTAAATGCACCCTGGGCCACATCGCCACCATTAATTCCACCCTGAACAATTAAGTTCGGATTCAGAATTAGACGACGTGGATTCGTTGCTGTGGGAAGACCTTCCAAAATGGTGGCGTTTGGATTGGTGCTTAAATTCTCCACCCACCAGAACATATAATCATAAGGTGCACCTAAATTTTGAACATCACTCGGCGGTACAACATAATCAATTGTAGCTCCTGGCGTTCGGTCCGGAGATTGGCGTTCCAATCCATATGGACGTCCGAAATTACCGGTGGTATTAAATCCCCAAATAATCCTGAAATCATCACTCACGCTAGGATCCTCGCCACCGCTTAAGGTCGCACTCAAAGTAAAATCACTGGCACTTGCTGTAGTGTCCATAAGCGTACGAGCAGGAGTATTTGGACTTGAAACATCCACTACTCTATTCACCGCAAAAGAATTTGATACACCGGTTCTTATTGGAACAACTGAAGAAGTTGCCACCAAGGTATAATTTCCAGTAATTGAAGCATCAATAGCCATACCCTGAGCTGTAAGATCTGCCACACCGTTTACAAAATCGGAAGCTTGATTTAGCACATTATTATTTCCTGATCCCAATCCGGTAATCGTAACCGTTCCAGGACCAGAATTCCGAGTTACCGTTACGTTATTGGCAGCTGCATCAAAACTGGTTATCACATTCTGATAGGTATCCCACGCAGTAATTGTATTGACGCCGGTAACAGCATATCCATCACGTTGAGGCGAAGCCATAACAAAATCAAATTCCTGCAACGCACCTGGATTAATAGTTAAGGCACTGGATTCAACACCAGTAAGAGCAGGGGTACCAACTGGATCATCCGCTGTAAGGGTAATCCCTGTTTCAGCATTTGGGAATCTCACAACTACGGTATCCGTACCACTACCAAAACCTACCGATATGCCAGTAAGCGTACTGGTACCACTCACGGTGGGAGGCGTACCATCCGGGGCATTGGAAGCGGTTGTACTAAAATCCACTGACCGGGTTTCGTTAAAACTGGTAATCAAATTATCAGCAGCATCGGTAACATAGAGCCTGGCAACCAGGGTATCTGTAGCACTGTGGGCATTTGGTGTTCCACTAACACCAGAACCGCTGGTAAAGGTCTGTCCGGCAAAGCGAATCCAGATTTTTGAAGCAGTTCCGGTGGTAACGGTAATAGTCTCACCATTTGCTGTAACCACACCACCCTTGTCAACAAAATTCCCCGCTGGTTCGGTGAGCTCGAGCGTGTTAGGACCTCCTGCTGCGGTATTTGAATACCAGACACTGCCACCAGTTGAACCTTGAGATACAATTAGATTAATGGAGTCGGGATTGGCACTACCACCTGTCGCCAACCGCCACCAGGTATCTGTTTCAGTAGTTAATTCTTTAAATTTAAATGACAAATTCGTAGGAGAATTGTTAACCGCAACACCATAGTTATTTTGAATCTCAATTGTAATCTGAGAACGATCTGAGCCGGTGCTGGCAGTAATCGTGGCCGGATTTACCGTAATTATAAGGGCTCGATAATTATCCCGGAAGTTATTGTTAAATGCACTAAAAATTTTCCCAACCACAGGCGATGCGGTAACATTATCATCTGAATTCAATGCATTATTCATTCCATTTGCACCAGCACCATCAAAAGCTCGTGCTCGTAATATCCGGTATCTATTTCCGGAAACTGAAACATCCCAGGTAATTGAGAAATCAGCATCATTTCCACTTGCAGTTATTGAAGTATCCGTGCCTAATGCTGTCCATTGAGTACTATCGTTTGAACCTTCAAATACAACACCGTCAAGAGAAAGATCAGAGCTTACTCCATTAACTACCCTAGCAAAAAGTTCGTATGTCGTATTGCCAATAAAATTACTTACACTAAGTGAAACTGAATTGGTCTGGTCTCGCAAAGTCGGTGGTGCTGGTGGAATTGAATCGTGGACTACCGAATCAGGAGATGTGGTCTCCACTTCATTTCCTGCCGCATCGATGAGTGAATCACCATCGCTGACGTGATTATAGGCCACAGTAACATCGCCGACTGCCAGGTTAGTCAATACACCTCCACCCGCCAGGGAAACGTTCCAGGTTGTTGTTGGTTGGGAACCAACCGGATACAGATCTCCCGGAGTTAAAGTGCTACCGACAGTTCCGCTAAAAGTAATATTGTTGAGTGCATTGCCAACTTCACTTACTGGTTCATCAAACACTAGTTGGATAGTATCCAGGTAAGTGGCATATGCAAGGGCTAGTCCCGGAGGATTAATATCTGGAACTGGAAGGACATTTGAATACCCTACTTCAAAAATATTTGTAATAACCTGCGCTCGGATTGAGGCAGTTCCCGCCAAATAAGTGACAGAGGTGGTGACGGTACCAGAAAGTGTTCCGCCGGAAATTGTTGCTGTTGAGGCTGTCCAGGCCGCCTGTCCATTATAAACCGTCCCTGCAACATCGGTATATTCAATTTGTTGAGTCAAAAATAAAGTGCTTGTTCCCCATCCAGTCCCGCTAATTGTCAAAACTTCACTATTTTGCGCGATACCATCATTATTGCCTGTTGTTGCATCACTAATATTTGCTGTACCAAGTGCTTCAATTAATGAAGGATCTAAAAAATCATATCCTTTAGCTTGTAATCGATTAGAATTTCTGACATTTGTGTTTTTTGTAAATACAATTACTTCCAGAGTTGATGTCCCTTTATAAATTTTATCGATTGTCAAAGAACCCAAAAGATTACCAAACCCATCAACAACCAAATCGTAATCCCGTGAAAACACATTTGACACTATTCGGCTGTCAGTATCAATCAGAGTAATTTCAACAGCGATAATCTCATCATTTGCTATAAAATTCTGCCCTGAAACACTAATTTTATCTCCAGCCAGGACAACCTGATTTGAATTGTCAATCTTAACAGAAGCGAACTGAGCGTCTGCTGACATCGCTGACAATAAAAACAAACTCAAGAGAAAAATTGTCGTTAACAATTTCTTCATGATGTTACCTCCACAAAAAATCTTTATTTACGCTATTCATTAGCAAAATTTATACTTCCTCGCCCCATCTCAATATATCCGCCAGACTTCGTTTCTCCTGCATATCCGGGGAAAAGGCTTCGGTTAATCTTTTTTTCAATCCTTCTTCTGTTAATCCGCGGGTTAAGACCCCATGTTCAGCAACCGAAATCATACCGGTTTCTTCACTCACAACCAGAACCAAAACATCCGATTGCTCGGATAAACCGAGGGCAGCCCGGTGTCGCATACCCAGACTCGGGTCGAGTTTGGGATTCTCGGTAAGGGGCAACTGACATTTGGCCGCAACAATCACATCATTTTGAATGATAAGTGCTCCATCGTGTAAGGGTGACCGCGGGTTAAATACCGATAGTATCAATTGTTTGCTTAATTGCGCCTGCAGGGCAATCCCGGTCTCTACAACACTCTTAATCCCGGTATCCCGCAAAATAACCACCAGGGCACCAAAATTCTTCCGGGACAGTTCCGAGAGCGCCGAAACAACTTCATCAACAAATTTGGAGGTCGATACCTGAACAATCCGCCGGAGTATCGGGATTTGCCCTAAATAAAGCAACAGACGCCGGAATTCCGGTTGAAAGATGATCACAAAAGCAATCACCCAAACTGTTTTCAGATTTGAGAAAATCCAGGTACTTCCACTCATGTTTAAAATTTCCGCCACAATTGATATCAGAATGATAAATAATAACCCGATCATCATGCGGGCAGCCATACTGCCCCGCAAAAATTCATACACCTTGTAAAATATGTACGAAACTAAGGCAATGTCCAGTACGTCGATAACAGAAACTGATAAAAACCCAATTCTAAATAACATAGAACATTCCCGTTCAAAGTAGTTTCGTCAAAAAGTGTTTGAACTTAAGTAATATAAAAAATTTATTTTTAAAAAAAAACCATATAAATACTAAAGTTAGACAATTTTTTTCAACAAAAGTTACATCCACTTATTTCGATTTTTTTGCCTTCTTTTGAAAAAATTATATTCCGATGCAGATTTTGGAAAATCTTAACCTTTCGGAAAGTAGGAGAATCGTCGAACAAAACATTGAATACGATCGTCGTTTGGTCTATTCAAAATGACATTTACGACACTATTGAAGAACACCACCGTTGTTCTAGGTATCTTGTTGTGACCATATCAAATTATAAAAATTGAACGCCTCCAGCTTTCTCTAAAAAGAATATCAATATAAATGCAGAAATCTATTCCGGAGAATGGCTGAAATTTTTTATCGCTTGAGAAATGGAAATAATATCCCGCATTTCTTTTACATCATGAACACGAAGGATATTCGCACCATTGAGAACACCAATAGCGACTGTCGCTGCTGTTCCGAATAATCTATCTTCCGGATTTTTATCCAAATTGTGACCGATAAAAGATTTTCTTGAGGTTCCCAGTAATAAGGGAAAGCCAAAAATCCTGAATTCCGCCAGCCTTCGGATCAACTCAAAATTATCCTCATAGCGCTTGCCAAAACCGATGCCGGGATCTAAAATAATCTGGTCAATCCCATGGCTAGCAGCATACTCAATCTGGTTGGTAAAAAACTCAAATATCTCTTCCACCAAATTCTCATAATGTGGCTTTAGCTGCATATTCCGGGGTGTTCCCTGCATATGCATCAGGATTACTGGTACTTTATGACGGGCCAGTATTTTTACCATTTCCGGATCAAACCGCAATCCGCTCACATCGTTGATGATATTCGCACCTTCATCCAGCGCCCGTCCGGCAATTTCCGATTTGTATGTATCGATTGAAATTGGCTGTCCAGTCTGCCGACGCACTTCTTTTAATACCGGGAAGATTCGTTTCCACTCTTCCTCAACAGACACAGGCTGGGATCCAGGCCGGGTTGATTCGGCACCAATATCGATGATATCTGCACCTTCCTCAACCATTTTCAGGGCATGGTCCACGGCATGTTTAGGTTCAAAAAATTGTCCCCCATCGGAGAAAGAATCCGGGGTGATATTTAAGATTCCCATGATCAGAGGACGATTGATCTGTAGTTTTTTTCCGCCAAAGGCATATTCCCAGGCACTCCGTTCAAGATTTTTCTGAATTTCCGAAATTTTTGATATTTCCGTGAATTTTTGAAAATCCGCATGGGTAAAGATATCCCGAACAGCTTTCCAATTTGGAAAACAGACAATAATATGTTTTTCTTCTGCAGGATTGAACCAACAGGGAAATTTGTTTATTTCAAAAATATTCTTTAAAAAATGAAAGGTGTCTTGTGAGAGCTGAAAAAATATTAAGGTTAGCTCAGGGTTCAGTAAATCTCTGGCAGATTCAAGACTAACCTGGTTATCAATCTTCCGGATTTCCCGGAAATAATCTGACAAAAGGGTTGACCGGAGGATACGTATCAGGGTAAACTCTCCTAATTGGTGTTCTTCTCACCCATCAGTTCGAGGCATTTCTGAATACCTTTCATGGCCTGGATTGCGTAATAATCATCATCACTTTTCTTTTGATTCACGCGATAACGAAAATATTCCAGGGCCTTTTGGTATTCACCTTGCTCCTGATATATGGTGCCCAAATAAAGATAGGAATCCAGATAATTATCGTATTCAATCGATTTATTAAAATAATCCAGCGCCTTCTCACTCTGGTGCCATTCGTACAAGAGCACCCCGATGTTGTAATTGACCAGGCCACTTTGAGGGAAAATAGAATCCGCCTTCAGAAAGGCATTTAAGGCTTTATCCCGCTCCAGATTCTGGGCAAATATTTTTCCCAGCATCAGCCACACTTTATAAGAGTGAGGATTTATAGTAAGATATTGTTCAACCATTCTCCGTGCCTTTTTGGGCGGTGCAGTGTACGCAGGATTCCCTTCCAGGATATTTTCACTCCACTTTAATAGCACCGGCTCATCCAGCGGACAAAAATACAATATTTTTTCCATGATGCCTTCAATATTGCTGAATCCAAACTCTTTATAGCGCGATTGGTGCAAAAAACTCAGGTTTAACAAGACGTCAATATCAAACGGATTATCAATATAGGCTTTCTCCAGAAAAATTTCCGCCGAAGCGTAATCTTTCTGCCAGATGTAACTCTCGGCAATCAATAAATCCGCCAGATTATCCTGTTTGCCGGAACGAATAACATTAATGATCCGCTCACGCGATTTCTTTAATCCCTTCTCCCAATCCTTCAATTTAGCTTCATAGGGGTTCTTGGAGGGAGAGGCCAGACTTTCCATCCCAAAAATTTTGATTTGGGTATAAGCATTCAGCAAATCATCTTCAATATTATTTAAATTTTTATCTTCCTTGGTTTCAAGCAACTCCAAAGCCTTATTGTAATTCCCCATGAAAAAATTTCTTCGGGCCAGCTGATATAAACTATCGGGTTTATAGAATTCAAATTCCCCGGTATCCTTTTTGAAGGGAATAAAATCGCCGAATTCCTTCTTTAACCAATCCTGGAAAATAGTCAGGTTAAAGATATTGAAATCTCCCTCGGAAGCCTTGATAACCTTCCAATCCGGGTTCCGGTAAACCGAGAGAGCGATATGGAATTTTTTATTCGTCTTCTGAATTTTACCGGTCAGAACATATTCGACCGGAAGAAGTTCAAAAGAATTTTTTAGAAAATCGGTGCCCAGGGCAGAATCTGGAGGGGTAATTTTATAGAACCAGCGGTGAGGAAAAAGATACTCCCGGGTCGATAAATAAGGTTTCGTGTTCTTCTCAATATAATCAGTCAAATACTCGCCAAACCAATTCTCCTGAGTGTCGGATTGTATTAATCCTATGGTATATTTTTTGAGGATATGGGGTGGTGGGTTATTATACCAGATTAGTGCATATAAAACACTAACCAGTGAAATACTGATCACCAGGCTTCTGAAAAGATGCTTTCGGGTAAAAAATTCATTCACCCGATACATAAAATAAAGAACCGTACAAATAACAACCAAGACCAATAGAAATAATAAAAAGCCTCCGGGGACATTCCCGGAGAGCAGACGAAAAAAATCAGTCATTAAATCCTCTTCAAACCATAAGGTAATTTAGTTCTATTGCCAACTCAAAGCTTTTTCAAAATGTTGACTATTCAGCATTAGGACAACCCGGCAAGCCGGAGACGCTCAAGGGGAATATTCCCCTCCATTGCCTGAGTATAAGTCAATACCGCATCCTTTTTCATCCCTCTCATACTCACACAAAGTTGTTTTGCCTCAACCTGGACAAATACACCTTTTGGTTTCAGATTATCCATAATTGCGGTGGCAATTTGCCGGGTAAGTCTTTCCTGTATTTGTAAGCGCCGGGCATATACATCAATAAGTTGACTCAGGGCAGAAAATCCGGTGATGCGATTGTCCATAGGCAAATATGCCAAATCCACTTTGCCGAAAAAAGGGAGTAAATGGTGCTCGCACATGGAGTAAAAAGGAATGTTTTTAACCACAATAACTTCCTCGCCAACCTGTTCATCGGTAAAGGTATCCAAATGAGCTTTGCCCTGATAACCGGCAAATATTTCCCGGCACATCTCTGCCACCCGTTCCGGAGTTTCAGCAATTCCCTTCCGGTTAACATCTTCTCCGATACCTTCCAGAATCAATTTAATACCGTTCACCATCTTTTTGTCATCCATTTTAACCTCCATAAAAAAGCCAGGCTCGGCAGCCCTGGCTTTAAATTTTCCATATCTCTATTCTTCTTTTTTTAACTTCTTTTTGGATGCCGGAGCCTTTTTATCAGGTTTGCTTCCCTTTGCAGTATCCGCTTCAACCGCTTCATTCTCGGATTTCGATTCAGTCTTTTCCTCCCGACCATCATTACCCGGTTTTTTCTGACTCCGGGTAACCTTTTTAGATTTAACTGGTTTTTTTCCCTGAGCATTATTGCTCTTTTTGTCAGGAAGGCTTTTCCCAGCCAGAATCAAATCGATCTCTTCCCCATCTAATATTTCTCTTTCCAGAAGTGCTTCAGCCAGCAAGTGCAATTTGTCAACATTATCAGCAAGTAATTTCTGAACCCTTTTTTCCGTTTCTGTAATTATTCGGCGTACTTCGGCATCAATTTCCTGAGCAGTATTTTCACTAAAGTCCCGGTGCTGGGCGATTTCTCTTCCCAGGAAAATTTCCTCTTCTTTTTTCCCAAAGGTAATCGGGCCAAGTTTTTCACTCATTCCCCATTCACAGACCATCTTCCGGGCCAGATCGGTAGCTCTTTCAATATCATTTCCCGCTCCGGTGGTCAACTCATTCATTACCAGTTTCTCCGCCACTCGTCCACCAAGTAGGTGAGAAAGCAGAATTTCAAGATATTCTTTAGAATAATTATGCCTTTCATCGATTGGTAGAGAATAGGTTACTCCCAATGCCCGGCCCCTGGGAATAATAGTCACCTTATGAACCGGATCGGAACCTGGGGTTAATTTGGCCACCAGAACATGGCCACTCTCGTGATAAGCGGTGCTCCGTTTTTCCTTCTCACTGATAATCAAACTTTTCCGCTCCATCCCCATCATTATTTTATCCTTGGCCATTTCGAAATCTTCCATGGTCACCGCATTCTGATTTATTCGTGCTGCGTAAAGCGCCGCTTCATTAACCAGATTCGCCAGTTCCGCCCCGGCAAGTCCCGGCGTTCCTTTGGCGATCACCGCTAAATCCACATTCTTATCAAGTGGTATATTTTTTGTGTGAACTTTCAGGATACCTTCGCGTCCGCGGACATCCGGCCGATCAACCACAATCTGCCGGTCAAATCTTCCCGGCCGCAACAGCGCTGCATCCAGCACATCCGGACGGTTAGTGGCGGCAATAATTATAACACCTTCTTTGGTATCAAAACCATCCATCTCAACCAGGAGCGCATTAAGTGTTTGTTCCCGCTCGTCATGACCGCCGCCAAGTCCGGCCCCACGCTGCCGGCCAACCGCATCCATTTCATCAATAAAAATAATACATGGTGCATGCTTGCGGCCATTTTCAAAAAGATCCCTTACCCGGCTCGCTCCGACGCCAACAAACATTTCAACAAAATCCGCACCACTCATACTAAAGAACGGCACACCTGCCTCGCCTGCAACTGCCCGGGCTAATAAAGTTTTACCGGTACCAGGAGGACCTAAAAGTAAAGCGCCTTTGGGAATTTTACCTCCCAGACGATTAAATTTGGCGGGACTCTTCAGGAATTCAATAATCTCCCGCAATTCTTCTTTAGCTTCATCACAGCCGGCAACATCATCGAAGGTTTCTTTAGTTTCACTTTCCATCATCATTTTGGCCCGGCTTTTTCCGAAAGAAAAAATATTTCGGCCGCCACCACCGCCGCCACCGCCTTGCATCCGCCGTGCTAAAAAAATCCAGAACGCAATAAGCAGAATCCAGGGCAAAAAATTACCAAGAAAGATAAGCCATTCACTGGATGGCTGGACAAACTCAATACTGATTTCTTTCTCCTGCCATTCGGCCACCATTTTCTCATCGACAAAAGGTAGAACTGTTTTAAATTTCTGATATTCCACTGTCTTACCATTGGGAAGCACATCCTGGAATGATTTTTTTAGCGTTCCCCGAAAATTGTTTTCTTTAACCACCACCTCACCTTTTAAGATGAGATCATTTTGCAAAAAGTACTGATATTTTGAGTAAGCAATGCTCCGTTCCTGGCTTCTCCCAAGCGGAAAGATGGAAGTGATAAGAATAATAGCCATGATGACGATAACCCAGATCAGGATAGTCTTCGATCCTTTTTTCCACTGGAAATCATTGTTGTCTCTGTTGGGACCACCCGGCTTCGGCATTTTCGGATTAGGTTTTTTATTCTGATTCATTTATATCAACTCACTTTACATTTTGAAAATTACTCTTTTACCTGATAGATTGCATTCAGATTCCTTTTTTTCTGGGCCAGATCCAACCCATAACCGATAACAAATTTATTTTCGATTTCAAAACCAGTATAATCGATTTTCAAGGGTACGACTGCACAATCCTTTTTCACCAATAGTGATACAAATTTAACACTGGCAGGTTTCATACTTTCTATTCTTCTCTTTAAATAAGTGACGGACAAGCCTGAATCAACAATATCTTCCACTACGATAATGTCCCGTCCATGCAGGTCTGCACTGAAATCTTTAATCATAGTAATCTGTCCGGAAGAGACCCGTTTGTTGCCATAACTTGATATTTTAATAAAATCGATTTCACATTCGATGGTCAGTTTCCGGATCAAGTCGGATA
>CAYVKM010000056.1:0-22984 GCA_964452045.1 uncultured Calditrichaceae bacterium
CCATATGAGGTGGGCTTATCCGGATGATAGGTAAGGTTATTAATCTCGTAAAAAATGTACCCATTAGGATTTTCCATATCCGGGTAAAAAATACGGGACGGGCTCGGAACCATTAATACACCGTGTTTCTGAAAATTGCTTTTTTGGTCAGATTTTACAATTTTGGATATAAATGAAATATCACTCAGTGAAAATTGAGGATTTAATGACTTTGCCAGAATTTTAGAATTCAGAGTACCTTTTTTACCCGAGGTTGAATCTTTTATGCTAAAAAACAAATCGAAAGTATCCGGTTTTAATTTAAACCGAATAACATCCAAATAAGTAAATTGACCCTGATTCTGCTCTTGTTCGGATAGAGAAATTATTTTGGAATCGGATCTGTTTTCAATTTTAACCCCATCTTTATCTAAAATATTTAAATCAATTTTTAATTTGCTCTTTTTTTGATCTATTAGTGAATTTTGAAATATTTTTTCCAGGTTTACTGAATAGCAGAGTTCACATCGGGCTGTATCCCCTCTGCCGGCATATTGAATTAAATCTGCATAGAAAGTTAAATCTCCTTGACTCTTCATTGGGAATGTAAAATCATTAATCTGACCGGAAATTACACTATTGATAATGATGAGAGGAAAGATCAGCATTATTCTTGCATAATTTTTAATTAAATGCCTACTCATTCTATTTCCCGATAAAAACTTTTTTTTATTGAATAACTTTAAAACTCAAAACCCATTTCTTAAATCTGGATAAGATTAAATTCTATGATTCCTTTACTTTTTCCTCGACAGGTTCTTCGGATTCAATCGCCATCAGAAAAGCCGCAATCACAGCCAGAACCATTCCAGCGATTGTCACAGGATGGGGTACAACCATATAGATAATAAGAGATATGATAATGGTAATTACAGGTGCTCCGGCATTGGTCAGGGGGCTGACAATTATCGCTTTGCCAAATCGGAAAGCATAAACCAGGCAGAGAGCTCCTATGGCATTTAATATCTGGATCAGTGCAGCGAGATATGGTCCTTTAAAGCCCCAGTTAATGGGCTGGGAGAAATCGGTCATGAACAAGGCAAATGGAATCAACAGAATTCCGGTAAGCATCATGTAGAAAAATATGCTCTCGGCCTTCATGGTCTGATTAGCGAATTTCATGACGTAAGCCTGAATTCCCCAGGCAAGAAATACTAATAGGGATAAAATAATCCATAAAAAACCAGAAGTACCGGCATTATTTGGAGATTGATAGGAAAGCAAAGGTATGGCTAATAGTGCCAAGATAATTCCGACCCATCCTCTGGTGCTTGCCCTTTCTTTCAGAATCCAATAAGAGAGGAGTATGGTAATAACCGGGGAAAGAGAAATAAACGGGAATACCAAATAAGCCGGACCCATCCGTAATGCCTGAAAAAGGATCAACTGACCACCCGCACCGAGGAATCCGATGACCGCACCCAAAAATATCGCCCGGCCATTATATTCTAATTTCCATTTAATAATATAAAGTGCTACCAATGCCGGTGGTATCATGGTAAGCGCCCAGACGGAATATCCCAGGGTTGCCGGGAAACCGGCTTTCTCGGGAATTTCGATTATCGCTCCCCACAGTCCCCAAAAACTTGTTGTCACGATCGCAAATATTAACCATATGCGGGATTTCAAATTTCTCTCCTTCTTTAATGAAATTCTTCAGACATCTGCTTAAATGTATTTACTTCTTTAAGATTAGTAGCATATGCATAATCATTAAGTACAGCCAGAATTTTATGGTAGATTAAATCAGAAATGGAATATTCAATTTCACCGTTTCGCAAAGCATGATATTGTTCCGGTAGATACTGACTAATCAAACTCAACGGGATCTCAATCTCAGTGAGATTTTGGGTCAAGGTTTCCAAAGCTGAAACTACCTTGGGCTCTGACCAGTAATAACGTATCCGATCACTCAGGCTGAATTTTCTTGAAAATGATTGTTTGGCTTCATTACCGGGGTAGTAACGCTTCCAATATTGGGGATTCCCCTTCATCACCGTTTCGATTATTTCTAATATATTTGAACCGGAAAGATTCCGGTTAAAAGGAAGCAAATGTTTTTCAATTAAGGCCAACGCAAAAATAACCTCCCGAAAAGCAAAGGTCAATGCTGGCCCCACTTTCAAGATAGCAAAATGATCCTCAACCATTTCTTTTAAGGAATCAGGTTTTTGATAATCGGTAGAGTGGGCTTCATAAAGTAACAATTTATATTTTTCAATAAAATTTTTAAGATCAGCAGCTTTTTCTCTTTGGTAATCATGAATGACTGCATCACTGAATTCCACTCCTGGCTGAACGACAACTGCAATTACCCGCTCCCAGGCTTCCTGAAGATTATATTTAAAAAATGCTTTGCGGGTTAGATCAATCGTTTCCTGCAAAACCGTAACAGAGGTTGGACTTATTTCTCCAATATCGTGGTGCGCGCCTCCCGGTACCGGTACTTCAGTTCCAATAACATATAGCGGGGATGACTCATTTCCAATGGAAAATTCTTCTGCTGTGCGGCAGAGAAAAGCAGTCCTCTCGGCAATTATCGCTGGATTTAGAGGCATACTAGGTTCACCGGGATCATTCAGACAGCGCATACTGGCATCGAGATGAATTTTAATAAATCCTGCTTGCACATAGGATCGTATTTGGTCTGCGGCGAATTTCATCGCTTCTTTCGAGGGTCGATCCTGCCAGACATTGGGCCCCAGATGGTCTCCTCCCAGAATAATCATTTCAAAGGGGAACTTGATTCTCTCAGAAATTTCCTGAACATATTCCACAAACTGTTGTGGATTCATCCCGGAATATCCGCCAAATTGATCGACCTGATTGGAGGTGGATTCGATAAGCAGGGCTGTGTTCTCACGTTTTGCCTGAAGCATTGCGGCTTCAAGGACAAATTGATTTGCGGAACACACTGAATAAATTCCGACCGGTTTTCCTGCTTTATGTTCCTGCAAAATGTCAATCAGGTAATTACCCATTATTTTGAATCTCAGTTAATTTGGATGCAACCAATTGACGTTCTTTAAATGCACCGGTACCACCAATGGCAGTTACGGCTAAAGCTCCACAGGCATTTCCAAATTTCAGACATTCCTGCCAATCTGCTCCATCAAGATACTTTTTAATAAATCCTGCATTAAAGCTATCTCCGGCACCGGTGGTCTCAATAGCCCCAACCTTATATGTCCCCTGAGTAAAGACTTTGTTATTTGTTTTGAGAATAGCGCCTTTGTGCCCCTGTTTAATCGCAACAATTTTAACCGTTTTGTTTAACTCATCAAGAGCCTTTTCCACAGAATTTGTTTGGCTGATCCTAAGAGCTTCATCATCATTGGGTAAAAATATATCGGTATATTTTAACGCCTGGCGCAAGTCATCGCCCCACTTTTCTTCCGGGTCCCAGTTAGTATCCATCGAGGTGGACAGACTATATTTTTTTGCCTCTGCAAATAGTTTCCAAACATCCTTTCGTATACCGGTTTGCAGAAAAAAGCAACCCAGGTGAAGGTGGCGAGCCTGTTGAACAAATTCCCAGTCAATGTCATTTATGGTTAACGCGGTCATCGCTCCCATGTAAGTCAGTAATGCCTTTTTAGGAGGATTTGCCAAAACAATGGTGGCACCGGTTTTTACCATGTCATCCACAATAATATGAGAAGTGTCCACTCCCCCTTCTTCCAATTGATCAATCATAAAATGGCCAAAATTATCATTACCGGCCTTACCAATAAAACCAACTTTCGCTCCAACTGTTGCCAGATTGTGGGCAGTTATCGCTGATGAACTTCCCATGGCAAAGCGCATATCCTCAGCTAATTTTTCCTTCTCATTTTCCGGCATAGGAACGTTCCATAAAACCAAATCAATATTCAATTCACCAACTACCAAGACATCAAATTTCTTATTTTTCATATAGCTTTCCATTAAATTTGAAGCTGAACGACTGCTGTGAGATTTCTTGGTTTGTCCGGGTTTATATTTTTTGATAAAGCTGCATGATATCCCAGGAGATGAAGCACGGGCATATACAATAATGGATTCAAAATATCACCATAGATTCTCGGCACGCTGATATCAAAATCAGCCAGACTCTTTTTAGGAGAATCATTTTCCACATGCAGCAACATCACTTTTGCCCCAAGTTTTTTCATATCCTTTACCAGATCGAGATCATATCTATGACTGCTCAGTGAAGAAATGATGGTAATAAGGGTGTTTTCCGTTGCCGTTGAAAGCGGGCCATGCCGGTATTCCAAAGAATGAAAACTTTGCGAAAAGGAAATGGACATTTCCTGTAACTTCAATGCAGCTTCGTTGGCTATTCCATAATTAATTCCCTGACCGAGAAATACATAATCCGATATGGAGTAATCATGTAGCATCGTTTTGAGGGTGACTTCAGATTCATTCATTATCTTCTGACTGATTTCTGCAACTTCGATTAACCGAGGAGACAGATTAGGTACATCAAGATAAAGTGAACCAAGATAAATTATAGCAAGCAACATACTTGTGAAAGAACCAGTCATCACTACGCTTCTTTCCTGTTCGAAGGGAAAAGCCAAAATATGCTGACTTTCCCTGCTCATTTTGGAATTCATATCACAGGAGATCGCCAGAGTCGGAATATTCAATTCGTCTCGGGTCTTTTGGACTGCCCGGACTATTTCCGTAGTTGACCCGGACCGGGAGAGCGCCACTAAAATATAATTTTCTTTCTTATTAAATACTGATTCCGGATTTATCAGAATTTCCGAAGCGGGCACTGCCTTTGTAAAAATCCCAGTCAGTTTTTCAAATATTACACTTGCCGTTTGTGCTAAATAATAAGATGTACCGCAGCCGGAGAATACCCAGATTCTATCATGGTAACGATTCAGAAGAGTTTTATTTTTCTCCTTCTCCAAATCGAGTTGGCTAACTATCTCTTTCCAAACAGATTGTTGCCGCACTATTTCCTGGTACGTAATATTCTCATGATATCCATTAACTTCCATAGTTTCCCCTTCCCTCATTTAAACAGCATAAACCGTAATGCCTAGATTTTCAAGACGAGCTATGTCATCCGGATGAATTTCTTTATCTGTAATAACTTTATTCAATGATGAAATATCTGCAATAAATCCTAGACTTCTTCTCCCAAATTTTGAAGAATCAGCCACCAGAATTATTTCTGCCGCTGCTTTAACCATCAACTGATTTATTTTTGCTTCTAATACATTCGGTGTGGTAAGCCCGTGTTCAAAATGAATCCCATCAACTCCCAGAAATAGTTTATCCGCAGTA
Source organism: uncultured Calditrichaceae bacterium (assembly GCA_964452045.1). GTDB lineage: Bacteria > Calditrichota > Calditrichia > RBG-13-44-9 > RBG-13-44-9 > CAYVKM01. Next base: position 5,329 of record CAYVKM010000056.1, read on the forward strand.
AAATTTCGGATGGCTTCCTCTGCTATTGGACCAACTAAGGAAAATGATTTTTCCCGGAGTATTCCTCCGGTGAGAATAATCTCCATTTCACTGGCTGCTAACTCGGAAGCAATATTTACCGCATTTGTAATGATAGTAAGGTTTATGTAAAACTTTATCTGCCGGGCAATCTGAAGTGTGGTTGAACCTGAATCAAGAATAATAACCTCGCCTTCTGAAATCATTTCAGCTGCCTTTTGGGCAATACGTTGTTTCTGCTTTGCGTGAATACGTTCCTTTTCAGTTAATGCGATATCCGTGACGGTTGAGTGATTGACAATAGCGCCTCCATGGACCCGTGTTAAGACACCTCTTTTTTCCAACAACTCCAGATCTTTACGTATGGTTACTTCCGAAGTGTTCAATTGGTTAGCAAGATTGCTCACACGAAGTCTTTTATTCCTTGACAGGAATTGTTCAATCTTTTGTCTGCGTTCCTCATTCAACATTTTTAAAATCCATTATCTAACGACAAATACGTTTCAATGAGAACGTCTTATAATATTCGTTTTTCGAAGAAATATGTTATTATTTATTACGTTTACTTACGTTTCCTTTCGATTATAGGAAATAAAAACAAAATTGTCAAGATTTTTTTTGAAAATTTTTTTTGCATTCCTGATAAAAGTGAAGGATTTTTAATATTTAAATTGCTCTTTCTGGACTTGTTTTAAATGAAGTTAATTAAGCCTCGCTGCTAAGCAAGCAAATGTCACCGGAGATTTTTCTTTCTTTTTTCGCCCTAAATCTTGTAATCAGTATAATTAGTATAGAAGAATCCAATTGCAAAAATAAGAGAGCAATTTATACAGAGGAAATTCTGGAAAGTGAATTCGATTATTCACCCTCCATTTTTTCATTGTGTGCGGTAGAATTGATATATTAACTTAATCATTAGTTTTTTAACTATCGAAAAACTCTTCTATTATCATAAAGGATCTGATATGGACAATAGCTGGAAAGAAATTCTCTGGCAGCAATTTGGAGCCAGTATCGATATGCTGGAAAATGCTATGCTTGCCTGTCCCGACGGGTTGTGGAGCGACCGTTCCCGGCGGCCGGGAGTCTGGTATTTAGTATACCATACCCTGTTCTGGCTCGACCTGTACTTATCGGATTCGGTGGAAAATTTTGCACCTCCCGCTCCATTTACCCTGAGTGAATTAGACCCAGCCGGACTACTCCCGGAGAGAGTATATAGCAAGGACGAGCTGAAAAAATATTTCGAGCATGGCCGAAAGAAGTGCCGGGAAGCCATCAAGTCGCTTACTGATAAAAAAGCCCAGCAACGCTTCAAGTTAGGACGAATTGAGCTGAGCTTTGCCGGACTGCTCCTATACAACATGCGGCACGTCCAGCACCATGCCGCTCAAATCAATCTCATTCTCCGGCAAACAATCGATTCGGCTCCTCGCTGGGTGGTGAAAACAGAGAAGAAATAACACGAATAAAGTAGTTTAGAATAAGACAAAAAGATCAATAGAGATATGACAGAAATCCTGTTAGCCTTTTTTCTGCTCATAGCCGCCATATACCTTTTCATTCGTATCTCAAGAAAATTAAGAAAAGGTGGCGGAAGCCTCACTACAACCATGCTGGGAGCAACAGATTTATTTTATGATAAGGAAAAGAAAAATGCGGTCAGGCAGATTGTGGAGATGAAAACCGGGAAGAAACAGGAAGAGCAGTCGTCAGAAAAGCCTGAAGATTAATTAGGGAATGGAAATTATTATACAGAATAATGGAGTGAAAATATTTTGACCAATCTTGCCCGGGTCTTGGATAGTTTTAATTCTTAAAAAAATCCCCCCAATCTTGGGGGGGATTCTCGTTTTATTTCAATAGGATAATCCGCCTGTTCTGTTCAAATTTACCGGCCCGGAAATGCAGGATGTAAATCCCGCTGGAAACCGGGACGCCATTTTCATTTCGACCATCCCACTGTACTTCATACTTACCGGGCGCGACGGATTTATCCACCAGTGTTTTTACCTTCCTACCCAGCAGATCGAAAATAACCAAATTTACTTTGCTCAGCCGAGGTAACTCAAACTGAATATTGGTGGAAGGATTAAAGGGATTAGGATAGTTCTGTGATAATCTATATGAAAGTGGCACTATTTCAGAGTCGTTGGTTATATTTGTTACCAGACCGGGTTCCGGTGTTTCAAGTCTAATATCAGTGTAAATATGAAACTCCCCTGGTTGAAGGTTAACCGGTTGGCTTGAACCACTGACCGCAAAACTATCGCCGGAAAAAAAGTCATACCACCAACCCGGATGAATTAAGTTTGGATTAACATCTTGCGACACCACACCAAAATTACCGATGATAGAGACATTCATACTTGAATGGATTAGCCTTATTCTTTTACGACCATTCTGGTCATTCAACCACAAATCCACTTGAGTTTGCGGACTTCGAAAAACTTCGTTTTCCCTTCTTAATTTTATTAGGGCGGCAAATGTTTTGAATAATTTTTCTCGACGATCTTGTTCGAGGTAATCCCACCTGATTGGCTTTTCACCTATACGTCCATTATAATCGATAGAATAGTCATAGCCCAAATCACTGAATTGCCAGATCATCTTAGGACCAGGATAGGTAAAGAAAAAGGCTCCTGCCATTTTAATTCGCTGAATCGCTGTTGTAGTATCTTTAATATTATAACTTCCGCTGCTATTTCCCCAGGTTATATTTTTGTACATTAATCGCTCTTCGTCATGGCTTTCCATGTAAGTTACCAAATGCGGTTTTGTCCAATTACGTGTTCCATAATAACCCCATGAAAAATCTGATTCATTATTGGTATTATAGCCCATAGTGGCTTGATTATAATTATAATTCATATTACCCCAAAGCATCATACCATAACTGTATTCTGCTAATATCTTTTCTTCACTGTTGTCCGTAAAATGTTCAAGAATCACATAAGCAGTGGTATCAAATTCCCAAATTTTGTTTGCCATACGTTCTAAAATTGAAATACGTTGGGGATCATAGGCCCACCCATCTCCGGGAGTATTGGTGAAACCTTTGGTAAAATCGAAGCGGAATCCATCGATTTTGTATTCTGACAACCAATAATGATTCACACGGTCCACAAAAATCTTGGTTGCCTCACTCTGGTGGTTAAAATCGTAACCCCAGGCAAAAACAGGATTGGGCGAAACCTGATTATACCAGGGATTCTGCGCCGAAGGTCGATTATTCTGGGGATCCCAATAAAGCCTTACCAACGGCGATTGACCATAAGAGTGGTTTAAAACCATGTCCATAATTACCGAAATACCTTGTTTGTGAGACTCATCGATAAAAGCCTTGAAGTTATTTTTGGGACCATAATATTTATCGGGAGCAAAATAAAAAGAAGGATTGTATCCCCAACTGGAGTTCCCCTCAAATTCATTAACTGGCATTAATTCGATTGCATTAACACCAAGTCTTTTAAAATATGTAAGTGTATCCATCAAGGTCGTAAAATCGTGCTTGTCTAAAAAATCACGGACAAGAAGTTCGTAGATAACAAGATCCTTTTTCTCCGGACGTTGAAAGGTGTCTGAATTTACCCAGGTAAAGGGCATCTGATCTGTCTGTAAAACTGAGACTGGTTCCTTTGTTTTCCCATCAGGATATTGTTTGAGATTCGGGTAAATATTTGAGGGTATATATTGATCATTCCAGGGATCTAATATTTTATCACTATAAGGATCTGCAATTCGAATCTTTCCGTCAACAAGGTACTGAAAGGCATATTCTTCTCCCGGAGTCAGTCCTTCAATGGCTATCCAGTATCGTACGCTATCGGGATTTACCTCTTCTCGTTTCATAAAATATAATGTATCTACCTTCCAATCATTAAAATCCCCGACCACATAAACAAAACTTTTATAGGGAGCAAACAAAGAAAGCGCTACCGAAGTATTACTCAAATAATTGATGCCGTCCACTATCCCTGCCGGAACCGACGCATTGACAACCTGCGGATTCTTCATTATGAAAAACTGAGTGGTATCTGTAACACCCGCAGTATCTTCACCAACAATTTTTAATTCCTGATAACCTGAATTATAATTTACTGAAAAGAAATCATAAGAGATAGTATCACCAACCACTTGTGAGACAAGGTTATTATTTATAAATAATTCCAAGGACAGGATTTCTGTTCCAATGGTAGCAGCAGTAGCCAAGACATGAACTGTGTCATCTTCATCGACAAAAACAGGAGCCCGCCGGGGATCCCCTAAAGAAAGATCTACAAAAGGTTCAACAATAACAATTGTTAATCCGGGATCATACAAATCAAGAAAAATATCCGCACCACCGGCTGCTCTTCCGGTTACCGTTCCATTATAATTTCTAAAGACAAATGCCAACTGTAAAATTTTTTCAGAAGGATCTGTTACGTTGTAATATTCTCTAGGATGACCTATCACCAGTTTATAATGATCGGTGCTTAGACGGGTAAGTTGTGCTTTTGGCAAGTTTACATTCCAGGGAGCTATTACATGTTTCCAATCACTCGGATTTGTACTATAATTAGTTATTACGCCAGTATGCGCCCACACATCACCTGTATATCCCATTAAACCCGAATCACCTCGAGTTGCGTCAAAATAGACAACAATTGAATCGTTTTCTGTTGCGTAAACCGGTAAAGAGGAAACCTGTCCCAATATTGTCATCGAAATAGACAAAATAAAAACAATTGTTAATGTTAATTTCATTTTTATCCCTTAGGTTTTTTTATCAAAAATTAATAAAATTTATCTTCTCATCACATAAACTAATGTTGAAAAACCTGGCAATATTCCAAAATAAACTCTATCAAAATTAACGGTATCATTTGAATCTTTATAATTAATGAATGTTAAATCTTTCCAGCGGTTCCCCAACGCAGAAGGTATTTTAATTGTAGCATTTCTTATTAAATCTCGATTCAAATTTGTCACAATTAAAGCTACAGAATATTGGTTTTCACGGACAAAAGCACCAGCCTTTCCAATTCTCGACGAAATTTTTAGGGGGATATATTCACCCCGGGTAAAACAGGAATATTTTTTTCTTAATTGAATTAGAGCCCGATACATTCTAAATAAATTTCCATTCGCTAAATCCCAATCCAATTCCGATTTTTCGAACAAGGATGGTTTTTTCACCTCACCCATCTCCTGTCCGGCATAAATCAAAGGAATACCCGGTAGAGTAAAAAGCAGGGTGGCATAAGCCTCAATTGCTTCAGGCCCAAACTGGGACAGAGACCTTTCTTCATCATGATTTTCCAGAAAACGCATGGGTAAAGCATTTTTAGGATATTTACCATCCCGCTGATGAATGAGCTCAGTAATGGTAGAGTTTTTCTTTTTCCCTTTTCGGATATCCTGCAAGCAATGATACTCGGTCCAGCCATAATCCGAATGAAAGCCGGCCATTAAAATTTCCGGGTCTTCCCATTCGGCCAACAGATAAATATCATTTTTTATCGCTCTCAATTTTGCCAGCGCTTCCTGCCAAAAATCATAGGGTACCATTCCGGCCACGTCGCAGCGGTATCCATCGATATCAAATTCCCGAATCCAATAGAGCAACGCATCCAGGATATATTCATGTAATCCGGGATCGTTATAATTGTAATCGGTTACATCACTCCACTCCAAATCCTTCCGACTAAACTCACCCTCCACATTCAGGCTAAACCAGTATGGATGCTCTACCATCATCACATGATCATTCGATCCGTGATTAGGTACAATATCCAGAATAATCTTCATTCCCTGCTCGTGAATGCTCTTAATCAGACTGGCAAAATCTACTTCAGTGCCATAATCCGGATTGATTTGAAGCAAATCCCGAACAGAATAAGGGCTACCCAGCTTTCCCTTTCGCCCTTTTTTTCCAATTAGGTATATGGGCATTAACCAGATAATATTCACTCCCAGCTTTTTGATATGTTTGAGTTTATCCTGGATTGCCCGAAATGTCCCTTCCCTGGAAAATGCGCGGGGAAAGATTTGATAAAGAACACCACTTCTTGCCCAATCAGGTGGCTGAGGCAATTGAACTGAACTGTAGTCCTTTAAAGGTTCGCCTGAACCGTGTTTTTTCGAATAATAAAGCACCAGATAAAGTGAAACCATCATCAAACTGAAAATTTAATTTTCTCTCTATTTTATTTTATGGTTCGATCAACTGATTCGGTTCCAGATTGTGATGATTTTGCGGTTTCGAGAAATCTAAATCAAGCAGCGGTCTCTCGGGAAACTTTTCCTGCAGCAGCTTACTTAGCAGTTCAAACTCACCCGGATGGGTTTCAATAACCACATCGCTCACATCCATACCTGCTCGTATTCCATATAGGGTAATATCCAGAACGATATGATTTTCCGCAATCTGAACGATAGCCTTATTCATGGTCCAGGCCGCCTTTCGCTGGATGGTCCGGTTAGCTTCTCCCATCAGCAATTCCTCATGATCCCGTACCAGAATAATTTTATGATCCCATACCTTTTCCAGCTCAGTTTCATTCAGTTCATAACTGAATACATGACCGATTTTTGGAGCATTAGTGAAGGAAAATAAGACTATTTTTATACCCCGTTTTTCAGCCTCCTGAAGTTCTTTCTCGATTTCCAGGATTTCGCTTCTCCAAGCGGAAAGGTATAATTCACTGTTTGCTTCTTTTATCATATCGTTTGCCTTGGAAATGAGATTGTTATATCCGGAAAGATTCCAGAGCTGTTCCGGTTCAATATTGGTTTCCATTTCCGAGAGACTTTCCTGAAACACATCTATCTTTTGCTGGTAGCGCTGTTCCAACATCTTCACAAACTGTTCCGGTGGAAGGGGGAGGTATTTTTCCGGATTGGTGGAAATGACGCTCACCGCTCCCCAGGATTCCAGCCGCCGGATGGCTTCGTAAATGGCAGACCGCGGTACACCACTGTTTTTACTCAACTCATAGCGGGTGACCGGGTAATCATGTAACAGCGATACGTAAGCTTTTGCTTCGTACTTGGTAAAGCCAAGATCGCACATTTTCCGGGCAATCTTATCAAGATCCATTCAAAACTCCTTTTTGAAAAGATGTAAAATTTAGATCCATCATTATTTGTTAAAACCTGTTCCTATTTATCACCTTTCTAATTTCCTATTCAAGCTATCCTTTCACACTTCCAAGCGTTAGACCGGAAATTAACCAGCGGCTCAAAAGGATAAAAATAACCACTACCGGAATACTGACGATTACAGCACCGGCTGAATACAATCCCCAGGCCACTTCCATATTGGACTGAAACAACTTCAGACCCAGCGGCAGAGTAAACAGGCTGCGATTCTGTAACAATACCGCGGCCACCAGGTATTCCGACCACGCCGCCATAAACGAAAACAGTGCGGTTATGGCCAGGGCCGGCAATGCTAACGGTAACACAATCCGGTAAAAAGCATAAAATGGACTTGCCCCATCGATCATGGCTGCTTCTTCCAGGCTGTATGGAATGGTATCGTAATAGCCTTTCATTTGCCAGACGGTAAATGGCAGTGCTGTGGCAGAATAAGCGATAATCAATCCGAAATAGGAATCATACAATCCAAGTTTGATGAGCATAATGAAAAGTGGCAGCAATAGCATGGTTACCGGAAACATCTGGGTAGTGATTAATCCGATCAACGAAAAATTCCTCCCCCGGAATTGATAGCGGGAAAAAGCATAACCGGCCGTGGCCGCGAGAGCAACTCCCACCACAGTTACAGCGAAAGAAATTACCAGACTATTCATCATCCAGCGCAGAAACGGCTCTTCAAAAAACAGTTTATAATATGATGCCAAACTGGCATTGGCTGGGATTATGGCCAGGGATTTGGTTAACAGACGATCTCCCGGTCTTAACGAAATAGAAATAACCCGCAAAACCGGATAAATGGCGAACAGGGTAAAAAGGACCAGTACAATGTGGGCGCCTATTTTCCCTTTAAATGTAAGATCGCGTGGTTTTTTCGGCATTACTTTCTTTCCCTCGTTTGCTCAATCAGGCATAGACGTTTTCGGTTGCTTTGGTTCTCTTGATAAAGCGCCAGCTAAAGACAAACAGGATGGCAAATATTATCATAGAAAATGCGGCCGCATATCCCATCCGGAAATAAGTAAAAGCGGACTTATACACCCAGCTAACCAGAATATGGGTGGTATCCGAAGGTTCTCCCCCATTACTCACCAGCCAGACCACATTAAAATTATTGAAGGTCCAGATCACTCCCAGGGTAATCGCTGGCACCATTACCGGTTTTAACAGCGGAACGGTAATATTGCGGAATTTATGCCAGGTATTAGCACCATCCATATCGGCCGCCTCATACAGTTCATTGGGAATACTCTGCAAACCGCCCAGGGCAATGATCATCATAAACGGGAATCCCAACCAGATATTAGTTATGAGACAGGCTGTAAAAGCCCCCCACTCAGTTGAGAGCCAGGGAATCTGAAATCCAAGAAATTGTTCGGTCAGCAAATTTATGGCACCATACTCGGAATTAAACATTCCCCGCCAGGTAAGGGCGGTGATATACTGGGGGACCGCCCAGGGAAGAATGAGCAGGGTACGATATATGGTTTTTCCCTTTAAATCCTTGTTAAGTAAGAGAGCCAGGTACACCCCGATACCCACATGGAAAACCAGGTTAATAACTGTCCAGAGAACTGTTTTGTATAAGAAGTACCAGAATTGGTGGTCAGATAAAACATCATAATAATTTTGAGGTCCTTTTAACCGCCAATCCAGAAAATGGGATAGATTCATATTTGAGAAGGAAATGACCACATTGTAAACGAACGGATACAGAACGACTAGGCTCATGATGATAAGTGCGGGAGAAGTGTACAAATAGGCCAAACGGTTACCTTTTCCCGATCTATCAATTTTCGACTTCTGATTTCGGATTGCAGATTTCATTTTATAAAAATTCCTTGGCTCTAAACTTCAACTCTTCTTTATCCAAATCATACATCCTCTTATTAATTTCTTTTAAAAATCATGAATCCGAATTCCGCAATCCAAATTTGACCTATCTGTTTTCCGCAATTAGCTTTTCTGCCAATCTCTGCATTTCAGCTGCCGCATCAACCGGAGAAATCTGATCAGTAAAAATTCCTTGATATGCCGGGCGCATGGCATCCCAAATCCAGCGCATTTCGGTAAAAACCGGCATCGGTCTGCCAACCATCATTTGATCTAAGGCGCTCCGGAATAGCTTATTTTCATTCAATTTCGGGTCTCGGATGGCACTCTGTTGCGAGGGAATAATATTGAACTGATAAGCAAATTCCAGCTCAATGACCGGCTGGGTCAGATAATGAACCAGATCGATCACCACTTTTAGTTTCTCTCCCTGCAGATTGGCATTAAAGCAGTAACCCATGGGAAAAACCATCGGGGTCGGCCATAAATTGGTTTCATCAATTTTAGGGATGCGGGCCAATCCCATCCTGATGCCTTGCTTTAGATAGGTTCCCCAGGACCAGGGACCGTTGATGATCATGGCTACCCGTCGATCCAGAAACAGCGCATTGGCAGTTTCATAATCACTTTCCTTGGGAATAATTTTGTACTTATTGGCCAGATCATAAATTAGCTGAGCTGCCTTTATAACCGGTTCGGTATCCAGGGTCGGATGTCGATTCTGGTCTACTACCCATCCTCCATAGCCCCCGATGAAGGGAACGGCAAAGGCAGGTTCGGTATAATTCCAGGCCAGCGCATAGGTATCCGGCCGCCCGTCTCCATTAGTGTCCCGAACCAATGTCGGTCCTATTTTTATAAGCTCAGACATGGTCTGCGGCGGTGGATCGATAAGATCTTTATTGTAAACCAGGCATAAATGGTTCCCTACCCGGTCGGCAATCTGATAGAGATTCCCCTCAAAAACGGTATTCGCCGGAAATGGTTTCGCAATAAAACTATCCAAAAATGTGTTCGAAAAAAGATTATTGAGGGATTTAATAACCTTTAGTTCGGAAAGGGGACCGATATAATCACTGGCACAATGGATCAATGCCGGCCCTTTTCCAGCGAGAGCTGAAATGATGAAATTGGTTCTTAACTCTTCGGGGGAATAAAACAATTGGGTAAACTGGTAATCCGAATATTTTCGGCCAAATTTATCCAGCTTCTTCTGCAGGAAATCTCTTTCTACCGGCCGGAGAGATGTCCATATAATAATTTTTTTATCCGGTGTTTTCGAAGTGCACGAAAAAAAGGAAAATAACAGCAGAAAAAAAAACAGTATAAAAAATTTAATTTTTTTTTTCATAATATCTAATAAAATTAATCGACATGCACCTCTTGTGAGAGATGCCGGAACCAGTTAAAATACAACCCCGTGGAAAGCGCAACTAACAGCACCAATAACCAGGCGAATTCGTCCCATCGTTTCATGATAACAGCCATCCCGGTAAGGAACAATACTACCTGCCAGGGGACTGCAAAAAAGGTCGATAAAATATCCCGCCGATTTTCCTTGTTAATCTCTTCCAATTTTTCGGCTGCCAATTTTTGCCTGACCGGTTTCCAGAAACCGAAAGGACGGGTTCGTTTGTAAAATTCAAGCAGAACCGAATCTGGAGTTGGTTTAGATAAATATGTACCGATAACCATTCCCAGCAGAGAAGAAGTGGTAGCAATAATGAAGGCATAATATTCCGGTATGGCCGGCAAAAAGATACGCTGGATAACCGCAGCAACCATGCCGGCTACGGTACCAGCAGCAAAACCATACCCATTCATTCGCCACCAGTACCAGCGGGCAAGCGTGGGAATAAGTAATCCCGCCCCCAGGCTGGAGGTGATCCACCCCCAGATTTCATTAATATTTCGAATGGCAAGGGTAAAAAGTAAACCCAAGACGACAATGATGATTGACGACCAGCGGCTATGCCGCAATAACTGTTTTTCCGTAGCTTTCGGATTAAGATAGGTCTGGTAAATATCCTTGACCCAGTAGGCTGCCCCGGCATTAACCGTGGAATCGAAGGTGGACATGGCCGCCGCCATCAAACCGGCTACCAGCAGACCTTTGATGCCAATGGGTACCATCTCATTGATCACAATCGGCATTACTTTTTCGGGATCCTGGATATTACCCACAACCACCCCCATAATGGCAATAGCGGCAATAAAGGGCCAGCGGAATGAAAGCAGAAAGGTCCAGAATAACGAAAGTAATCCGGATTCTCGATCACTTCGGGAAGCGAAAAAGCGCTGAATCATATATTGACTGGTACCACCACTTCCTTCTATCGTCACTTTAATGAGATAAAATAAAATGGCAATACCAAAGAGATTATAGATAGAATAGGTAGATCCCGCTGGCATGTCTAATTTCCAGTGAGGAATCATGCTGGTCCAGGCTTCCTTGGTTGTCTGGATCGACATGAAACCCCCTTCCCGTAATGGAACCGACACATTGAAAACCTCGGGAAGATCAAACTTTATAAAGACCAGGCTGCAAATATAGACAAGAACCATAAAGATAAGAGTTCCCTGAAAAACATCTGTCCAGACAACGCCATAAAGACCACTGGCGACGGTATAGATCATAGCCAGGAAAATCATCAGGGTGGCCGCCCAGAATTCGGAGGATAATCCGAGGAAGGATGGGATACCTAAAAATTCACCAATAAACTTTCCCGATCCGATGGCAAAATAGGTGATCATGGCAATGGTTACAATAATGATCGAAATAGCTGCAATCAGACGTGCGACGTCTCCCTGTTTTTCTTTGCCAAAACGGAAATGCATCCACTCGGCCAGGGTCATAACCAGGGCACGGCGATTCCACTTCCCCTGGAAAATCATTAAAAAGGCCATAATTAAGGTTACACCGCCACGGATTTCAATGAAGAATCCGGAGGCACCAAGGGCAAAAACAAAAGCCGTGTTTATCATGGTCCCGCTCACATCCAGGTTGGAAGACATCCCGGAAGCACCCAGGGCCCACCAAGGAATTCCCCGGTCTCCCAAAAAATAAGAGTCAATACCGGCTGATGCCTTTCGCTGAAAATAGACCCCAATTCCTACCATGCTGATCAAGTAGACAATCACAATTGTGTAATCGAGAATGGTCATCACTCATCTCCAATTCAATAAAATTTCGAGCTTTTTGAGAAGATTTAGATTGTTTCTACATATCAGTTTTGATTGTTTAATATTTGATTCAACTGGTTTTTCAGTATATCTGCCTCGGGAAATCCAGGATTTACTTCATATAATATATTTAAAATACTTTTTGCCTCACTATATTGTGAATTCAGTGCATATGCACCGCTTAAATTATAAAGCAGTTGAGGATCATTATTACTGAAACGATATGCTTTTTCAAGATAAGGAATTGCCTCTTTGACCTGATTATTCTTAAGTAAGATTTGGCCTATCCATTTATTTGCGAACATCGTCTGTTCAAGTTTTAGTGATTTAAATAAAATTGGCAAAGCAGAATTTAAATGACCTGATTTAATTAAAAGATCAGCTGCTCTCAGAAAAGGAGAATTATTAAGCGGGGTCAAATACATAAGAGCCCGATACTCATTAAGTGCTCTGTCATATTCTTTATTTTTTTCATAATATTCAGCTAATTCAACATGCCCGTGTTCAAGGGTAAAGTTTTTATCAGTCCAGATTTTAAGCGCTAATTTCTCGACTTCAGAGTTTGGCTTAAAATCAGAGAAAAAAGTGTTTATTTCTGATTTAGGTTTAAAAGGCCAACCGCTTTTTAATATGCGAATTCGTATATCCCCGTAAATACTATCCAATTCAGTTAGTCCCCATTTATATCTATAAACACGGGAGATTTTTATTTTACTCCCATCCCATTTTTCAGAGATTAAATGGTATTTTTTCATCGTCTCAAAAAAACAATCTGCCATCAGAAAGTAGCCATCAATATTCGGATGTAAATGTTCAAGCATCAAATTTTCACCAATCAAATTATGAGCGGACGCGTTCTCATAATGGTTTTGCATCGGGACCAAATACATGCCGTATTCCTGGCAGACTTCTTTAATTATGGCATTAAACTCTTCCGAGGCACGAAAACGGAGCGCATCCAAATCTTTAGCAAAGTAGTAACTTGTTTTTGCCTGCTCATACAAATTTTGCTTTTCTAAATTTTCTGCAGTTCGAAAAACATCTTGAGCCCCTGGAAATTCATTGGTTTTGACAGAAACAAAAGGAGTTTGGCTTTTAATATTTGAGACCAAATCACTGATTAACACAGGTACGTTTGCTTTTTCTGCTTTACTTAAAATCTCCTGGAGATTTTTTTTGAACTGCTTTTTACCTAATTCATAAATTGGACTCTCAAAGGGGATATTTTGATCGGAAACTATTCTTTCCATTAAGGTAGCATTTGATCCAATCACAGATGTATGGTTCCAAACACTAGAAACTTTATGACGCAATGCACTAACAATATTTCGCAGAAGCCTGAAGGTCTTAAATTGATTTAACTTTAAATATAATTTTACTACCCAACGGGTTTTACCAAAAGATTCTGCTGAAGCAACACCTAAAGCTCCATAAAATTCGTTATGACCAGCATAAATTAAAATCGCATCAGGATCGTTGCCTAAAACTTCATCAATAAAATCTAATATTGTATACGAATTAACAGCTGTAATAGCGGTATTTATTACCTCAATATATTTATCAGGGAAAACGTCAGATAATCTTTGATTCAATATCCTCGAAAACATAATATTTTCACCATACGGATAACCAGCTGCTGTCGATCCACCTAAAACAAATATTCTATATCCATTATCAGGTTTTTTCTTTAAAAATAAATCATTTCTCGGTGTTGGTATTTCAGATTGTTGAGAAAAGAATCGACGTGCAACTAACGGATTACACTTCTTGTATTTTGCATATTCATCCGTTGCACTAATAAATAAATCAAGATTCCCCCCATATCCAAAAATGCGTAAAACAATTTCAATTAAGACAAAGAAAAACAACGGAAGCAGCAAGGTAAAAAATCTAAAAAACTTTTTTTTGGTAGATCCAAGTTCCTTTTTATCAGAACTTAATCTTTTTTTTACTGAATCAGGATTCGTTGATATAGATTTAGAAATTTTTGTACTTGAATGGTTTCGACTATTTTTCATTGCTTAGAATTGTAAATCAATAAAGTGCTTATTATAAACTATAAAATTAGACAAAAAAAAATGCTAAATCCTTTTATTGAGAATTAAAATGATCAATTATACCAATTAAATCACCCAATTTAATTACTTATTATGGATAGGAAACCTGGGAGATCAATGGCGGCCGATAAATACAAATTAATTTTTTATTATCAGAACAGGAAACCCACAAGATGGGATTTCCTGTTCCAAGGACTAGAAAACACCACTCTAAAGAGACTTACCAGAAAATAGCTATTTCATTAACAGCATCTTCATTGTCTTGGTGTAATTATCAGTAGTCAAGCGGCAGAAATAGAACCCACTTGCCACAGCACGACCCTTACTATCAATGCCATTCCAGTTTACAATATGCTGGCCAGCACGACTTTTACCGTTTATGAGGGTTGTTACTTTCTGTCCGAGAGCATTATAGATCTCTAATTTGACATCCATCGCGCTGGGCAATGAAAATTTAATTGTGGTAACAGGGTTAAATGGATTTGGATAATTCCTCTCTAACAGTGGCGTCTGGGTAACTTGCACCGGGTTATCATTTTCTATACCAACGATGCCAAGGTCAAAATTCCATCTCGAGTAGAATAAAGGATTAATTGACCCAAATTGGGAAAAGATAGTAACTTCTTCAGGATCAGGAATTCCCGGATTTTGTACGACTATATTCTCAACATGGTTATTGCCAAAACCACCACGACCACCTTCATTGTCACCACCATAAATACCAAATTTAAATACCTGGCCAACAATATCATTGCTGTCCGGACCTGAATAAAACCACGTTGTAGTATAAATAGAATCACCTGCTGTTACATCGCCTCCAGTTACACCATCATCCCACATCTTTTTACCAGGAGCATTTCTTAGTTCGGAACCCCAGGTTGTCCAGCCATCAGTCGCCAAACCATTCATGTATACTCCCCAGGTGGTAAAAATTGAATCTAACTGTGCTGGTCCAACATTAAGTGATCCCTGGATATCAATTAGAGTATCACCATCAAGTAAAATCTGATAATAGGGTGGGCGAAGGTCTACTTCCCAATAAACAGTTACATCTTTGACAAGTACAGTTTGATTTCTGAATCGCGGTTGACGATGACTATCTACATCACTATTAACCGTATCATTTACAACAACTGTTTGGGTTGGCACAGGAGAGGGTATTAATAATTTCCTCTTTTCAGCTTTCGAAGCAGGAACCGGATTTGGATCAGAAAAATCGAAAAAAAGTTCTCTATCTGCAACTCCATTGAATACAACATAATAGTTATATTGTAATTCCTTATTTAGTTCCACCTTTTTAACTGTATCTTCAACGGAATAAATATTTCCAAAAGGACCCTCTTTGACCAAAGTTGCTTCTTCCTGAATGGCGGTACCATTGTCACCCCATCTGACAATCACAGTATCAGCACCTGGTGTAAACCCATTTTCATTGATGGCCCGTGTTAGGTCGGCTCTAAATTGTACCATAACGGTATCTTCACCTATCGCACCCAAATACGGAACATCATTCCACCATTTCCAATGTATGGTGGTGTCGGCCTTATTTGCCGGTACATTAAATGTTCTGTCCGAAATACTCTCCCACTCAATGACCGGAGTAAGGGTGTTTTTGTCCACGCTGACAAATTTATAGGGAATAGATTGGCCAACCGTAATTGAATCATTTGGGATTCTTAATCGTCCGGAATAGAATTTAGTTACGTCGTATCCAAATTGTCCACTAGTGGTTGTTTCCATAGTAAGGGCACCCAGCGTACTATCACCATTCCAGGTCAAATCTCCCCATGCTCCGGGCCATGTTCCGCCTTTTACCATCATGGTTTGAGTGGCGGGGTCAAAAGCTGAAAATGCATGGACATTTACCCGGAAATAGACATCAAAAGAATCTGTTGGGACATAGGGTGGATCGAATGGATTCGCAGTTCCAACAATTCTGAAATAATGCAGGGGAAGTGTAGTATCTGCTGTTCCGATTGTTAATTGGAGATCGGAACCTTCTTCCCATCCATTTCCTGTACCATCACCAGTGGCGTTAGCGAAGAACTTATAGGCGGTAGAGCTATTCGTTGGAAATGCTAGAGTAACCTCCCAATAATCGCCACCAATATTCACCATCTGTCCGCCTGTATCGTTTCCCCAGGTAAGGGGAGCTGTTCCACCTCGGACCTGAACAACAGCATTTGGCCCGATAGTGTCCGGGACAGTTGCCGTGTTTACCCGAAACGTAACATTTACCGTTTGGGCAGACAGAAAACTAACGGCCAGCAAAATCATTAATACTGACCATACTACCGTAAATTTTTTCATTACACAACCTCCATTTTTTGTTTGGTTTTCATTATTATTTATACATCTTTAAATCTGATTGTTTTATTTAAAAAGAAATTCCAAATCCCAAGGTATGAATTTCCTGTAATAACCCGTAATCATTATAAGCGTAATCCACATTTATTTTCCCTAAACCCGGGACGAAGTACTTAAAACCCACACCCGCTGCAATTCCTTCTTCAGTATCTTGCCTAAACAAAGATTTATATCCTGCACGCAGAAAAAAGATTTTATTCCAGTTAAGTTCCCCACCTACATTTATTATTGTTGAATTATCACTCGGTACAACCGCATCCGTAGAAAGTAAGAGAGCTGTTTCACCCAATTTTACGATATCCATGGAGGCGCCAACCCGATAAAACAAAGGCAACGGCCAGCTTTCTGTTTTAAATTCTGAAGTAATTGTTGGATTGTTCCCTAAATTATTTGGATCCTGGTCATATGGATGTAGTAAATCCTTTCCATCCATTTTCATATCGGTGCCAAAATTTGAAATACTAACACCCAGACGCATTCCATTAAACCTAGTGATATATAGCAATCCAATATCAATAGCATACCCGCTGGCCGATTCATTATAAATTTTTTGCTGAATATATTTAACTGAACCCCCAATGGAAAATCGATCGGTTAAGTTTCTTGCATAGGTAAGTGCTGCATATAAATCCTGTGCACTCCAGCGTTGACCATTTCCTTCCGGATTTTGAACCGTCGTAACATCTTCCTCACCATAGTCTAAAATAGCAAGGTTAATTCCAAAAGCATTAATTCCATCAAGGTTTAATACCACTGCACCCCAATTATAGTTTGTCTCTACGAACCAGGAAGTATGAGTGAAGCTTAACTGGGTGTTTCCAATACGAGACACAGCCCCGGGATTCCAGTAAAGGGAAGACGCATCTCTGGCCATCGAAACATATGCACCACCCATAGCAGTAGCCGCCGAGCCTATATTAATGCCCAGAAAAGGTGCCGCAGATGTTCCTACTTTATCCTGACTAAATAGAACAAAAGGAACACACATGAGAAGGATAATAATAACTGCTATTTTTTTATAAGAATGGCTCATATCCATACCTCAATATTTATCA
>CAYVKM010000056.1:23084-24604 GCA_964452045.1 uncultured Calditrichaceae bacterium
AGTGGCGGTTCGAACTCATGAGATACGATATAGGGGTTGGGATATACATTAATATTATCAATTTCTTCCTTTTCTAAACCAGGATCAATTTCTGGTAGTTCGGTTTTAAAATCGAATTTATCAAATCTATTGAATGGAAATTTAACTTTAAGAGACAAAACCTCACCACCAGTATAATTATAGGTATAGTTGGGATCACTCCGTTTAAGAATTACTTCCCAACCAAAAATACTATAATTACCATCAGGATCTTTTTCCAGGAAGAAGATTGGTTCTAAAGGATCCGGATATAAATTATGATTTCTATCATCATGTATAAATTCAACCTTATAATTATTTGATGTATTAACAACTTCAAATTTTCGTGGTTCAGGATTTACGCCAACACTCTGGAAATACGCGGATGTAGTATCCACAACCTGATCAGAAATTCTTATTTCATAATTTGCAGGTGTCAAAACCGGTTGCAATATCCCAAAGGGAGGGCCAAAATTTACAGGTTCAAATACAAGTAAGAAGGAATACAGTATGTTGCTATTATTCCAACCGGACGCAGTCGTATCCAATTCACTTTTCCACTTATTATTGAAATTTAAAGTGATACCATCAAATATATCCGTATCAATGATAGGTTCAATCCAGGGGCTTCCCTGCATGTATGGACTAAAATAAACCGGATTATACTGATAAGAGATAATGTACATTTGTTTGGTGAGAGACCCTGCTGTTGTTCCTCTTATTCGGCCTCGAGTAAAATCCACCTCATAATTAACAGAGTCAACAATATTTCCGAAACCATCACGTACAATGATGCTTAATGGGTCAAGGTTTGTTCGATCGAGATCAACATAATTAGTGTCCTGTGCGACAAATTCCTCGGTGTATTCATATAAGTCCTTTACTCCATAATGGGAAGTGATCGCTTCCAGCTCTGCAGGATCGGTATAATCAAAATTTGGTTCACCAAGAGTTGGTTTACCATCACCCTCACCTTCATCACCTGTATTAGCAATTCCATCTTTTCCTACATCATTGGCAAGAGTCCAGTTTCCATTATTATCAATACCATCGTTTGAAGTATCCCAAAAATACACCTGATAGTCGTGACCGGTTAAAGCAGTCGGATCAAGAATATCATAGGAGACATTACCAAATCCTTCTCCAAGCGTATGCTCAAGATTGGCAGTTTTTGATGGATTGACATAACCAGCCTTGGGCCTAGTAGGAGTGACAACCGCCGTATTAATATCAAGAATAACTTGGCCACTATTCAACTGGGTTATTTGCTTTGTGCATTCTGATGGTAAAATTCCGGTATCTTCATTACCTTTATCATAGGAGACAACAGCATAGTAATATGTTCTGCCATTTTTGACATCAATGTCAGTAAAAGAATGTTCCAATCCTGTCTCTTCTCCAAGATTGAAAGCCCAACCTTGTAAAGTCTGGTATAGATCATAAGGTGCATAAAACCAGCCCGAAATACCATCTACCAAGTCAAATTGTTTCAGTGGGGTATA
>CAYVKM010000057.1:0-24179 GCA_964452045.1 uncultured Calditrichaceae bacterium
CTGCCGATGAATCGTTTCCGCCCCAATATTGTAGTGGAAGGCTGTGAACCGTATGCCGAAGATCAGTGGAAGCAGATCCGGATTGGCAAGGTCACTTTCCGGGTGGTCAAGCCCTGTTCCCGTTGTAAAATAACCACTGTGGATCAGCAAACCGGAGCAAGTGGGAAGGAGCCACTGAAAACCCTGGCGACATATCGCCTGAGGGACGGGAAGGTCTATTTCGGGCAAAACCTGATCCATGAAAATCTCGGCCGGATTAAACTGAATCAACCTGTGCACATTATTCAATAGGGTAAGTACTGTTCCGGATGGCCTTATTTTCAGGTTATTCTTTTTCTTCTACCGGTTGCTTTTCCATTGTTTTCTTTGTAACATTTCAAACTTTTTCGGAGGATAACATGACCGTTACCAAAAGCGATTTGGTTAACAGGATGGCGGAGGCGACCGGTTGGACAAAAGTTGATATAGAAATTATCCTGAATGGTTTACTGGCGAATATCATCGATTCGGTGAAGGAAGGAGACCGGATTGAAGTCCGGGGATTCGGAAGTTTCTACGTCAAGGAGCGTCAGCCCCGCTTGGTCAAAAATCCCAAGACCAACAAGATTGTATCCGTTGACCATCGTTTTGTACCGGTTTTTCGCCCGGCAAAGAATTTTAAACAAAGTGTCAATAAAAATTTACTAATAAAGAGTGGTTTGGTAGAAAATGAGTCTTAAATGTCCCAAGTGTGGTACCCCGATTACCGGCAAAGCCAAATATTGTCTGGAATGCGGGACTGCCATAAAATCTGTAAAACAACCCAAAACAAATGCAGCGAAGGCAACTCCTGCACCGGCTAAAAAAACCGGTATGCAGGGTTATAATATCATTTATCTGGTCGCGCTTATTTCCTTGATAATTGTTGGTTTTTACGGCTACCGCTTCCTGGCGCCGAAAAGCAATGAGAATCCGCATATTCACACCAATGAAGCGGCGCCCCAGCAACAGCAGGCCCCGGTTTTTGACCAGAATATGTTTAATCAGTTAAAGAGCCGGGTCGAGGCAAGCCCGAATAATGCCCAGGCCAATGTAGATTTGGGGAATTTTTTATTCGATAATCAGCGCTTTGACGAGGCGATTGGTTATTATGAAAAGGCCCTGGAAATAAATCCTAAAAATCCCGATGTTTTGGTGGATGCAGGTGTATGTGATTTTAATATGCAACGGCTTGCCGAAGCCAAGAACTATTTTGAGAAAGCGCTGGAAGTTGATCCCAAACATGCCAATGCTTTATACAATCTGGGTGTTGTTTCCGCCCAGCAGGGCGATATGTCCGGCATGCTGGGCGCCTGGGAAAAACTCATTGAAGTGGCACCGGAATCCGGTCCCGCCCAGACTGCTCGACAGATGATGGAACAGGTAAAGAATTCAAAACCCGATAACTAATACGGCATTCGAATAGGAGGTGATTCTATGCCAAGTGGCAAGAAGCGTAAACGCCATAAAATGGCAACGCACAAGCGAAAAAAACGCTTGCGCAAGAATCGGCATAAAAAGAAATTACGATAATAAATTTTTCCGTGGATGTTTTGAACTTTTTGGTATCATGCGGACCTAAATAGTATGATATAAAAACCTTCATTAGAAACCGAATATTTGCCCTAGGGTGAATATTCGGTTCAGTTTTTTTCAAAACAGATTGTACTCCCCATTATGGAAAAACACATTTACACCGTTACCAGCCTGACCCGCGAGATTAAGCAGGTGCTGGAGACTAGCTTTCCCCGTTTGTGGGTGGAGGGGGAAATTTCCAATTTTAAACAGCATTCATCCGGTCACCTCTACTTTACCTTAAAGGATGAGGGTGCCCAGATTCGCTGTGCCATGTGGCGGTTCAAAGCCGGTGAATTGCTTTTCCGGCTGGAAGACGGATTGAAAGTGATAGTGGAAGCGGACGTCCAGGTCTATGAGCGAAGTGGAAATTACCAGCTTATCGTTCAGCAACTACAGCCGGCCGGTATAGGTGATCTGCAGTTGGCCTTCGAGCAGCTGAAGAAAAAATTGTTGGAAGAGGGTCTGTTCGAAGAATCGCACAAGAAACCGATCCCGCTTTATCCGGAGCGGATTGGGGTGATCACCTCACCGACCGGAGCAGCCATCCGGGACATTATCAGCGTGGTCTCCCGCCGCTTTCCTTCAGTGCAGATAATTCTTTTGCCGGTACGGGTGCAGGGCGAAGGCGCAGCCGGAGAAATTGCCCGGGCCATCCGGGACTTTAATGAATACGGACAGGTTGATGTGTTGATTGTCGGCCGGGGCGGTGGCTCACTGGAGGATCTCTGGGCTTTTAATGAAGAAGAAGTCGCCCGGGCAATTTACACCTCTAAACTACCGGTAATCTCGGCAGTGGGTCATGAAGTGGATTTTTCCATATCCGATTTTGTGGCGGACCGGAGGGCGCCCACTCCCTCCGCAGCGGCAGAAATGGTGGTGCGGGATCGCCAGGAATTGCTGGGAGTGATGGCGTACTACCGGGAGCGATTTGCCAACAGCCTTCAGCAGCGCATCGATCAATATCGCGAGGCGATAAAAAGTATCTTGCGCAGTTATGCCTTCCGGCGTCCGGAGGATATTATTTTTCAAAAAATGCAACGGCTGGATGAAATTTCCCGCAATACCGCGGTGGCCATGCTGCATCAGCTGGAAATGAAAAATCAGCGGATCAGTAATATCCGGCAGCAGCTGCGGGCTTTAAGTCCACTGGAAGTGCTGCGGAGGGGATACAGCATTTGCTATAAAGACGGGCAGGTAGTCAAGAATGTAAAGCAATTGAAGACGCTGGATATCGTGCAGGTGAAATTATCAAAAGGACAATTTTTATCACAGGTTCAAATGCTGGGAGAAAGTGAATGAAAAAGGGTCAATCCTTTGAACAGGCCATGAACCGGCTGGAGGAAATCAGTCAGAGCCTGGAAAGCGGTGACATTCCTTTGGAAGAATCCATTAAACTTTATGAAGAGGGAATAAAATTGGTGGAGTTCTGCCAGAGCAAACTCACCGAAGCGGAGAAAAAGGTGCAGAAACTTACCCGCACGGAAGAGGGGAAGTTCGAAACCACACCTCTGGATGAGCCGGATACATCGGAAGCGGAATAGCAGTTTATTTTAGCAAGATCATTTTCCGGTACTGCCGGAAATCGCCCGATTGTATGGCATAGAAATATACACCACTGGCCAGCAGATTTCCCTGCGCATCCTTCCCATCCAAATAAATTTTGTAAATCCCAGAAGCCAGATTCTCATTCAGGAGCGTTCTGACTTCCTCACCCACCATATTATAGACCATCACCCGAGTTTTAAAATCTCCGGTTTTCCGTTCCGGAATATTGAAGGAAATGAATGTTCCGGCATTAAATGGATTGGGGAAATTGGGGAAAAGATAGAATTGTTCTGCTGCCATACCGGCCAGACTGTTATTACTACCCGAACCCACCAAAATCTCTATCGGTCCATGCTCAGTCCGGTTACCGTTTATGTCCACATCCACCAGTTTATAGTAGTAAGTCATCCCATTATTAACATTATTATCCAAATAAGAGTAGGACTTTCCACTGGTAGAATTACCCAGACCGACCAGACTCGGATCGGTTTGATAAGATGAAATGAGATAATAGTTTTCTTCTGTGGTATCTCTTCGGAATAATTCAAATCCTTCATTCTCAAATTCGCTTTGGGTATTCCATTCAATTAGGACACCGTTATCACTGTTTCTTAAAGTGAAACTACTCAATTCCACGGGCAGGCTTATATCCTCAGGAGTAATGTAGTTTCCAAATGCAGATTGATCTGTGGTTGTCCATGGATCTGTATCTTGCACCATGGTGATAATGGTTTTATTCGGTGAAATCGTTCTCCATTGTAATCCCGAAGTTCCCGATGGATTTGTAATTCCACTAATCCTTAAACTGGCTATCAGGGTTCCCATACCAGTGCTCGAAATTAACTGAATTCTAGAATTAAATTGATTCTGATCTCCGATGGTGGGCATTAATGCATTAAGGATTATCCGATTCCCCTCAAGAATCTCTCCTGCGATAAGATAGTCTGCGGTTAAGCCGCTACTAACAATTTCTATCACAGGATTGGTGAAATATAGAGAATTAAACTCTAACACCAAATCGGTGTGTGCCAGGTAAAGATTGCCTGTTCCGGTATTAATTATATAAAGATCAAATGTCAGATTACTCCCGTTTACCACCTGATTCTGGACACTTACATCAAAACTTTGTCCAAAGATCAGATTAAAACTAAATAAAAGAAATAAATATATTCGTATCATTTTAATAAACATTACAATGCTCCTTCCCCTGTTATGGCACGTTAGTTATCTGATTTCGATTATTCCAAACCAGACTGCGATCATTCGCATCGACAGTGCCACTTAATACACAATCACTGTTCTGGTATCCGTTGAAATTTCTGTTATCCCAGGTAATGGTTCTGTCATTTCCATCAATAAGCCCGGATGCATCGGCGTCTCCTCCCCATAAACCAAACAGACCACCCTGGAGCGGAGCCATGGAATTTAAACCATAAGCATTATTTATGTCCGAAGTAAAGTCAAATAAAGAACTTGTATAACTCAAAGATTGAGCAGTTGCACTCATTATGGGCAAGTGATTACGGTGCCGGACGACCAGATAGTAATCATCTGCAACGACTCCGACAAATTTTACCTGACTTATTCCATCTAGATCAACAATTGAACCATCATCCTTCAAAAATGCTGCGCGGGTTTTGATACTTGTTGATGCAGAAGTGCCGGTTCTCAATTCCACCAATACCCAGTCAACAATATTCGGTGGTATATTGGTCACGCTTTCAGCACCACCGTAGTTCCAGGGCGAAGTGTTATAAGGTTGAGTGAGAGGTAAGTCTCCATTATCCTGCAGCGATGTTAACATAGAGGTACCGTTGAAAGGGCCCTCTAAAATGGCTTTTATGTTGGCTGAAACAGTAAAAGCAAAACTTCCAAAGGCGGTTCCCCAGCGACCGTCTTCTCCGCCAAAAGCTGTTCCTCTGGTAAGAGCATATTCGTTATAGACCCAGAAGGTCAAACCGTCGGCCGGATCTACAGAAATACCGGAATAATCTCCCCATCGGTTTCTATCGAAACCGGGGGTTCCAAAGGTCCGAATATAGTAGTCTAAACCAGCTCTTAAAACCTCACTTCCCTGTACAGTGCCAGGTGGATCGGTTGATAATCTCCCGGTATAATAGGCACCCGGATAAATTGTTGATGCGGAAGCGGAAAAACCAATGGCCATATTACCGGTACTATCAACAGCGATGGATGGAAAAAATGTATAGGTGCCGGTAGCGATATCCTCACCCCCTACGTTACCCTGATCATTTAGGCTAATAGAATTCAGGTTACTGGTATTTAGTTTCCACCAGTGGGCGGTCGTTTGGGAAGCATCAGGACCGGAGTTTGGTAAAATTTCAGCAACAAGATAGAGCATGGTGTCTCGCCAGACGGCATGCAAAGCCCGTCGATCATTTACCTCAATACCGATTGCGGTCCCTGATTGTGGGGCGTCGGGCAGTGCCGGAAAAGAGGGCCCTTCAATATTTCCAATATTGACGTACTGTGGCGAAAATGTAGGTGAACCTAGTGGGTTATCAACACGCACGACTTGAACAAATTCATTTCCTCCGCTAGTTAACCCACTGTAGGATACTAGGAACGTTCCCACAGAGGACGGGAAATTGGAGCCGAAAATATGAGTTGGTTGAGTTGTGGTAGCAGTTCCTCCACCAGCATAGGGATTATAAACGTTTACCGAAGCTGTCCCGCCATCATAAAATCCACCTGATCCCAGACCCTTATTAATAATCCATAATCTAACCGCACTTGTGGTAGTTGAAGCTCCTGCAAAGGCAAACATATTGGTGGTGACATAGATAGCCTCTTCATCAACAGCAAAACCCGGATAATCCGCCCAGCGTTCCACTGAGGAAATGACTGTTTTCGCATTAATGGCATGAAAATACCAGGTTCCGTTTGGGTCTGAGTCATCCGATACAGCAAGAAGAATTCTTGAGATATTTCCCGGGTTCGGATTAGTGCCCGCTTCAACTTGCTCTAAAGTGACAACCACAAATCTATCCGTATATTGATCATAAATCACCTTGGGATCGAAAGTTAGAGTTAAAGGGGAAACCGGACTAAAAAAACTCTGTAAACTTTGACTGTTTTCTGTTACCCCTGCTTTGGTAAACCATTCAATGGTTGAATTTACCACGGATACCAGATGATCGGGGCCAGCAGCGCCGATAGGATCGGGAGGTATTTGATAATATCCCGTATTAGCTGCATTTTCATCAAAATTAATACCCTCAATAGTGAACCCGAGAGGTAAATTTTCCAAACCAAATAATGGAAACTGAGAAGCAAGAGGTGAAACCGGGTTAACCGGTGAAGGTGTTACTTTGGAAGCTCTCACAGATGCCTGATACGATCCACTGGATGGAACAGAGATTTCATAGCTAAAATTTCCATCAGAAATCATCTGTGAAAATACTGGTGAGGAATTAATCCAAATTGTGAAAAACAGAAAAAAGAACAGTAAAATATATTTCATACATCCTCCATTGATGAATTAAAAAACGTTTCCATGTCCAGTCGGATTGTACTTGAATTGAATTTAGAGTGAAAAATTCTAAAAATCCAGTTTTTCTGTCTTAAAATAAATTTGGCTGGTAAGTAAAGTTTATTTAGATTTATCTCAAAATAAGGAGCAGATATGTTATCTCTGGCAGGTATTTTTCCTCCGGTTGTTACCCCTTTAGAAAAAGAAGAATTGGCGCCGAAGCGTCTGGCAGATAATCTTGAGAAATGGAATAAGTATGATTTGGCTGGATATGTGGTGCTGGGTTCAAACGGCGAGAATGTGATGCTGACAGATCAGGAAAGTCTTCAGGTGGTTGAAACTACAGTAGAGCATACGTCCAAAGACAGAAAGATCATCGTTGGCGCCGGCCGGGAATCCACCCGGAATACGCTCAATTTTATCCGGGAAGTCAGCCGGATTGGGGGAGATGCGGTATTGTTGGTTACTCCTCATTATTATAAAGACGACATGAAAGACGCTTCCATCCTGAAATATTATCAGGAAGTGGCTGAGGATTCCTCCCTGCCGGTCATTCTGTATAATGTTCCCAAATTTACCGGACTGGAAATACCGGTGAGAGTTATCGCCCGGCTTTCCCAGCATTCCAATATCATCGGGATCAAGGACAGCTCGGGAAATCTGACCTATCAGCAATCCATCCTCTCACTTGGGTTAAAGGATTTTCAACTGCTCACCGGATCGGCCAATACGCTGATGGCTGGTTTAATGATGGGCGCGGTGGGCGGTATTCTGGCCCTGGCCAATATTGCCCCCCGGCAGTGTATTCAAATATATCAGCACATTCTGAATAAAGAATTCGAAATGGCCAGAGAAATGCAACTGGAGGTAATCCGGTTAAACCAGCTTACTACCGGTATCTATGGTATAGGCGGATTAAAATATGCTTTGGATCAGGCCGGTTTTTATGGTGGTCCACCCCGCTCGCCCCTTCGCTCACCGGATGAAACAGGCCGGCAGGAGATCGATACTGAGCTTAAAAAGTTTGGTATTATTTAGACTGATCCGCTTATTTCTTCCCGGAAGTTTTTTCCGGTGACTTGGGGACCGGTTTTAAAACGATAGTTGTGGAATCCCCTAATTCGGCCACCAGCAGCGACACATTCTCTTTCAGGAAGTCGAATTTATTTAAACCAGTCCAGAAATCGAAAGAGTAATTTTCATTTTCCGATTGTACATTACGCATGCCCACCGTGTCCCAGAATTTTGAAGGAAGTTCCAGTTTGAAGTCCATCTTGCCACCCGGCTCAATCCTTTTTTTGGGTGCATAACTAAAGTTCTTCCCCTTGTTCAGAATAAATTTCTGCTGATCGGTAGTTTCCAGAATAAATTTGTCGGTGTTATAGCTCAAGGGGATTTGTTTATCCGATGCATTTATCACCTGCAGGTGAATGACATCGCGACCCATTTCGGCCCAGGCGAAGATGCGGTTATCCATATCTGCGGTACTGGTATAGGATGCCCCGTTCTTCTCCGAATAGGATTTTATCTGAAAACTGGCCTGTTCATCCAGAGGCATTTCGATGCCAAAAAAATCATTCAACAGGGCCTGGCTGCTGCAGCTCATGATAATCATCACCGGAAAAAAGAGCAGGTATAGCAATTTTTTCAAAAACGGATTATTTGCAAACAAGGACATGTTTTTCTCTCCTTTTCATCAACATAAATTGTTTTCTAAAAGATACGGATATTTGCCCCGGAAAGGTTACGGATAAAAAATGAACCAGATCATCTCATGGGAAATCAGGAAGCAGTTTATTTTTGGCTCCCGAGAAACTTCAGCATTTCTTCCGCATTGCGGTTGTATGGCATCAGTTCCAGGGACTTTTGGTAATTCTCGATGGCCAGAGCATTTTGTTTTTGTTTTAAATATGACTCGGCAAGATTATCATATAGTAAAGCAGATTCAGGAAAATGCCCCAGAGCGGTTTTGAATACAGTGATGGCTTCGTCGATCAGTCCCTGGCCTAAAAACTGATAACCAAGGGTATTGAATTCTTCTTCCAGCAGGTAAAATCCGTTTTGTTCGGTAAAATCGGATTTCTGATTATCGGCGACTGCCTGACTGATGCCCCGCTCTTCGATGAATTGACCCAGTTTTTTTGCTGCGGAATTTTTCCCCTGAAGTTTTTGATAGCGCTCTTTGAGGTGCTCCCGTAACGAAAGAAAATCATTCTTTGATAGAACTTCGCTGTGGCCGGTTATCAGGTATTTGATCCCGGCAGGCTGTGCGACGATTTTATCCATCACTGATAGAATTCGTAGAACATCGGTGATCTGGTTCACCGGGAAACCGATACTTGTCCCGGAGTTGAACAGATCCCCCACAAACGCCAGTTTTTCCTCGGGAACATAAATAAAGATATCACTGGTAGTATGGGCGTTTCCGGCATACCATAATTTCAGAGTTACATTACCTGCCTTTAAATCAAGGCTGTCCTGAAAGGTAATGCCTGGTGGAGTGACCCGATAATTTCTTTCCAGATCCCTCAACAGTTTTTTCCGGGTGTTATATTCCGCCCGAAGATTTTCTGCCTCGGCTGAATTTTTATCTGACTGTTCAATCTGTTTCTCAAGCTCCTCCAGATTGTTTCTGGCAAACCAGAGGGACTGAGGTGTATTGGCCGGATATTGCCGCATGAATTCCGGGCAGTTTTGATGTCCCACGATCATTGAATCCGGAAATATCTGGTTCCCGCCGCAGTGGTCTGCATGGCCATGGGTGTTCACAACATATAAAATATCTTTACACGCGAAAGCCTTTTCGATCTGCTGCAGAACAGTACGCATCATTTCCGGAGAGCGCTGGGTATCGATAATGATCAGACCATCGGAACCCGCAATGGCGGTCACATTTACATTCAGGTAATCAAACACCACAACCCGGTCACTGAGGCGATGAGATGTTACTGGTAGCTCCGGCTGTTTCTCACAGGAGATGAAGATTGCAAATAAACAGAACAGTATTATGTTGAATGCAGATTTGATCCTTTTATCATTCATAAAACAAACTCGGAATCTTCGTTTCACAAAAATGTCGGGATTGAGACCAGGAATCATCTCCCACCACATAGGCATATTGTAACTGGTCCACAATTTTTCCCTCTTTTATGGCGCTTTTTCTCATCCGGCATTCCAGCCGGTAACCAGCCTTTTCCAGAACCCGGAACGAGGCGGTGTTCCACTCGAACGGTACGGCATAAATCCGGGTCAGGTTGTGCTCGGTGATCGCGTATTTGGTCAGGGCTTTTAAAGCCTCGGTGGTGATGCCGCGACCCCAGTATTGCTCGCTAAGCCAGTACCCGATTTCCGCCGAAACACGTTCCACATCGTGATGCAGGCCAAAACCGATCGCCCCTACCGCATCTCCATCCACCTCGATGGCAAAGTAAGTTTCCGGTTTCATGGAGCGGGCCATTTTGATGAATTTATGGGCATCAGCTTTGGTATAGGGGAATGGAAAAGCGTCGCGCAGATTTATCCAGATCTTCCAATTATTGGCATGAATCGCCAGCGATGGCGCATCCGATTTTTCCCAGGAGCGGACCACACATGTTTCCAATGCTAATCTCATCTAGTTATTTAATCTCCCCATACCAAAATTTATAAAAAATCAGACAGGGAATAAAGACCAATTTGCTGAAAGATATTTGAGGAATATGCCAATTCCTGATTTTAAAACGAAATTTATCCGGTATAAATTAAGTGTGTTGTTTCAGCGAAATTTCTTGCGTCTGTCCCGGTATATTTTCCAGAACAGAGGTCTGGTCAGGGGAAAATTGATCAACGAAATGCCCAACCGGTTCCAAAAACCGGGGATAACGATTACCTTCCGGCCAGATAATGATTTCAGGGAGAAACTGACCACCTCTTCCGCCGTCATCCAGAGAAATCCCGGAACAACTGAGCGGTCGAAATTTTCATATTCCCGGGTATCGTGAAATTCGGTATAGGTAAATCCGGGACAAAATCCCTGAACCTTAATGCCGTTTTCGCTGACTTCCCGAGCCAGGGACTGGGAAAAAGAAACCAGGAAAGCCTTGCTGGCCGGGTAGATGGCGCTCCCCGGACCGGGTGCAAAAGCTGATGTTGAAGCTACATTGATGATGGTCCCCTGTTTCCGTTCCAGCATATTGGGCAGAACGGCTTTAGTGAGTCGAACAGTGGCTTCCAGGTGAACCCGCAGCATATCGATGAGCCGCTCTGTGGGACTATTCCGGAATTCATGATTCAAGCCAAAGCCGGCATTGTTGATCAGCATGTCAACATTCATTTTGCTTACTTCGATTTCCAGGCGATCCAGATCTTCCAGCCGGCTCAAATCGGCGGGTAGTATGGTAACTTGTACTCCATTTGTTTCCCGGATTTCCCGGGCAAGCATATCCATTTTCTCCCGCCGGCGGGCCACCAGAATCAGGTTGTAGCCGTCCCGGGCGAGCTGCCGGGCAAATTCGGCCCCGATCCCGCTTGAGGCTCCGGTAATCAGTGCTTGTCTGGGCATGCTTGAATCCATCTTACTTTGATATACTCATTTGCAGGAATATATGATTCAAACCCGGATGATGCACTTGCCCATTTACTTTTTCACCGCCCTCAGCAATTTGATGAAGAAGTTATTCTGCAGTTTATCGGCATAGGCGGCCACTGCCGGCCGCTTGACGGCGTCTCCGTAGGTGGGGTAAATGTGGATCATAGATTGGATCTTGTGAAACGGCACTCCCAGACTCTTGGCTAGCTGAGCCTCGTGCAGGATGTCCGCCGCCCTTTCTCCGATGATATGGATCCCCAGCAGCCGGCCCCGCTTATCGCAGACAAATTTACTCATCCCGGTCATAGCAAGATCGGTTTTGGCCCGATCGATTTTCTCATAAGGGAAGCGATAGATTTTGATCCGGTCGCCAAACTTTTCCCGCGCTTCCGCTTCGGTGAGACCGGCATGGGCAAATTCGGGATCGGTAAAAGTTGCCCAGACGATATGATCATAATTTATCTTTCGTTTAACCGGCAGCGGTAAAACCGCATTCGGCACGGCAATGCTGGCGTGGTATTCGGCAATATGGCTGAACTGGTAGGATCCGATCACATCCCCGCAGGCATAAATGTTTTTAGCGCTGGTCCGGAGATGTTGATTTGTCCCGATTCCCCTGGCGCCGTATTGCACCCCGGCAGCTTCCAGGTTAAGTCCCCGGATATTCGGTTTTCTGCCCACTGCAATCAGGATTTTATCCGCAGCAATTTCCCGGTTTTCGTTCCGGAGATTCTTAATGGTCACAACAATTTTGTCTTCCCTTTTTTCCAGCCGGATGGCCTGACTACCGGTGAGCAGGTTAATCCCTTCCTGTTTGAATCGTTGGGTCAGAATTTCCACCAGTTCCGGATCTTCCCGGGGAAGAATCCGCTCTCCTTTTTCGATTTGGGTGATGTTTACCTCCAGCCGATTCAGGGCAGAGGCCATTTCGCTTCCGATGGGTCCACCACCCAGAATAATCATGGATCCGGGTAATTGCTCCAAATCGAAAAGTGTCTCATTGGTTAGATAGGGAATGTTTTCAATTCCTTCAATGGAAGGTGCCACCGGACCGGATCCGGTGGCGATGATAAATTTTTTTGCGCTGATGGATTTATCTCCGATCTTCAACCGGTAAGCATCCAAAAATTCCGGTGAACCGATAAAAACTGCGATACCCATTTTTTCGAAGACTTCCGGGGTTTCTTCCTGATAAACCTGTTCCCGGATCGACCGGATATGGTTCATTACCTGCGAAGTATCCGGTTTGACCGGTTCATTCAGTCGAAGCCCATAGTCGTTTAGATGGGTGGTTTTATGAGCCACCTCGCTTACTTTGATCAGCGCCTTGCTCGGGACACATCCATACCAGGTACAGTCCCCGCCGATCCTGTTTTTTTCCACCAGGGCGACTTTCTTCCCCAGTTTCATGCCCAGGATTGCCGAGCTGATGCCGGCCGAGCCACCCCCGATAACGATGAGATCATAGTCAAATTTTGCCATTGAAAATTTCCATTATTTTCATCTGGGTAAGGTTATCAGTTCCGAATTACTTTTCTTCCGATTTCGAATCCATTCCCGGTAAATCCGGTTTTTGACCCCGACGTTTTTTGATGAATTTGTAAATTGCAGGGATAAACATGAGCAGAATAAACAGCCCGATGGCAATAAAGAATTGGGCTGATAAGACGTTGGTGAGCGAGCTTCCCAGCAGGGCATTGACAAAACCGCCGGGGATCATGCCGATGAAAGACCCGATGGCAAAATCCCGGAAACGCATTTTGGAAAGACCAGCGCCAAAGTTTACCGCATCGTACTGAAACAATGGAACAAGCCGGATAAAGAGAATAAGCCGGAAACCATATTTTTCGCTGCTTTCATCGAAAGTTTTTATCCGGCCCTTATGCAACCAGCGGAACTGCTCTATAAATTTTCGGCCCAGCGCCCGGGCGATGGCAAACGAAAGACAGGCACCCAGGGTTGCCCCAATTAAAATGTAAACCGTACCCACCCATTTCCCGTAAGCCAACCCGCCGGCTAGGGACATCACTCCAACCGGGATCACCAGTACCACCGCCCGCAGGGCATAGATCAGGATGAAAATGACGGGTCCCCAGATACCGAACTGCAGGATAAAATCTTTTACCTTTGTGGGGGTGAAATCGGAAAGCGAAAGTGGAGTTAACCTGAAGATAAGGTAGACCGCAAGGATGATTCCCAGCAGAATTGCCAGCCGGGCCAGATTCGTTTTGGATTTATCGCTAATCGGCATTTGTTTTTTCCACCGGTTGACGAAACAGCTCATTTAATATTTTATAGGTTCTCTCATGCTCTCTGGTAAGATCGGTGCCTGATTCGCACAGGAACTGCCAGAGGTCTAAAACATCCCGGTAAGTATCAACATCTGGAAGCGGATCGAGTTGGGAAACGGTTAAGGCTTCTTCCAGGATCTTTGCCATGGTCTGTGCGAAAACCTGGTCAGTGCTCCAGTTGATCCCACGAAATATGGCGGGCTGTGGTTTATTCAGGCCAATCAGATAATATCCGCCATCCAGACAGGGACCCAGAACCACCTCATTTTCTTTGAGCAATGAGAAAGCCTGTTCGATGTTGCTTAACCGGAGCCCGGGGATGTCACTGCCAATCGCTACTACCCGGGTGAAGTTTTGGGAGAAAGACCACAGGAAAGCATTGTGCAGTCTCTGACCAAGATCGTCACCGATTTGAGCAAGGTATTGAAATTTATCACCCAGCCAATCCCTCAGTGACTCTTCTGCAGTGGCCGGAGTGAAAGACAGGATCAATTCAAAATTATTGCTTTTTCGCAACTTCTCAATCAGGTCCTCGACCATGGCTTTGTACAAATTCATCGCCTCATCCGGCGTCATCTCCGGTTGCAGCCGGGTTTTTACCTGTCCGGCGATCGGTGCTTTCAGGAAAAGTATTAGGGCGTTAGGATTGTTCATTCAAGGCCCAGTCGTATTTTAGATATTTGATTGAGGGTTGATTTTCAAGAATGTAGTTCTGCTGTGCTTCCGGTAAATATTTCAGGATAAATTCAATGACGCCTTGTTCATCTTTATCATATTTTCCCAGCTGCTCCGGAGCATCTGATGTGGCCGGGAAATCTTCTTTATACCAGTCGAAGATGGAAGAGAGATATAGCGTTCCGCTTTCCCGATCCAGACGAACCTTCTCGGGATTATTGATGAAATTCCGGGTTACCTGGTTCAACTGTTTGTCCAGACTATCCCCGGTAAAAGCATGGCTTTCCAGTTCCGGGCAGCCCAGCGAGGCGCAGACGATGGCGAAATGAATCCGCGGATCCCCGAACTCCTTGCGCAGAATATCGTGCTCCATCTGATTCAGGGTAATATCCTTCCCCATCACCGGGATAAATACAGTATCCCAGAAATCCGAAATCTGCCGGATGCTGTTTTGTGGAAAACGGAGCCGGGCCAGCAGTCCGCCCCATTGAATCGGATAATTCCTGATAATTCCCTCGATGGTGATGGCGTTGTAGGCATTGATCCAGAATGCTATTTGCTCATTTCGGGACCAGGTCTGGAAATCCGAGGGGTTTACATTTTCCAGCTGAGCCAGATATTCATCCAGTAATCGCGGATTGGCTTTAATCTGCCGATAGTTGACCAGTCCATTGCTCACATATTTTTGCAGCAGGGTATCGAATTTGGAATGGTCGAATTCAGCAGCGGTGCCGGAAGCAATGTTCAGAAAAACCAGTAGTCCGGTAAATATGGTGATAATTGGTTTCATTCTTTTCTCAATAGATTTCTGTAATATTATAGTTTTTAATTATCCTCCACCACCACACCACCACAACTCGAACCGGTGCCGGCTGTGCACCCATAACAGTGCAGCCCGGTAACGATCCGGCGGGATTTTAATTTTTCCAGATCAAAATTGTTTATGTGATCCGGTGCGCCGTGGTCGCAGTTCAGTCCCAGCATCTGGTTGAAATCGCAGTCGTAAATCGTGCCATCCCAGCCGATGGACAGGGTGTAGCGGCACATCACGCCTTCAGCGGCCTGGGGATTGTAGGCATTGATCAAACGGTTCAGATAGGATTGGTAATTGTTGGTCCGCTCCAGAAAATGCTTGAACCGGCCAATAGGCATGTTGGTGATGGTAAAGAGATTGTTGAAGGATATGCCGTACCGGTTTTTTAATTCCCGTTTGAAATCCTTTTCAATCGCACCCTGGGCAGGTGGCAAAAAGGCGCCGTTGGGATTATAAACCAGGTTGAGAATTAAATCCGAATTATCCATGCCATAGCCCAGGGAATTCAGTTTAATCAGGGCCTGGATGGATTTTTGAAATACCCCCCGGCCGCGCTGGCTGTCCACGCTCTTTTCCAGAAAGTAAGGCAGGGAAGAAATAAGTTCTACCCGGTTCCTGGCATAAAATTCGGGAAGATCTTCCATGCCCGGTTCAAATATTACCGTCAGGTTGCTCCGCACCATCACCTGTTTTCCCAGCTCGGTGCACTCCCGGGTAAACCATCGGAAATGGGGATTCATCTCCGGAGCGCCCCCGGTGATATCCACAGTGGGGATGTCATATTTTTTCAGAATGGACAGACAGGTAACCAGCGTTTCTTTGCTGATGTTCTCGGTTCTCTGCGGGCCGGCTTCCACATGGCAATGCAGGCAGGCCTGGTTGCATAGCTTCCCAAAGTTTATTTGAAATACCGAAATATCCGTGGCGGCAAGCGGGAATAAACCACTGTCTTCCAGGGACCGGTCGAATGTTTTATATGAATCGCCTTCTTTTCCGTTCATACCAATTCTCCTTAAAATCCTAACTTTTTTACCACGTTTTTCATCTGAACGCCGTGCACAAGTGAGGCGCCGCCCCGGATGGCCGCGGCCACGTGGATGGCTTCCATCATCTGCTCCGGATTGGATCCTTTTTCCAGACTGGCCTGCGAATAGGCATCAATGCAATATGGACACTGGATGGCATGGGAAACCGCCAGGGCAATCAGCGCCTTTTCCCGTTCGGACAGGGCACCCTCCTGAAAAGCCGTCCCATACCAGTCGGAAAATTTTTTCCATAATTCAGGTGCATCCTCTCCGATGTCAGAGAATTTATCCAGATCTGCCGGGTTGTAGTAGGTATCCACGTTCTTCCTCCTTCATTAAAATTTTTAAATTCTGTTATTGAATTCAGATAACCCTGTTTGGTCAGGCGGAACGCGCGACCGGTACTGCCAGGTTCAAATTAATCAGATAAACTATTATAATTCATCACAAATACATAACATTTTTATCACTGATAACAAGTGCCGAATGGGTTTAGTTAAACCCGGCGAAAAGATAATACTGCCGGTGCTGCTTTATAGCCAGGTGGTTTTTTCTGAACGAATCCGATAAAACGGATCGATTAAAATCTTGTCTTATATATTCAGTTTCAGATCTTTTTGTTTCCGAACCGGTACCATTTTGCCAGTTTTTCCGGATCCGCCCCGCATGACCAAGCAATTTGCAGGATCCAGTTTCGGAGCATGTTTTTAACAACGCCTTCTTCCAGCCAGCGCCGGGCCGAGGTGGTGATCCGGTAAGGGAGGATGACGACTTTGCCTGACTTTTTCAGGCGCACACAAAGATCCAGGTCTTCCATCAGCGGGATTTCTTTAAATCCATCATTTCGAAAAAATACATCCCTGCGGACAAAGATACCCATGTCGCCATAGAATGTTTTCAACAGCCGGTTTTTCCGGTTGGAAAGAAATTCGGCAAGCCGGAAGAAGCGTCCGGGATGATCCAGACTATACTCGAAGGCGCCGCCAACCACCACCTTGTTTTCCATGGCCCGGGATATGGCTTTTAGCGATTCCGGGTGAGGACGGCAATCCGCATGCAGGAACCAGAAGATTTCGCCGCTTGCCGCCCTGGCACCGGTGTTCATCTGACGGCCGCGTCCCGGTTCCGAATGGATGACCCGGGCAAATGGTTGGGTGAGGTGAACCGTAAGGTCAGTACTGCCGCCGTCTGAAACAATTAATTCGGCCTCCGGGCTGGAAGTCCGTAAATACCCGAGCAGTTTCTCAATATTTTCCGATTCGTTCAGGGTGGGAATAATGATGGAAATGGAATTCATATTGACCGGTAAGTTCGATATTGTTTTTGAATTGGATTTTTGCCCGCCAATGCGGCACTGGAAATTTTATTTGCTTTATTTGACTTAAACGTGGTGGTAATGAATAAACTCACGAAACGAGGCTGATTATTTTCAGGGCACCAGTGCAAAGATAACATCCATCACATTTGTCCCGGTGGGACCGGTTTTGATCAAACCACCGGTTTTCTCAAGAAAGGGGTAGGCATTATTTTTCTGCAGATATTCCAGGGGATTGAGTCCCAGCGAAGTTGCCTGCTCCCAGATGCCTGGATGCACCATACCCCCCGCCGCATCGGTGGGACCATCGCTGCCGTCCGTGCCTACGCTGGTAATCAGATATTTCCTGCGGGCATTTTTCATGGCCAGTAGTGCTGCCAGGGCCAGTTCCTGGTTCCGACCGCCCTTGCCCTTTCCTTTCAGAGTCACCGTGGTTTCTCCTCCCATCAGCAAACAGGCCGGTTTTTTCACCGGCACATTGTCTTGCTGGATTTCCTGAACCAGCCCGGCCAATACCTTAGCTACTTCCCGGGCTTCGCCCTGTATCCGGCTGGAAAGAATGAGCGTATTATAACCGAGTGCACCGGCTTTTTTCCCGGCGGCTTTAAGTGATTCTGAATTACTGCCCAGAATAATATTGTGCACCCGCTTGAATATGGGATCGTCCGCTTTCAGGGTTTCGGGAAGATTTCCGTTCACCCCGCTCAGGAGATACTGGCGGATGGTGGATGGCAGTTTGTCCGGCAACTGGTATTTCTCAATCACCTGCCAGGCGTCCTGAAAGGTGGTGGGGTCCGGGGCGGTGGGACCGGAGGCGATCGATTCCAGCGGATCGCCGATCACATCGGAGAGAATAATGCTGGCGCAGGTCGCCGGGGCGATGGCCCGGGCCAGCTGACCGCCTTTTACCAGGGAAAGGTGTTTGCGCACGGTGTTGATTTCCTCGATGTTGGCTCCGCAGCCTAACAGCAGTTCAAATACTTTCTGCAGTTCCGGCAGGGAAAAATTCTTGGGAATCTGTTCCAGCAGGGCCGATCCGCCGCCGGAAAGCAAACAGATCACCATATCTTTCTCGCCGGCCTGCTGGGCCACTTCCAGGATGTCCCGGGTGGCGGCCAGGCTGTTTTTGTCGATCACCGGATGCCCGGCCTCCAGGATACGAATTTTCCGGCATGGGGCGCTGTGGCCGTATTTCACCGAGACCACTCCATAGAACAGATGCGGACCCAGCAATTCTTCCATTTCCCGGGCCATAAAGGCGGACGCCTTTCCTGCGCCAATGATAAAGATTTTTTCAAAATCGGAGAGCTGGAATTTCTCCCGGCCGATGTGCAGCAGACCGTCTTTCAGTTTTACCCGCCGGCGGATCAGCAGGTCCGGTTTTACCGCGTTGATGGCGGCGTCGATAATCTGCTGGGCGTCCCGGATCAGTTTGTCCATAAGAGGATATGGTTTTTAGTGAAAAAGTTGTGCTGATATATTTTTAAAATGTAAAATGCTGCTTAAAAATAGTCAGCAGAATAAATTTATGCAACCGCTTTCCCGGGAAAAATCGATTCAATCAAAAACAAATTTTTCAAAATTCACCTTTTTCCTTGATTAATAGGATTACTCATATGTACTTTTGGGAAAAAAGCGGAGCCCCATGGGAGGCCAGATGCTTTTCTTGTCAAAAAATCCCCGTCTAACCCTAAGGTCTTTACATTTACCTTTTTACACTTACCTTTTTATTTTAAAAAGCCGGAAGCTTTTCATCACGATGGCAATCAGGAAGATTGTGCTTTTCATCGGGACTTTTTTCTTAATTCTTTTTTCTTTCTTTTCCTGCGAGAAGAGTACCGCCCCGGAAAACAAACCGCAGGTAACGCTTTCTTCTGAATATGTAGGTGTTACCGAAGCGGAACTTCTTTTGCAAACCAAAAATACAGAAAGCAACACCCAATACCAATTATTCCGGGACGACTCCTTAATCAGCGATGGGCCTTTGCTTCATACTGATACTACAATTACTGACACCTTGCTATTACCGGCCCATAATTACAATTATAAAGCACGGCTGATAACAGAAGGTAAATCGGTAGCCAACAGTCAGCCGCTGGAAATTACTACAATGGACAGCACCAGCCATCAATTTCAGTGGGAGAGTTATACCATAGAAAGTCCATTTGGTAGCGCTTTGTTGTATGATGTAGCCATTATTAATCCAACAAATATTTGGGCAGTTGGGGCCATAGCAGCAGACAGCGCCAACCCCGGGATTCTGTATAATGCCATACACTGGGATGGACAGAAATGGGAGTTAATGCGGATACCATTTATTGGAGCATGCAGTGCCGTAGACTATCCCCTAATAAGAGCAATATGGGCTTTTTCGGAAAATCATATTCTTTTCACAAATGGTGGTGCGATTGCTGTATATGATGGAATCAATACGCAATTAGATTGTGGAATGAATGCGTTACTAAATGGCGCAATATCTAAAATATTTGCAATTGATCCTTCCAATATTTATGCGATCGGTGGTATTAGCACAATAGTACACTCTAACGGCAGTACTTGGCAGAAGCTGGACAGCGGAACGGATTTTGACTTTCAGGATATCTGGGGCGTAGTCGATTCGGCTAATGGACAAAATCAGATATTGGCGGTGGCCTGTAACAGATTTACCAATGACGGTTCTGCTGTTGTGCAGATAACGGGTAATACTATTGATTTGATTCAGACGACCGGTTTACCCTCAAACATCAGCGGTGTTTGGAGCGCAGATGGCCGGGAATGGTATATCTGTGGAGACGGACTGTTCAAATCCCGGGATTTGAATAAACCCTGGCGGGAGATAGCCGATCAGCCATTGCTATATAAGGAAAAAGTCCGGGGCAATGGCATCAATGACGTTTTTGTGGTGGGTTATCTTGGACTTGTGTCCCATTGGAATGGTTATTCCTGGCATACCTACCCGGCCATGCCCGGAAACTACTATGGATTGGCAGTTCAGGGAGATCTGGTGGTTGCGGTCGGACAGGAAACGGCGGGCATTGTGGGCGGACCTGCCGCAATCCTGATGGGGCGACGAATTCGATGAAAGGCAGTGTCAATTTATCCTGACCAGGATTTAAAAAGCTTCAGCGGAAATCTAAAATGCATAATTTTCTGAAAAACGTCTTCTTACTTCTTATTTCTTTTTTCTTAATTCTTTTTTCTTTCTTTACCTGCGAGAAAAATATTGCCCCGGTCGAATATAAAACTCCCAAAATTTCTTTAACAGTGGACGAAGTAGCCGTTACCGAAGCCTGGTTAAACCTGCAGACGGAGAATCTGCTGGATAGAGATGTATTACTAGTCTTCCGGGATGACTCTGTTATTTACATTGGAAAACCAGGACCGGCTGATACCACCTTATATGACAGGGGCTTGCTCCCGGCCCAGAGTCACAGTTACCATGCCTCGCTGACCCGGAACAACAAGCTTATTTCTGAAAGTAAACCTCAAAGTATAACTACTATGGATACCACAAGCCATGAATTTAACTGGACCATTGATACAATCGGTATTTATGGAAGTGTCTTATACGATGTTGCCATGATAGATGAAAACGATATCTGGGCAGTGGGTGAAATACATACACCGGAGACTGACAGATACGACAGCCTGGGCAATTGGGTGCCACCTTTTAACGCGGTTTATTGGGATGGACAGCAATGGGATTTAATGAGAATAAAAACCAATGCTTGTGGTGGTGTGGATTATCCACCTATTAAGGCTATTCTTGCTTTTTCCCATGATGATGTCTTGTTTGCTCACACTGATGGAAGTATTACCTATTATGATGGAAATAATTTTATAAACGATTGTAGCTTGATTACCCAATTTAACGGGTCGGTAAGAAAAATGTGGGGAGTCACTGGAAATGATTTTTTTGTGGCAAGTGGGTA
The DNA here is from genome assembly GCA_964452045.1 of uncultured Calditrichaceae bacterium. Classification (GTDB taxonomy): domain Bacteria; phylum Calditrichota; class Calditrichia; order RBG-13-44-9; family RBG-13-44-9; genus CAYVKM01. Next base: position 21,254 of record CAYVKM010000057.1, read on the forward strand.
CGGATTTACGGCACACTACAACAGCAGTAGTTGGCAGAAACTGGAGAGTGGTACTGACATTGATTTACTGGATATTTGGGGCAGCCCGGATGGCAGTGTGATCTGGACCTACGGCTATAGTGATTTCATCGGAACGGTATTACTGAAGATCACCGGCTACAAAGTTGAGAAAGTGTATCAGGATATTGAAAACTGGTACACCATTCGTCAGGATTCCATTTCCGGGGTAATAACCAGTTTATGGACTGATGATTCCCGGCGAATTTATCTGGTTACTCCGGCGGGTCTCTATTCGGCCAGATCAAATACCACCGGTGAAGCATCCCGCAGCTGGTTGGCTAATGATTTCCTGCCGGGATTCCCCCGGCGATTACGAGGCCAGGGTAGGAATGATCTGATTATTGTGGGAGATTTTACCTTTATAGCACACTATAACGGTTTATCCTGGAAATACTATGAAGAACTAAAGAGCCGGATACGCTTTCGTTCGCTGGACTATAAAGATGATCTGGTTATAGCGGTTGGCCTGGACTTAAATACCGGCAGAGCCATTACTATGTTTGGCAGAAGATATTGATAAAGTCTTAAATTCTATCAATATGATGGGTCTACGAATTCGATAAAAGGCACTGGCAAGTTGCCCAGACTAGTATTTAAAAAGCTTCAGTGGAAATCTAAAATGTATGATTTGCTGAAAAACGTTTTCTTACTTCTTATTTCTTTTTTCTTAATTCTTTTTTCTTTCCTTGCCTGCGAGAAGAATATTTCCCCAGTCGAAAATAGGACTCCACAAATTACTCTTACTGTAGAAGAGGTAGCCGTTACCGAAGCCTGGTTAAACCTGCAAACGGAAAATCTGCTGGATAAGGATGTATTACAGGTCTTCCGGGATGACTCTGTTATTTACATTGGAAAACCCGGACCGGCCGATACCACCCTATATGACAACGGCTTGTTCCCGGCTCATGATTACAGTTACCATGCTTCTCTGACCCGGAACAACAAGCTTATTTCTGAAAGTAAACCTCAAAGCATAACTACTATGGATACCACCAGCCATGAATTTACCTGGACAATTGATACCATCGGAATTTATGGAAGCGTCTTATACGATGTTGCCATGATAGATAAAAATGACATCTGGGCAGTAGGTGAAATACATACCCCGGAGACTGATAGATACGATAGCCTGGGTAATTGGGTGCCACCTTTCAATGCGGTTCATTGGGATGGAAATGAGTACGAAATGATTCGGATACCAACGAATTCAGTAGTCGGTTTTGGTTTCTATACCATAAGGACTGTATTCGCCTTTGATTTTGAAAACATCTGGATGTTCTCGGATGCTGGTTCCTATTGCCACTGGAATGGTATGGAATGGGAAAGCGAGTATGTTTCAGAAAGACAAGGAGGTATCAATAAAATATGGGCTGAATCGACAAACGATATGTTTTTTGTGGGAACTAACGGAAATATCACTCAATATATCAGCAACTACTGGCAGCAACTGGATAGTGGTACGGACATTGATTTACTTGATATCACTGGAATTTCGGAAAAAAATGTGTGGGTATGCGGTTATCCTTCTGATTTAAGTAAGAGCATTTTACTGGAATATAACGGAAGAAGTTGGTCTGTAAAAAAATACAGACAAGTTGGAGATCCACCTGATCCATATATTCAGGGCACAATTACAAATATCTGGGCCTCGGACATGACTCTCTTTGTGGTCAGTGGAAAAGGCGTTTATCGTGAATCTATAAAATTTGGTACTAAAAGAGTTGATCCATGGTATAAAATAGGCTTGTCGGTAGGTTGGTCCTATGGAATGAGTGGCAGTTCTGAAAATAATGTCTTTATTGTGGGTGAACTTAACACTATCCTTCATTTCAGTGGAAAATCATGGTTCAAATATCCTTATTTCAATTTCAATTCTGGCTCCCGTCTATTATCGGTTAGCTGTTTACCAAATTATGTTAGTATTGTTGGCGTAACAATTGATGGTAAAGCTATAATCTTCAGGGGGGAGCAATAATACCTTTAAGAAATGATTGACAAAATCTCATCTGTTTTATAGATTAATTTCATCGCGGTCTTTTTATCTTATCCACTATTTACACTATGATCGCCAAAAATAATCAGGAATTTGGTTTTATTCCTCCAGGCTCTGCTTTAAATTAGCGGATCATTTTTAGGGAGAAACCGAGATCAAAGTCCTTATTTATCTGAAAGAATATATCATCCGCTACCGCTGGAAGTTTATCCTGGGAGCGGTATTTGTGGTGCTCACCAATATATTTAAGGTGATTAATCCCCGCCTGGTGCAGAACGCCATCGATAATCTGCAGAAAGCCTTCGAAATGCCCCAGGTGCGGGACGATGCCTTGCTGATTGTGCTGGTAGCACTTGCCCAGGGATTCTTCCTTTTCCTGATGCGCCGCACCATCATTGTGGCCTCGCGTGAGATCGAAAATGATCTGCGCAACGATCTGTTCTGGAAACTTGAGGGACTTTCTTCCACCTTTTACAACCAGATGCCCACCGGGGACATCATGAGCCGGGCCACCAATGATATGAACGCAGTGCGCTCGGTGCTGGGGCCGGGTATCGCCTATTCGGTCAATACCATTATGGCTTTCCTGTTTGTGATTCCCATGATGATCCATATCAGTCCTATGCTTACCGGTCTGGCGCTCATTCCCTTTCCGGTAATGGCGATACTGGTCAACCGCTTCGGCCGGGCAATCAACAAACGCTATGAAAAGATCCAGGCCCAGCTGGCCGCCATCAGCACTTTTGTCCAGGAAAATCTGTCCGGCATCTCGGTCATCAAATCCTTTGTCCGGGAGAAACAGCAGATCGACCAATTCCGGGAACTGAACGAAGATTATGTGGAAAAGAATCTCAGTTTTGCCCGGGTCTATGC
>CAYVKM010000058.1:0-23954 GCA_964452045.1 uncultured Calditrichaceae bacterium
GCGTGAACTTTCAATATTGCGCTTATCAAATTCATCTCTCCCCCTAATAAAATAATTATAAGCCTCCATGGAAGAAGTTGTTACTTCTGACAAAGGACGGATTGATTCTCCTGTATTATCTGAAAAACCTAATTCCTGAGAGATATTAACGCTTAACTCATCAATCTGATTGGTCAGAATACTACTTATTCCTCGTCCGTGGGTGCGGGCACTCTTCAAAAGTTTTTTAGACTTTACATCCAGCATTTTAATGTCCAGGGCAAACACCTCACCTGCTTTGGTGAAGCTGCCCAAAACAATCGTTTCAATTCCATCCATTTGACATATATCGAAACCCAAGTCGGGATCGATAATATCAACATCTCGTATTCCTTTTTGTTTTAGCAAATCATTTAGTCTTTCCCACGTTGCAATCCTCAAACTACCATATTGTTCTAAACTTGTTATTAGCAAATTGGGGATTGCCTTTTGCAGATAATCATATTGTTTATCACCGGTCTGGTTTTCGAAACTAATTACTGCGATTGGTTTTGATTCATTAACTGAAAAACTAATAATATTATTTTTGAGCAAAAAAAATCCGGTGAATAGAATGAGTATAAACACAATCGGAATGAAAATTTTCGGAATTGGAATCTTTTTTGATTTTCTGGAGATCATTGTCCCAAAACTATTCTTATCAACCGTATCCAATCCCGGTTTAAGCTTTACCAGATCGTCAAATAATTCATTCACATTTTGGTATCTCTTAGCTATATCTTTACTCAACAACTTCCCCAAAATTACCCCCAGTAATTCGGGAACATCTTTTAGGTAATTCGATAAAGGGATTGGTTCTTCATTCACAATAGCATACATCATTGGTTCCGGATATTCCTCATTAAAAGGCAGATGACCGGTTAACATTTCATAAAAGACCACCCCTAATGCCCAGATATCACAACGTTGGTCAACCCCTTTTCCGCGAATCTGTTCAGGACACATATAAGCAGCAGTACCCATGCTCGATGCAGATCTCGTAAGACGTATATCCGCCAATTTAGCCAATCCAAAATCAACAATCTTTACCTCACCTCTATTGGTAATCAGAATATTTCCCGGTTTGATATCGCGGTGAATAATTTTGTTTTCATGGGCCCTTTGCAAACCCCGGGCTATTTGTGCAATTATGTCTACAGCTTCATCCAATGGAAGTGGGCCTTTTTTAATTTTCTCACTGAGAGATTTAGCTTCATAGTAGGCCATGCATATAAAGAGTTGTCCATCAGAAGTTTCATTAACTTCATGGATGGTACATATGTTAGGATGATCCAAAAGTGAAGCTGCTTGAGCTTCTATGACAAATCGTTTTCGGGTTGGTTCATCTTTGGTTAGAGAAGAATGAAGGAATTTCAGGGCAACATTTCGGTTTAGGAAAGTATCGTGGGCTTTGTATACCACACCCATTCCGCCCTCGCCCAGTTTCTCGAGGATTTGGTAGTGAGATATTTGTTTACCTATCATAGCTATTCTTCATCCTGCGGGTGAGAGCGGTACAGGTCCTGCCGGCATCGGGTTGCTCAACGATACAATAATGTGAAATATTTTTACCGATCATAATTGTCTGAATTTTTTCCAATCATTTAGATTCTTTGGTTATCTCAGAATGACATTCATCTTAAATGAGCTGTATGTTTGGCACAATTTAATTCAGTCATTTATTGTTTTATACAAAATATCAACACTATATTCGATGGGTTTTATCTTGTCTTCTTCTTTCTTTAACCTAATATAGCGGAAATATAATTTGATCTTGAGATGCTGGTTCTCTTTATAGAGCGTCATTTTCTCAGGTGCTATGTTGTCGATATTGAAATGACCATAATTAGCCAGAAGTTGATTAATGAGCTGCCACAGATCGATCCACAAAGAATCGGGTAATTTTTCTTCGGTAGCAACCATAAAAGTGAAGGTGTCTAAATTTGTATTTACCCTATAGGAGCATATAAGATCGGTAAAGACCTTTTTATTTCGTTCAATGCTGATATATTGCTGGCGTATCATCCGATCATATCCCTCTATATCAATAGCATTGCCTTGCTCTGAACCAAACCAAATATTATTTCCGGTATCACGATTCCAATATTTTATGTATTCAATACCCATGAGTTGAGCGACCAGGGCCGGGTCCTTAGAGTGCATCCTTTTTCCAATTGAATCTTCTCTTAAACTTTCCCGAAACCAGGATTGAATCCGGTCATAGCCATGGATGTCATGTAAATAAGAGAGGATTGAACTTATCTGACGTGCATCATCTTGCGGGACCGCTGCGGATGCCTTTTGAACTTGACCATTCAGGAGGATTTTATTTTGAGTCAAGAATTCCTGAAGTCGCTGAACCTGGCTTTTTTCAGATACTCTGAAAGCACCCCAGGGACCAAAGGATATTATCAGAGCGAAAGTACATAATGATATAGGAATAGCTTTTATACTTTTGGTGCGACTCAGGATAAAATAGACGACGATTCCCCCCAGCCAAAGTCCAAGTACTGTTCCAATATACCGCCCCTCGGTAACGCCATATTCTGATATTCTTCTCCAGAGTGCCAGCAACAGCATTATGACCAGAGGAATCATAACAACATAAAACCAGTGTGATACCGTCTTTATCCATTTGTTTTCTGCCCGGTCACGAATTGGAAAGAGCAATAAAAGTGAAAAAATACCTGTAATGGAAAACCCCAGGATCAGCCTGCCGACCCACCCCTGCGGCCAATCCCAGGATATCAAAATCTTAGCCATGTAGGCGTACAAAATAATCAGGTAAACCAGTACCAGCGGAAAAAGGATATATTGAGCAAAAACTTTAATTCCTTTGGGATAGTCAGTTGATTCCTCCAGCGTATCCAAGTTTTTTGGTATGCCTGCTAAAAAGGACCATGTATTGAAGAGTCCCAGAATTAGAAACCATAATTCAGCATAACGCTTTCCTGGTACATTCATTCCAAACAGATTGTCGAGTGCCGCCAATGCCAGAGACAGACCGGCATAAAGGACCACGGTGTAAATTAAAGTGGTGAGTATACGCATGAGAAGTGTTTTGTTATAATGCCAGAATCCGTTGACTTCTCCTGGAGTTAAATACGGAGCGAAGGCTACAAAAAAGTGTAATGCAACAGCAATTACTATCAGGCGCAGAATATGGACGGCGGGCGCTTCTCCCAGATCAGAGGGAACTGTGCAACCATATGCTACCAGTAAAAGTATCCCCATTACTTGAATAATGATACCCATACCTTTTCCCAATTTGTTCTTCTCAGAGAGAAGTTTCAGACCGGTTAAAAGGGGAATACCGAGTATGGTTGCCAGCAAAATATTGAACAGAACGGTTGCTTTGGCCGGGCCTTCATGATCAATCAGGATCACAACGCAGATAGTTCCGATTGCGGTATTGATTAAAACTAATGGAAAACGCTGGAATGTCTGTATGGCATCACGCAAAATCTGTTGGAAAGATGGCAGTCTCATGATCACCTCGATTTATTATAGGCACTCATCGGTTCATCGTAAATTCTTTTGGTACCCCCGGCTTTGTATACCATACCCCTCCCGCCTTCACCTAATTTCTCAAAAATCTTAGAATGTGATATCAACCTTCCAATCATAGCAAAACTCATTTAAAAACATTCTCTATCAGAACGAGTTTGGCATTCAGGCGACCGTCATTATAGACGATCTCTTTACCGTCGTAACTAATACTGAAAGCCATGGAAAGACCCGGGAAAGTATCTAAAATTCTTTCATCTTTTCCATCCGGGAGGGAAATCCTTCTCAGGATTCCATTCCCTTCTGAATAGTAAAAGAATTTCTTGTCCGGGCTTAAATTGGGTGGATAACCAATGGTAAAAAGTTTTTTCGCTTTGGCCCCTTCAAGAACCTGGTTATTTTCTGCTGCAACTATGTACCAACCTTCTTTTCCAAGGTGCCAATCTGTTAGAAGAACATTTTTCCCATTCAGGATCGGCCAAAGATTTATCGAATCTTTGTAAGCCAGGGAGGTCGATTTTCCATTGAGAGTAACTATAGATCCGGTATGATTAAATGGATTAGCTATCAAAAGAGTGGTAGAGTCAATCCACTTTGAATATATACCTTTACCAAGCAGGCGGGGTAATCCGGGTTCTTCCGGATTCAAGATATAGACTACCGCCGAATCTGAGGGCTGCTCACTTTTCCGTGAAGAATAGGCGATCCATTTACCATCCGGTGACCAGGTAGGCCACCGGGCACGCTCATCACCACTTGTAACCTGGTGACGATTGTTACCATCCCGGTCACATATATAAATATGGCTGGTGGATTTGAGAGGATCGTTATCCGACATCCCAAATACAATTTGTTCCCTGTCCGGAGAAAAGGAAGGCCAGCCTATATTTCGCTCATCGCTTGTTAGCTGCCGGATTGAACGACCAGCAATTGCTCCTCTCCATAGATATCCCACCTCCTGTTGCTGCAGATATAAAAGCCTTTTTCCATCAGCCGAGATACTCATACCCACATCGGGACCGCCACCTTTGGTAATTTGAATGCTCTCTCCACCCGATGCCTGGACCATCCACAGGTTGGTGTTGCCACTTTTATTGGAAGAAAAGATGATCTGATTATTTGGCGCCCAGCAGACCTCATCGATGTTTTTCTGATCGTGTGTTAGTTGCTTTTCTTTTCCAGTTTGCAGTTCGGTCATCGTGAGTTCCTGATAGTTTCCGGGGAATGTTTTCAGCCAGACAATGGATTTACCATCTGGGGACCAGTCAAAATCAATGCGACCTCCGCTCCCGGTCGATGTATCCAGAACCTCCAGACGTGGATTGCTTCCGTCTGGCTTCACACTCCAAATATCTGATTTTTCTAAACTGCCACTGATATATCCAATACGACGTCCATCACGACACCAACGTGCTGATAAACAATTTTCTACAATTCGTTTAGTTCTTCCACCAATCGAGGGAACTAAGTAGGCGTCATTATGACCCATTTTTGTATTATAACGATCATAGACAATTAATCCACCATCTGGGGAGATATCCACCCCACCACTGTAGGGATTCGAACTTGAATCAAATGTTATCCTCCGGGGTTCCCCCACGGTGACATTCATATAATAAACATCCCATTTCCCGTCTGCATCCGCTGCCTGAAATGCCAGCCAGTTGCCATCCGCGGAAAGCGCCGGGTAGGAAATCTGGGAAAAGGAGATCTGCAGGGTTTTAAATTTCATGTCTGGATTCAATTTTACTGTGCCGTTACGGAAAACTGTAAAATATAATCCCGTAATAATCAGCAGTAACACAACCCCTAGAGCCGAGAGTGCGATCTTCGACATTCCAAATATCTTCCCGCCAGTTTTGTCCCGTGGTATTTCTATCTTCTTGGTTCCGGGAGTCTCAGTTCGAACAGCCAATGGGCGTACTACTTTTGTGGATTGTTTCAGCACCTTTCTTAGCTCGCTCACCATATCGGCAGTTGACTGATAACGATCTTCCGGATCTTTCTCCAGCGCCCGATGATCGATGCGGTCCAATTCCGGGGAAAGATCGGGCCGATATTTCAAAACCGATTCCGGCTCTTCATTCATTATGGAGTACATCATCGCAGCTTCGTGCTCCCCCCGAAAGGGAAGTTGACCGGTCAGCATTTCGAACAAAACGATACCGAAGGAGAAAATATCGCCCCTGGCATCAATCTCGCCGCCCTGGATTTGCTCCGGTGCCATGTAGGCCAATGTTCCAACAGTAGAAGATGTTCGAGTGAGTTTTAGTGAGCCCTTCAACTTGGCCAGTCCAAAATCCATTACCTTGATCTGGTTTTTGCTGTTAACCATGATATTTTCCGGTTTAACATCCCGGTGGACGATACCATGGTTATGGGCTTCATGCAGTGCTTCGCCGATCTGGATGGCGTAACCGATGGCTTCCTGGAATTTCGAGATCGGAATGATTTGTCGCAGGGTCCGGCCCTCCACATATTCCATTACAATGAACTGCTGATTTTCATATTCGGCCATATCGTAGATCACACAGATATTGGGATGCACAACAGCCGAGGCGGCCCGGGCTTCCTGCAGGAAACGATCTCGTTCCTCTTTGCTAACTGCGATATGCTGCGGTAGAAACTTCAGCGCCACCAGCCGATCGAGCTTGACATCGTGGGCTTTGTAGACCACACCCATTCCGCCCTCGCCCAGTTTTTCGAGGATTTGGTAGTGAGAAATGGTTTGTCCGACCTCTACTGACATAAAGATTCCCATTTAAATGGTGGGAAATCAAAAATGAAAGGTTCGTCAGTCGTCAGCGTTACAAATTATTTCAGATTCCAGCTTTTAGAATATAATAAACACCACATAAAAAACAAACATTTACCTGGCCGAAATTCCTTTTTCCTGCTTGCAGCCTAAAGAAACATGACATTTCTGTCAGTTACTATTCACAAATTCCTTTGGGGTATATATATAATCGTAAATGTTTACCTCAATGCGATAGGTGGTATTATGCATTACCCATTCTATACGAAATCTTCATCAAATTTTCATTTTACTCAATTAACATCGTTGAAATTTTATTTAAAAAAAAGTCAGTAGAGAAAACGGATCTAACATTTTACAATCATATGGTATTTACTACACTTTTTGCACCAATCAAAAAAGCAGAAGGCATATCTGCTCTTAGCGCTTCTTTAAAGAGATTTGAACTACCGGCAATTCTTGGGCTAATTTTGTTGATTTTTAGTTCTCCACTATCCGCCGGTAACAATACCCCTCACTATCAACTTGGTTTAGAGGATTGCATTAACTATGCTCTGAAAAATCAAACAGATGTGTTGAACCAGCGGCTTTCCCAGGCAATCACCGGCAAGCAAAAGAAACAGGCCTATGGCCAGTATCTCCCACAAGTCAGCGCCGGCGCGACCTATCAAAATAACATCAAACGTCAAATTGCCGTATTTGGCGGGAATACCATCCAGATTGGAACAAAGGAACAGTTTCAGGCACACGTTGATATCGATCAACAGATATTTAATCCCACTTTTATCAGCGCGATAGAAGGCAGCCGGCTGGAAGACAACCTCACTTCTGAGAATACCCGTTTGAGTGAAATCGATCTGGTGGTGGGGGTTATGAAAGCCTTTTACGGTGTTCTGGTCTCACAGGAACAGATGACCCTGCTCTCTGCCAACATTACCCGTTCTCAAAAAGAACTGACCGATACCCAATATCAATACCAGAACGGGTTAGCCCAGAAAGTAGATGTAGACCGGATTCAGGTTCTGGTCAACAATGCCATTACCCAAAAAAGCAATGCGGAAAGGAATCTGAAAAGTCAGATGCAATCCTTAAAATTCTATATGGGTATGCCGGTGAATGATTCCCTGGAAATTGTAGGTACGATCTCAGAAGATCTGTTAAAATCAGTCACTCCGGTCCCAGATTCCCTGTTTTACAGAGACCGGATTGAATACCAGATCGCCAATACCGAACTGAAAATCAGTGAACTGCAGAAAAAAAATGTTACCAGAAGTTTCCTGCCAACCCTATCCGCTTTCGGAAGTTATGTTGCCCCGTTCTACGGCAACTCATTCAATGCAATGTTCGACATCCCTTACCATCCCACAATTTATGTGGGACTGCAGCTATCTCTCCCGATTTTCTCGGGATTCAGCCGGATCAATCAGCGCCAGATTGCTGACCTAAATATCAAAATCTCAAACAATAATCTGATGAATCTGGAAAATAACATTAATCTGGAATACAATAGTATTTACCGGTTGGTTCAGAACGACCGGGACAACCTGGCAACCCAAAAGGAAAACACCTCTCTGGCTAAAACCAATTACGAAAATTTGAAATATCAGTACGATAATGGGGTACAACCAATTATCAATGTGCTGGATGCGGAAACCACTTTATTGCAGGCACAGAATAACTACATAAATGCATTATACCAGTTATTGATCGATCAGGTTGATCTGAAAAAGAGTCTCAATCAGATTGAATATTAAAGAAACAGGACTGTTATGAAAAACATTCACAGAGCAATTATCTCTATTTTAATTACCACATTAATGCTGACAATAGTCAATATTTCATGCGGTGGAAAAGATAAAAAACAGGGTTTCACCAACATGGCACCAACCGTTGGTGTATCCATTGTTAACTATTCATCTGTCACGCTGCAGCGTGAATTCCAGGCTACCCTGGTTTCCAATAAGCAAATTAAGTTGGTTACCGATGTAGGGGGCCGGGTAGAAGATATTTTGTTTAAAGAGGGTGGCCATGTTGTCCGGGGACAGCCGCTTTACAACATTGATAAAAGTCTTTACCAGGCCGCCTATGATGAAGCAGTGGCCCAATTGAAAATAGCCCAAACCAACCTGGTAACCGCCCAAACCGATGCCCAGCGCTATCAGAACCTGTGGGATCATAATGCAGTGGACGAAATCCAGTTAGCCCATGCCAAGGCACAGGTAGAGGTCGCAAAAGCAACGGTGGATGCAGCAGCCGCGGCAGTGGCCCGTGCCAACACCAATCTGGAGCATGCCACAATTGTTGCTCCATTTACCGGGGCTACCAACGTATCCAACGTCCGACTGGGCGATCTGGTGGTAGCCTACCAGACCGTCTTAGTAACAATTGTGGATAACAGTCAGATGCGGGCAGATTTCTATGTACCGGAAGGGCAATATGTGGCAATGCTTTCAAAGAACGATCATAACGGCACCGCTTTGCCAAAGTTCAATTTAATTTTACCTGATGGCTCACTTTATCCTTTGGAAGGCAAACTGGATTTTGTGGATAATACGGTAGATCCAACCACCGGTACCATCCTGGTGCGACTGATATTTCCTAATTCTGATAACATTTTAAAGTCCGGTATGAGCTGTGTGGTCCGGTCCGAGGAAAACAACCAGCAACAGAAATATTTGGTTATCCCGCAACAGGCCGTTCAGCAGGTATTGAATGAATATTACGTTTATGTGGTGAACGATAGCGGGGTGGTAGGGGATAAAAAAATCACCCTGGGTGCATCTTCTAACGGATTCCAGATTGTGACAAACGGATTAAAACAGGGAGAAAAGGTAATTGTTGAGGGAATTGAGAAGGTAAGACCAAGCCAGCACGTCAAACCGGTTCCCTATTCGGAAGCAGCAGACTCCACTCAACAATCGACTGAGAGCAAAAAGGAATAATATGTTTTCTAAAATTTTCATTGAACGGCCGGTGATGGCAATGGTGATCTCATTGTTCATCATTTCCGTAGGAATTATCTCGTTGTTTGTTCTACCCGTTGCCCAGCTTCCGGATGTGACACCACCGGTAGTAAGCGTCTCAGGGGGATACGCCGGTGCTAATGCCTCCACAGTAGAAAGTGCGGTAGCCACACCGGTAGAGAACCAGGTAAACGGCACACCCGGAATGATGTATATGGAGTCCACCAGTGCCAATAATGGAAGTTTTTCCTTAAGCGTTACCTTTAATCTGGGAACGGATGTAGATGTTGCGGCCATGGATGTCCAAAACCGGGTGTCGCTGGCCATGCCCAGTTTGCCCAGTGAACTGATCCGTACCGGCCTTTCGGTGAGAAAAAGAACCACCAGCATGTTGCAGGTTATAGGTCTTTATTCACCCAAGGGGACACATGATGGTAATTTCATGGATAATTACGCCAGTCTGTATATCGAAAATGAACTGGCCCGCGTTCCCGGTGTGGGCGAGGTTCTTACTTTTGGCCGGACATTCGCGATGCGGGTATGGCTGGACCCGCAGAAAATGGCCGGGTTGCATCTGACGCCTGCAAGCATTATCAATGCGGTGAGCCAGCAAAACAGCCTCACCCCGGGCGGTTCGGTCGGTTCACCACCAGCGCCTAGCGGGCAGACATTTGAAATGAGTATTGACGTGAAAGGAAGACTGGTGACACCGGAGGAATTTGGCAACATCGTTGTGGCAAGCAATCCCCAAACCGGATCCATTACCAGATTAAAAGATGTTGCCCGAGTAGAATTGGGTTCGTCCTATTACTCCGGAACCAGGCTCCTCAACGGAAAAGTCGGCAGTGGTATGGCCATTTTTCAGAGTCCTGGTAGCAATGCTTTAACCACCGCCACCCTGGTGAAAGAAAAAATGCAGGAGCTGGCCAAGAATTTCCCGGACGACCTGGGCTGGACAATTGTGGTGGATAATACCCGTTTTGTGAGTGCATCCATAAAAGAAGTGATTCTGACGCTGGTTGAAGTGTTGTTGCTGGTGCTGTTTGTGGTCTTTCTGTTTTTACAATCCTGGAGGACAACATTGATCCCATTACTGGCCATTCCGGTTTCTCTTATCGGTACGTTTGCCGTGTTCTCACTCGTCGGATTCACGATCAACACCCTCACTTTGTTTGCCATGGTTTTGGCCATCGGCATTGTGGTGGACGATGCCATTATCGTGGTGGAGGCTGCGCAGCGTAAAGTGGATGAAGAAAAATTGCCAGCCAAACAGGCTACCATCAACGCCATGAGGGAAGTCGGTACACCGGTAATCGTCATTGCCCTTTCCCTGGCTGCGGTGTTTGTCCCGGTGACCTTCATGCCCGGAATCACCGGTATGCTCTATAAACAATTCGCAGTAACCATTTCGGTATCTGTTCTGCTTTCCGCCTTCGTGGCCCTCACGCTTACCCCCGCATTGTGTGCCCTGATGCTTAAACCGAATCCTGTGCATAAGGACAGCAAGGGGCTGTATAAACTTTTCTACAGATTCAACATCTGGTTCGAAAACCGAGTGGAAGGTTACGGGAAAAATATCCAAAAAGTCATAAAACACGCTCCGCTGATGATCATTTTATTGCTGGTAATTTATGCCGGGATCGGGCTGCTGTCCAAAATTACCCCAACCTCCTTCCTGCCCAATGAAGATCAGGGCATGCTGATGGCGGTGATTCAACTGCCACCGGATGCTTCCACCCAGCGAACGGATGCGGTGATGCAAAAGCTGAATGCGATTCTAGCCAATAACAAACAGATTAGTAATTATTTCCTGGTGCCAGGCTTTAGCATCTTAACCAGGGCATCCCTGTCTAATTTCGGTACTGCATTTATCGGACTAAAACCATGGGATGACAGGAAGGATAAAAATGCCCAGATTGATGCCATTGCCCAACAGCTCCAGATCGCCACTTCCCAGATAAAAAATGCCAGCTTTCTATTCATTGCCCCTCCTCCCATCGCCGGACTGGGAACCACCTCCGGTTTTTCCATGGTTATCAATCAAAGCAATGGTACGGTAAATGAGCTGCGGGATGTCCAGAATAACTTCCTGGCTGCGGTACGAGGTCGGCCCGAGGTACAGTTCGCCTATTCCACCGCCATATATGATTATCCGGGATACCAGCTATCTGTCAATCGGGAATATGCCCAAAAAATCGGCGTTTCCATTGGAGATGTCAATAATGCCATCCAGACTTATATGGGTGGATATTATATCAATGACTTCACCCTGTTCGACCGAACTTTCCGGGTATACGCCCAGGCCGATTCAAATTTCCGGTCCAACATTGACATGTTATCACAATATTTCGTTATGAACAAAAACGGAGATATGGTGCCATTAAATACCCTGGTCAATGTAACACCCACCACCTCATCCCCGGTCCTTTATCACTATAACATGTACCGGTCGGTGCAGATTAATGGCTCTGCGGCCCCGGGATACAGCTCCGGTGATGCACTTACCGCTTTGCAGGAAACCGCCAGTCAGGTTTTGCCGGTGGGGTATACCTATCAATTCACCGGAACCTCACTGCAGGAACTGGAGGCGGGAGCAACCCGGATCAAAATATTTGCCCTGTCCATCTTCTTTGTATTTTTATTCCTGGCCGCCTTGTATGAAAGCTGGGGTGTACCGTTTGCCGTCCTGCTGGCTGTACCGATTGGTATTTTTGGCGCTTATCTTTCTCTGAAACTGGGAGGTTTGGCTGCCAGTATCTACGCCCAGATCGGCATGATCGCCATCATTGGACTGGCAGCAAAGAATGCCATCCTGATTGTGGAATATTGTAAAATAAAATTCGAAAGCGGAACACCCCTGGTTGAGGCGGCAGTGGAAGCAGGAAAACTCCGGCTTCGTCCCATCTTGATGACCTCTTTTGCCTTTATCCTGGGTGTGGTTCCCCTCATGCTGGCCAGTGGCGCCGGGGCCAATGCCCGTATCAATATTGGCTTCACCGTTTTTGGCGGCATGCTTACCGCCACCATGCTGGCCGTTATTTTTATTCCGTTATTTTACGTACTCATCATCCGTTTGATTTACCGGAATAGGAAAAATACAGAACTGAAAACAGATTAAATCTTTAAGGTAAAAGGAAAAAGTAATAAAGAAATATTTTAATCCTTCTTTTTCTACCAAAAATCAAAATGATCACATAACTCTTGCTGAATTTCCGGTTCAATTTTTATAAAAAGGGGCCGCCTTTGGAAGACAGCACCTTTTGGTTTAAGGATTGAAATATCTCCCTATTTCATCAAAATCAACTTTTTCTGATACATTTTACCGTTTACTTCCAAACGGTAGAAATAAATACCGCTGGCCACCTCTGCCGCATTCCAGACATACTTGTGACTTCCCGCCTGAAGTTTACCGGACACCAGGCTGGCCACTTCTTGTCCCAGTACATTGTAAATCTTCAAACTGACAAAGTCGTCATAGGGAAGTTCAAAACCAATAGTGGTCCGGTTATTAAACGGATTGGGATAGGAACTGACCTTGAAAGTTTTTTCCTGGTTTTCAGCCAGAACTTCCTGTTCTTCATATTCCATGGTTTGTACCTCTTTGGCAAAATTGAAGAAATTCCACCAGCCTGCAGCATAGGGTCCACCATAAGCCCCAATGTCGTTGCAAATTGTTCCTCTGGCTGGAAGTTGGGCATGTCCGGGAAAGAACAGGCTGGCCGGATCGTTGTACATCGGATCGGGATTGCCAGCATCGATGCAGGGAGATCGGAATCCCAGGAAAAGCAGCGGCCCAAACAACCGCGGATTGACATTCATATTGCCAGTGCCGGTCCAGCTTCCCTTTACATCCGAATAGGTAATATCAATAGTGCCGCTCTCAATGTAAACTTCCGGACCATCTGGTGCTTCATTATTCCACAGAATCGAATTCATGACCGTCGCTGCCGCGTTTTTAGTATAAATTGCCCCTCCCTGCATCTCAGCATAATTTTTGGCAATGGTATTATTATTGATCTGGGCAAAACTGAAAGCATCGCCAATCCAGCCACCACCGCCATAGGTAGCATGGTTCTTTTCAAATAGGTTGTTTTCAATAACCGGACTGCCATCCCAGATGGCAAAACCACCGCCCAGGCAGGGACCGGTACCGCTAAAGATATTATGAGAAATAATATTGTTTCGGAAATAAACTTCATCAGGCGGAAAATCGAAGAGGACACCTGCTCCAAAGCTGTTGTTGACCGCATTCACTTCATTGTGTTGTACAATATTATTCACATAGACACCTTTACTGCCAAGGATGCAAAGTCCACCCCCATTACCACCCAGCCAGTTAGTTGCCATTTCGCTTTGCAGGGCCCTATTATGCATAATGATGTTTCCGGACATATATAATTCATTCGGGGGTGTCGGAGCAGACCAGGACTGAACAATTAATCCACCACCACCTGCGCTTCCATCTTCAGCATAAATAGTATTGTGGATAAAAGTATTCTTTACAATCCTACCGGAACATGAAAATGAAACTCCCCCACCACCGCACATAATTGAACCGGTAACAAAGTTGTTTTCAAAGACATTATTTTCGAGTATGACATACATTGGAACCCATGGAGGAGTAATCGAAAGACCTCCGCCCCAGCTCATACCCGCAGCACCCATTTCTGATTTATTGTTTTTAATAATGTTATGTACAATTTTAGCTCCAGAGGCTAAACAATAAATCCCACCACCTTCACGGATCGGTGGATTTCCCGGAAACATTTCCAATGTTCCTGTTCCGCCTGTAATTGTAAAACCACATAAAACAGAGGTGGTATCTTCGCCGGATACAAATGATACCACCGAACCATTGTCCGGATTATTGGGCTGACTACCGTTAATGATGGTCTTGCGGATGTGCTTTTCCTTGCCATCCTGATAAAATTTGCTGGCCACGGTAATGGCTTTTCCCATAAAGTTGATGTTTTCGTAATAGGTGCCCTCCGCCACCAGTACCACATCTCCGGTTGTTGCCGCATTAATGCCATCCTGAATGGTGGGTTGCTCTGCGGGTACATGAATAACAGTGCCAAAAGCCAATGATGCTATACTCATCATAAAAAATATAAAGGCTATTATACGACACATAATGACCTCACTTTGCTAATTATTCAAATAGCTGTTCATCCCTGAAAAATTGTTATCCTGATTAAGGTTCATAGGCGCCTCTCTTATTTTAATAAAATGAGTTTTCTGGTTTGTTTGAATGATCCTGTTTCTAAACAGTACAGGTACACTCCACTCGCCAATCCCCTGGCGTCCCAATCGTATTTATATTTGCCAGCGGTTAATCTATCCGAAAACAGAGTAGCTACTTCTTCTCCCAGAATATTATAAATCTTTAGGGTAACAAAACCGGTTTGTGGCAGGGCAAATCCAATTGTGGTGGTTGGATTAAAGGGATTAGGATAGTTCTGGAATAACTTAATGGTGGAGGGAATCAATTCACCATCAGGCGTTTTCTTTTCCAATCCAGTAATTATCGGATCCCAATCGCAGGCAAAGGGTCCGCCAAAAGCGCCTATATCACTGATGATAGTGCCACGGGCCGGCCATGAAGCGAATCCGGGATTCAGTGGATCTTCCGGATCGAAGATGCTACCGTCACCAGCATCAACACAAGGTGACTGATCATGCAGACAAAACCAGTGATTGGATGGATCTAAAAACATGGGATCGGCATTGATATTTCCGGTCCCTAGACCAGGCCACCCCCCCTGCACATCAGAATATTCGACCGTATCCACTCCACCAACCGAATATATTCCGGTTCCATTATTCCAAATTATTGAGTTTTTTATTAGACTGTTCGAACCGTTTGAGAAGACTCCGCCACCTGTGATTGCTGAATTTTGGGTAATCGTATTGTTAAACACGCGAGGTTTATTGAGATGTAAGCCACCGATATAAATCCCTCCCCCATGATCAGCATTAGTGTTATTGAAAATCAGATTATTGTTCAGAATGGGGCTGCAGGGTATCGCATAACTCCAGAGAGTGACCCCTGCTCCCCAGCAGATTGAATTCGGTAAGGCTAGGTTAGAGGCCACATAATTATTCGCAAATACCGTTTCTCCATTTTGATTTTGCAGGACCACACCGCCACCATAACATCTGACGCCCATTCCGGCATTACTTTGAACTTCATTATGAGTAATGGTATTATATTTAATTGTCGCTTTGGGACTGGTAAAAACAGCTAAACCGCCCCCTACTCCCTGACCGGTTCCATTTGTTAAGGCTTTGTTGAAACGAATGAAATTACCCATAACGAACCTTTCATAAGGAATGGTGATAGTGGGATCTCCGGAACCCAGCATGATTCCTCCACCGAACATACCGGGTTCTGAACATGTGCCGGTATTATGTTCAATGGCGTTATTGTAAACTTTTGCATTGCTGGTAAGAGTTACACCAGCACCACTACCTAGTTTACCCGTGATAGTGTTCCAAATGATCCTATTATTTTCCAGGATCACCCATGAAGTATTTCCGGGGGGACCCGCATCGATACCTCCGCCACTGACGATTCCGGAAGCAAGGGTGATGGTATTATACTGAATATTATTGTGACAAATACGGGCTCCGGAATATTTACATTTAATACCAGCACCTACTCTCCCCCCCAGCCCGGGTGGTTGTGGAGGAGAATATGTTCCGGTACCCCCTGTAATAGTAAATCCACATAAAATAGAAGTTGTATCTTCCCCAGAAACAAAATAGACAACAGATCCGCTGTCCGGATGACTGGGTTGACTTCCATCAATGATGGTATTATTAATATGGTTTGTGTCCCCATTAATCAAGAACCAGCTGGCAACGGTTATGGCCTTTCCCATGAAGTTGATATTCTCATAGTAAGTGCTGTCTGCCACTAACACCGTGTCGCCATCAACTGCAGCGTCAATCCCGGCCTGGATGGTGGAGTAGTCAGCGGGAACCTGCAGAATGGCGGGTCTCCGTTTTGCAGTCGCCATGCCAATTTCACCGACGTTAAATCCGTAATCGTAATACATATAATAGACCGAGTCCTTTAGGACCACGGAAGGAATTTCGATAACACCGCCGCTGCTAACCGCGCAAGGATCATCAGCCCGCACGTAGATGGGATTATAGATGGCTTTTGTCCAGTGTATACCATCGGTACTAACAGCATACCCAAAACCACCAGGATTACTACCACCATGATAGAACATTTCGTAATTGTGGACGGTTTTCCGAACCGAAGGCATCCATACGAAATTATCATCCCAGCTTGGAGAAGCGCTTGGTTTTAACACCGGATCACTTTCCGCATAAGGTGGGTTGCTGGTTGCCGGATCGTCATATTTTACCCAATGTACACCATCGGTGGATGTCGCCATGCCAATTCGCATAGTCAGCACGCCCGGCGGAGGCGGCGCAGTCCCCCCGGAGTAATACATCATATATCCGATATCTGTTTTTAATACGCTTTCGACACTAATAAATTCGGAATCCCATTCCCCGGGACTGCCTTTTTCTAACACCGGATTATCTCTGCGTATCCAATTGTCAAATGGATAAACCGAAGCTGCTCGCCCCACTGCTAGTCCCGGTTCTCCATAGTAATACATGATTAAGCTGTCCCCTTCCAACAGCAGTGCACCTGTATTCACATCTGAGGAATCAAACCCGCTGCCATCTCCCTCCAAGACCGGGTTGGATGGATATTTGGTGAATGGATCAAACCCATCAACAGAAGTCGCATACCCAACAGCATTTGGCATACTGGATTGAATTGCCCCGCTGTAGAATAGATAAAATAGACTGTCCAGGTAGATTGTCTTAGCCACGAACACAATACCCGAATCCCACCCTGGACCTTTTTGAAGAACCGGATTCCCCGGATGGGCTGTGAATGGCCATTGCGGCTGTGCATAAAGTATATTTGCAACGATTACAAAAATCAGAACTGATGTAAATAAAACACTCTTGAAATCGGGTTTCATAATACTCTCCTTTCATACAGCTTTTAGTCTAATTTCTGAATTTGATTAGAATTTACAGGAGTGTTTTCATTTTGTAAATACCGGGATCACGGTATTTTTCGGTCGAAAAGCGCTAAAAATCAATAATTTTAGGTAGAATTGATTTTGAGGGGTGCTAATAAAATGGAGTGTTGGAGTAATGGAGTGATGGGGGAATGAAGTGATGGGGGAACAGATGCTCTGTTCCAGTACTCCACTACTCCAGTCCTTAAAGGAGATGTTCTTTCAGTGCTTTGGCAATTACATCAATCTGGGAGTGTACATGCAGTTTGGCATATATGTTTTTCAGGTGCGTATCTACCGTATAAAGGCTGATGCACAGACGGTCTGCCAAATGCTTTTTGCTGAGGCCATCCACCAGTAACTGCAGGATCTCTTTCTCACGCATGGTGAGATCATATTCCCCTTTGGGTTCAGCATACTGGGTAAACATTTTCAGTACCTTTCCGGCAATGGTTGGCGTCATGGCCGCCCCGCCGCACATCACATTTTGAATGGAATCGCGTATTTGCTGCGGCGTGGACGATTTCAGGAGATACCCCTCCGCTCCCCGGCACACAGCATTGAAAATCAGATCGTCATCATCAAACACGGTTAGCATGATGATGTGGGTTGCAGGGGAAAAAGCCTTAAATTTGGGAATACCTTCGATACCGCTTATTCCGGGGAGTTTAATATCCAGCAAAAGAATCTCCGGGGCAAAATCTTTCTCCAGAATCTCCAGCGCTTCTTCACAGGATTCGCAGGCATAGGGACAGACCAGGTTCTCGCTGGCATTGATAGCTGCTTGTAAAGATTCCCGGTAGGTATCATCATCTTCGATGATCATAATATTGATGGCGGGAGGTTTTTTAGGATTTTTTTCCTGCATTTTTGTTCCCAGAGCTCAAGTTACAAAACAATATAAAAAAGCCAAACGGAATAATCCATACCGTGATCACGGTATCTTTTTCTAAAATTTCAGACAGGATGGACAGGATAAACAAGATAAAAATCTGTTTCCTTAGAATCCCGTTAGGGATGGCATATCAAAATCAGGTCGTTGTTCGAACTAAAAACATGTCACCGCCATGCGGTTTGGGTAGTTAGCCAGGATAACCGTTATAGACATATCACCGCTCTGCGGTTCTCAATAGCTTAATGATATCTAATTTCCTCTTTCACTTTAATGTCTTTACAACACCGAAATACGATCTATATATAAACCCCTTTAGGGGTGCTATGTTTATAGAACATTTAAATACGACACCCATTAATAACCCCATCCGGGGTGATATACAAAAATTTGGTTAGTGCTTTAATCAGAAACATGTCACTGCTCCGCGGTTTTTCACAAATTGATAACCAAGAAGCTCTATTAGGAGTAAAATATTTGTAACATTTCTAATTCGCCAATGTGTTATTAACCTCGTCATGGGTAATATTATAAACTACTTCAATTGATTATTTCAATCATCAACATCCTTCACCCAATCAAAAACATATTTTTCATCATACTCGATACTAAATTTCTTTAAAAATTCCAGATATTCTTCCCTGAATGATTTATGTGCATGATGTTGTTCCTGATTCTGAATGTATTTTACGACCTTATCAATTTGTGAATGGCTATAGGAAAAAGCTCCGAATCCCCTTTGCCACTTAAACTTACCGGGAATCCACTTCTTTTTATTGATAAATGTTGATGAATTGTTTTTAATATCGCGAACCAAATCGGATAATGCCATGTTCGGTTTCAGGCCAATGAAGATATGGGTGTGATCCGGCATACAGTTGATAGCAATAACTTTCTGGTTCTTTTTGTTGATAATACCTGTGATGTATTTTTGCAATTCTTCTTTATGTTCTTTTTTAAGTAGATTTTGTCTGCCTTGTACGATAAAGACAACCTGGATATAGATTTGAGTATACGTGTTAGCCATTTTTGCCTCCGGTTAAACTGGATTTTTATTTCACTCCTACGGAGTTGGATTATATTGGGTACACGCTTTGAGTTACAAACATATCACCGCGATGCGGTTTTGGCAATTAGAAAAACTGATGCTTGTTATATACATGTCACTGCTGCTCGGTTTATAAAATTTCGGCATAGAGAACCCCGGTAGGGGTGATATGTATATAACAAATCGAAAAATGACCCTCATCATTAACTCCA
Source organism: uncultured Calditrichaceae bacterium (assembly GCA_964452045.1). Lineage (GTDB taxonomy): Bacteria > Calditrichota > Calditrichia > RBG-13-44-9 > RBG-13-44-9 > CAYVKM01. The sequence continues at coordinate 19,453 of CAYVKM010000058.1, forward strand.
TTAGGAGTGACATGTTAAACTTATAACCCTTCACCATTAGAAATTTTATTACTCTATCAAAACAAACATGTCACCGCTCTGCGGTTGTGGCAATTAGATTTGATTTTTGTTAAACACATGCCACCACTACGTGGTTTTGGTAATCAGATCCCATGGTTATTATGAATATATCACCGCTTCGCGGTTCTTGAAAAAATTTGGATCATCATAATTTTGCCAGGAATAGAACATTAATAAACATTTCTATATTACATCCCTTCGTAACCCCGCCAGGGGTGACATGATTATTGGATCATATACCATCCGTAAAAAATTTCCTTGCATCTACACCTTTAGCGTAATCGTTGTGCCTTTTCCTATCTCCGAAATAATCTCCAATTTTCCACCGATATCCCCTGCCCGTCGGCGAAGGTTTTTCAACCCATTACCGCTGTATTCCAGGCCGGTGTCAAATCCTACCCCATCATCAACTACCCGTAATATTAAACCATTATCCCTCTGCCCTAATTCGATCTCAACTTTCTGCGCCCGAGAATGCTTAATAATATTTTGCAGGCATTCCTTGTAAATCAGGTAGAGGTTTCGACGAAAATTCAGATCTGTCTCCAGGTTTATCCCGCCCTCCGGAACGCTAAAGGTGAAATCCTGTATCTCCAACATCATACTGGCAGTCTCCCGCATCTTGGCCAGAAATTTATCCCAATCATCATTTTCCGGATTGATAAACCAGACAATATCCCGCATGGATTCGGCGGTCAGACGGGCAATCCGGGGGATTTCCTGCAGGCGTTCCTTCATTCGCTGTGAGACTTTTAGCTTTTCCAGCAGTACCTGGCCAATCAGGGCAATGCTGCTGAGATTACTGCCAATCTCATCGTGCAGATCGCTGGCGATACGGCTGCGCATCTGTTCTTTTTCCGCTTCTTTCCGGGCTTCGGCAGTTTTACGCTCCAGTTCTGCGACAATCGCGCGGTGTTCCGCCTCCTCCAACTTGCGCAGCTCCTGTTCCCGCTGCAACTGACGCTCCAATTTGCGCTGACGGCGCTGCAATTCGAACCGTACCGTTCCGAATAATAATGTACCCAAAAGCAGGGTGTAGACAAAATAAGCCCAGTCGGTTTGCCACCAGGGAGGAGTGATGATAACCCGAATGGATGCACCCTCGGTATTCCAAACCCCATGATTATTTGAACCCTTCACCCGGAAAATATATTTCCCGGGATCCAGATTGGTAAAGCTGACCTGTCGCTCATTTCCAATATCAATCCAGTCATCGATGAATCCCTCCATTTTATAGGCATACTGATTTTTTTCGGGATTAGTATAATTTAGTGCAGCAAATTCAATGGTAAAGACATTCTGATGATGGGAAAGAGTTATGGTATTTTTAAATTGAATGGATGTATCCAGTTTTATGCTCTCATGATAAATGCTGAAATCAGTCAATCTAACCGGTGGAACAATCGGGTTATCTTTCATTTTTTCTGGGAAGAACGCAAGTGTTCCGGAACTCCCGCTAAAATACAGTTGCCCGTCTGAACCTTTGGCGGTATTATGGCGCGCACCACCGAAAGTCTCAAAAGGCAGTCCATTGCTTATTCCATAGTTCTTCCATTGTTCCGTTCTAATATCATACCTTCCAATTCCGATGGCACACGAAATCCAGATATTTCCCTGATTATCTTCCAACACCTTTAACACCATATTATGGGGAATCCCATCTTCCTCAAAAAAATGGGTAAAGGATTTTGTCAACAAATCATACCTGTTCACACCCATCCCTGAAGCGAGCCATAATGCATTCGTGTCAACTACTGTTGGTCTTATAAGATCAAGAATATTGTTGTAACTCAAGCTATTTCGATCTGCCGGATTATGAACATAATGTTGAACATTTTGAATTTCATCATTGACCATTTTAACACCATAGAATCCATCATCTATTGTACCCAGCCATACGGTTCCATCCTTGTCTTCAAACATGCTTATAATTTTCTCACCTCCCGGGTTGTTGGGGTTAATATCGATATGCCTGGAAGAGTTCTTGGCTGGATCGAACAGAATTAACCCCTTATCCATGGTGGAAAGCCACAGACGACCTGTTTGACTTAACAGCATTAGATAAATTAAATCGCTGTCAAGACCATCTGTGTCTCCGGGCCCGGAAAGATGGCAACGTTGAAAAATTTCTTTCTGGGGGTAGAAACGATAAAGGCCATGACTCAAGGTGCTAATCCAGAAAAAACCGCTTTCGTCCTCACGAACGCCTGTGATCCATTCTGCATTCAAATATGATGGATCATTTAGCCTGGGTAAATAATTGGTATAAAGACCCGTTTTGGGATCATATTTATCCATACCTGTATTATGGTGTCCAAACCAGATATTTTGTAACCGATCGATATAAATGCACTCGATTCCTGAGCTACTCATAGTGTTTGAACTACCCTTTTCCCGGTGATACCAGGTGACTGGATTTTGTTGTGGATCATATTTATATAAATTTCTGCCAAACTGGGCAAACCATATATTGCCCAGGTGATCCTCATAAATTGACTGGATGCCCCACAACTGGTGTTGTTTTAAATGACGGAAATTTGGTGTATTATTATTCAGTAGTTCTGAAGCGGAAATTGAAGTTATACCCATTTCCGAAGAACCCATCCACAACATACCCCGGCGGTCAATCAGCAGGGGGTAAACACGATCTGGTATCACACCCGCTGAATCATTCCGGAAATGCCTAAATTGACCACTTGCCCGATCATACACGTCCAATCCACCCCCGCTGCCAAGGGTCTCTTCACCTGTTCCAATCCAGATATTACCCAGGCTGTCTCCACAAAGAGCGCTCACCGCATTATGACTGATACTATACGGATTATTCGGATCGTGGGTAAAGTGCGTAATTTTACGCATATCTATTTCAAGCTTTTTTAATCCATGAGTTTTTGTGCCAATCCACAGACAGTGATTGTCATCTCTATAAAGATCCAGTACCCAGATACTCTTCTCCGGCCCATTTTGAGACGGATTTTCCGTTAAATCAAAGTGGACAAATTTCAGTGTTCCGGAACTGTCAAACTTAGCATAAAATAATCCACATTCCATGGTTGCAAGCCATAATGAACCATCCTCATTCACAATAATTTTTGTAATCAATTTCGCAGAAATCGTATTATCCTCTTCAGACACCAGGTTGAAATGAGTAAATCGTTCAGTTCTTTGGTCAAAGTAATTCAGCCCGCCGCCATACGTACCTACCCACAAATTCCCCGCCTTATCCTCAGCCAATGTTTTAATCCAGGTTGAAGATAAAGAAGTCGAATCGTAAGGGATGTTTCGATATTTCTTTAAGTCATATCCATCATAGCGGATCAATCCTTCCTGAGAGCCAATCCATATAAATCCATTAATGTCTTGTAATATACAATGGGGTATGGCAATGGTGAGTTTGTCGAATTTTGGCTCGATGGTTTGGGATTGGGTAGAGGAAGAAAATAACTGGAGCAGGATTAAATTCAGAAAAAGGAATTTGAAACACTTCAGCATGGGACTTAACCCCCATTAAATTGTTCAAACCTTTTCCGGTAATTCCTCTTTACATTTAAAATTACATGAATATTCTTATGGGAAAATACAATATTTTTTAAGAATTGTCAAATGCTGTTGGTGAGAAAACAGGCGGTTTAATTATTTACTTTTGAACCGCCCCGATGATGCTTGTTGCTTACTATCTACATTTAAATTTCATTCCGCCTGAAGCAATTAGCGCAGCAAGATTAGTTTTCGGGTCTTAACAAAGCTCTGTCCCGAGCTGGTCGAGGGATCGCCCGCCTGCAACCGGTAAAAATAAATTCCCGAAGCCATCTGATTTCCTAATTCATTCTTTCCATCCCAGATGACTGTATGCTGGCCAGCATTCATCTTACGGTTGATCATTGTCTTGACCTTCTGCCCCAGTACATTAAATATTTCTAATTTTACTTTCACATTTTGAGCCAGACTAAAACGAATGTGAGTTACCGGATTGAAAGGATTGGGGTAGTTTTGCATCAATTCGAATGAGACGGAATTGTTCTCTTCTCCTGGTATACCCGTCCATACCGGTGTGAATTCATAAACATTGCCTATAGTTATTTTTCTTTGTACAATGAGGAAAAAATCGGCCGGGTATTCTAAAAACATATGATTTCCTTCCAGGGCAGTCCATGCACTCCAGACCACGTCTGCACTTGGGCCAAAATTGAGATCGTTATATCCCCCGGCAGTCACCGGATCATAATCGCTATCCATCAAGAAAAAGTATTCCCTTCCACCTAAGGCGCTGCTATCAGGATTCCAGATCATGTCTGCAGGTTTTTCATTGTTATCTTCGGTGAAAACAATGTTGACCCGACGCGGATTAGCTGGATCCGAATAATCATAAACCGCACCATAAAAGGTGCCTATTCCCATATAAGCATAGCCCAAATCTCTCCGATAGACTGCACAATTTGTAA
>CAYVKM010000059.1:0-23597 GCA_964452045.1 uncultured Calditrichaceae bacterium
GTGAACCTCGACAAGGCGCGCCGTCTGCTCTGGCCGATCAAGCAGAAATACGGCAAGAAGATCTCCTGGGCCGACCTGATGATCCTGGCAGGTAACTGCGCCATCGAGTCGATGGGATTGAAGACATTCGGCTTTGGCGGCGGGCGCGAGGATGTCTGGGAGCCGCAAGAGGACATTTACTGGGGGGCTGAAAGCGAGTGGCTTGGCGACAAGCGCTATTCCGGTGACCGGGAACTCGAGAATCCTCTTGCCGCAGTGCAGATGGGCCTGATCTACGTGAACCCGGAAGGGCCGAACGGCAACCCGGATCCCGTTGCCTCCGGCCGTGATGTTCGAGAGACCTTCGAGCGCATGGCGATGAACGATGAAGAGACCGTCGCGCTGGTCGCCGGTGGGCACACCTTTGGCAAGTGCCATGGGGCGGGCGATGTGGCGCTGGTCGGTCCGGAACCTGAGGCTGCTCCCATCGAAGAGATGGGACTCGGCTGGAAAAGCAGCTTCGGCAGGGGCAAGGGCGGCGATGCAATCGGCTCTGGCATCGAGGGTGCCTGGAAACCGAACCCGACCAGATGGGATATGGGCTATCTGAAGGTGCTGTTCAAATACGAGTGGGAAAAAGTCAAGAGTCCCGCCGGTGCCTGGCAGTGGATGGCCAAAGATGTGGCCGAAGAGGATATGGTGGTTGACGCGCACGATCCGTCAAAGAAGCACCGGCCGATTATGACCACTGCGGACCTTTCCCTTCGCTATGATCCGATCTACAACCCGATTGCGAAGCATTATCTGGAAAATCCTGAGGAATTCGCCGAGGCCTTTGCTCGAGCCTGGTTCAAGCTTACTCATCGAGACATGGGCCCGCGCTCGCGCTTTCTCGGCCCGGAAGTGCCGGCAGAAGAGCTGATCTGGCAAGATCCAATCCCACCCGTCGATCACACTCTGATCGACGCACAGGATATTGCCCACCTCAAAGGGAAGATTCTTTCCTCGGGCCTTTCCATCCCGGAATTAGTCTATACTGCCTGGTCTTCAGCATCGACCTTCCGCGGATCTGACATGCGCGGTGGCGCAAACGGGGGGCGCATTCGTCTGGCACCTCAAAAAGATTGGGAGGTTAATCAGCCTGAACAATTGGCAAAAGTTCTTAAAGTACTGACCGATATCAAGGCGACATTCAATAATTCGCAAACCAAAGGTAAAAAAGTATCACTCTCCGACCTGATTGTCCTTGGCGGTTGCGCAGCCATCGAGCAGGCGGCGAAGAATGCCGGCCACGCTGTAACCGTTCCCTTTACACCGGGACGCACAGATGCGTTGGAAGAGCAAACTGATGCTGATGCATTCACGGTACTCGAACCGAAGGCAGATGGGTTTCGTAACTACCTAAAAACCAAATATTCCGTCTCGGCCGAGGAAATGTTGATCGACAAGGCGCAACTGCTGACTCTGACTGCTCCTGATATGACGGTTCTGATTGGCGGCATGCGCGTATTGAATATCAACTTCGGGCAGTCCCAGCACGGCGTTTTCACCAAGCGGCCCGAGAAGCTCACCAATGACTTCTTTGTGAATCTGCTCGACATGAGCACGGAATGGAAGGCAACATCGAAAGAGGAAGATGTGTTCGAGGGTTGTGATCGCGCAACGGGCAAACCCCAGTGGACCGCCACCCGTGTTGACCTCGTCTTCGGTTCGAACTCCCAACTCCGGGCATTAGCCGAAGTCTATGCTCAAGAAGACTCACAGCAGAAGTTCGTGCATGACTTTGTGGCTGCCTGGAATAAAGTGATGAACCTTGACCGGTTCGACCTCCAAACTGGCAAGTAAATGATCAATTGACCTCCGGTTCCGGCGGACGGTCCGTTTTGCGGGCCGCCGCTGAACTGGGCGGTTTAAAGATCGGGGGAATGAAAAATGAAATTTAGTACTGGACTATTCATTCTCATGATATTGAGTTTTTTATTAACTTCTTGTGAAAAGGATAAATCTGGAATTACTGCGCCTGGAGAAATGATCTTCATTAGCTATTTTCCCAATAATATCGGAACCCAGTGGACATATTTTTATTACGATAGTCTTGCCAATCAATCCGATACAGTCGCTGTTCAAGTTGTCGGGGATACAACATTTGAAGAAAACAGAAAAGCAAGAATATGGGAATACAGATTTCAATCGGCAACCGAGAGGAAATATGTTGAGATATCGGAAGATACCGTTAAAATTTACGATGATTTAAATACCTTATGGATTAATACTAAATTTATCATGCCATTTGAAATTGGGAAAAAATGGGGAGGAGATTTTCTTCTTGATTCCAGCTACGTAATAGAAAAACTGCCAATAACAGTAATTGCCAACCGTTTTACGGAGAGCTATAAGATAAAAGAAATCTGGGGTGGTTTAAATGATTATGGATTGGTATATACCTGGTTTGTCCCGGGAGTTGGCATTGTAAAGAGACATCATAGGGGTTGGTCTTTTGGAATGGCAAATAAATATTGGGAGTTAATGAATTATAAGGTAGAATAATATAAGATCCCTTAACATTAGGTTTCCAGCAGGCCGTGTGCAAGGTGGTGATTTTGAAATGTTGGGAAGTCAAAAAGTTGTTTATCAGCAATCGGCAGTCCACCGAAGCAGCGGCTGAGACTGAACGTTTGTTGATTCAAATCAAGCACTCCAAGTCGAAATCAAGCAGTCCATTGGTTTTTCTTATAATCATTTTTGTCGGTTGAATTGTGCAGATTATTTTTAGGTTTTCATTAGAAAAGAAATAATAAAAGGAGAAAATAATGGCTGATGTAAAAATTAGAGTCTTTAAGCAGGGGGAATCCAAACCGGAAACGACTATCACTATTCCGGGAAGCGTTCTTAATGTCGCCTCCAAACTCATTCCGAAAAAAGCAGTCGCGGCACTTCAAACGGAAGGGATTGACCTGGATGAATTGATCAAGTTATCGAAAAACCCGGATGTGCGGGGAACACTGGTCGAGATCGAAGAACACAAAAAGAATGAAAAAATCATTATTGCTTTAGAATAGAGAAGAGAGAAATTGTCGGACATCCGGTTGATGGCGACTTTTGTTGCAATGTTTCTCAAGCGAATTAACAGGGAGTTATCAGCTGTAAAAATGGAGATTCAATGAAAAAAAGTATAGTAAAGGAATTTATTCGGAAAGTCTGGAACGAAGGCGATGTTGATGCCGCCTCAGACTTTGTTGCATCAACTTACACGATACATCATGATCCAGGTGATCCGTGGGAAGGTATGACGCTTGATTTGGAAGGATTCAAAGATCGGGTAAAAAAATCACGGGCACCGGTTCCGGATCAGCGTTTTTCGTTACAAGAAATGTTTGAAAATGAGAGCAGCGTCGCTATCACCTGGCTATGGCAGGGGACGCATTTAGGTAATATCGCAAGTTTCCCAGCATCCGGAAAACAACTCAAAATGTCGGGTGCTACGGTCTATTACTTTGAGAATGATCGAATCACTGGACATTGGCAAATAGCGGATCGCCTGAGTGTGTTTCAGCAATTGCAGCAGACTTCGGCTGGACATGAAGAAAATGACACTTCAGTTAATACCTAAAAACAGCGCGGTTGAGCTGAAACGTTTAAGCAAAAGAAAAGGTCACTGACATGGAATATAATTTTTTTTTATGTTTTTATTTTACTGGCTTTTGCTCACAATAGAAATCTTATCTCCCAATCAGCAGATCTGGTTTATCCTACGCCGATTGGCGGGTATGAAGCTATTCAGGATAGCATTAAATATCCTGTTCTGGCACGAAATTCCGGAATTGAATCGGCCTTAAGAGCAACCTTAAAAATTGATACTTTGGGAAATGTTGTAAATATAGATTTGGAACCTTTATTTTATGAACGGTTTACTAAAACTGATTCGCTGCTAATTATCGTTGTTAAAGAAAAACTTGCAAAAACAGAATGGACTTCTGCAAAATGGCAGGGTAAGAAGATTTCATCCGAAATCAGATTGCCAATAATTTTTATTCTTACCCACAACCAGAAACAAAATTATGATGCTTTTAAAAACAGTGAGCCTTATTATAAAAAATTTGAGTATGCACCGATGCTCATCATTGAACAAAAACCATATATATATGATGAATGAAATTTTGAATGCCTGGTTAAAAATATTTTAAACCAAGCCAAGTGCAGGTAGATTAACTTTATTAATTTTTGTTAATTTTTAAATTCTGGATGTCTTTTTATCATTAACTTTTAAGCAAAAAGAGCGACTTATCAAAATGGATAAATTACTGTTTAATAATCAATCCGATAAAAACACTAATATTGTGCAGGAACTCTACGCCGCTTTTGCCCGGCGAGATATTGAGGCGATACTCAAGGTTTTAAGTCCTAAGGTGGAGTGGGGAGAACCAGCCAATCCGTATAATCCGGCCGCCGGGACTCGATACGGACATGAAGGTTTCCTGCAATGGATAGAGATTGGCCGGCAATCAGAGGAAATTTTAAGCCTCGAGCCGCGACAATTCCTTTCCGGACCTGATGCGGTTGCCGTCGTCGGCTATACCAAATGCCGGGCAAAATCCACCGGTAAAATCTATGAGACAGATTTTGTCCATTTAATAAATATCAAAGATGGAAAGGTTGTGCGGTTTCAGGAATTTTTCGATACTTACGCTGCGGCGGAGGCTTTCCAATCGGACAGAAGATAATGTTTCAATTTACCCGGACGATTTCCGAAAAATGAAAGCTGAAAATTACCAGGAAAAATAACTGCTTGAAGGTTCGAATACTCTACAGATTGAATATTAAACCCGATCAATCAATTTGGTTGGGTTTTTTATCGATTTTCACGTCACGTTGTTGCATCATTTCACAAAATTATGGATATTAGGCATATTTGAAATTACCTTCTGAAAATCTTGATTGAGAGTATGCGATAGAACATGCCTGATTTTGCCGACATTATTTTGACCATTCCGCAAGAGGACGGTTTTACCTATTCAATCCCGGCTGAATTAAAGGATATTATCCAGGAAGGCAGTCAGGTAGTAGTCCCATTTGGGCGGAAGTTTGTTTCCGGCATTGTACTGAAAAAGAAAAAGCAGACGCCCAATCTTTCTGAAGATATCGAAATTAAAGCCATCAAGGATGTGGTATTCAACTCACCCCTTATTCAAGCAGAATTGATGCAGCTGTTAAAATGGATCTCAGATTACTATGTCTGCCATCTGGGAGAGGCTTTCCGACTGATCCAGGCGGGAATAAATGTGGGACGCTCGAAAATCCTGGTGACCCGTACATGTGAGGAGATTCCCACTGATATTACCAAAACGCAATTAAGGATTTTGGAGCAGTTGCCGGTGGACCGTCAGTTAAACCTGGCGACCCTGAAAAAGAAAGTGAAAGGCGTTTCGCTGACTGCACCTCTGCTGGAATTGGAAAAAAAAAGTTTAATCTCCCAGCAATATTCGCTCATTGGAAGCAAACCGCTGCATCAGACAGAAGATCTGTTTCGACTGAATGAAGCGGAAGATCTAAAAAAGGATCAATCCGAAAAGTTCAGGAAAATCGTGAACGGGAAACAGACCAAATCCCGGATGATTCTGGAATATTTAACCGGAAAATCGTTCACTCCTTTTTCCGAGCTGAAGAAAAAAGGTTTTAACCGGCAGTCTCTGAACAGATTATGTGAACTGGGAATTATCGCAAAGGACACCAAGGTATTGACCCGGCAGCATGCCCTGGATTATCAGGAAGTACAGGAAAAAATTACTTTAACCGCCGAACAGCAGAAGTTTGTTTCCCAGATCCGGTCCGCCCTGGAAAAAGATCAGTTTGATAAATTTTTACTGCACGGGGTTACCGGAAGCGGTAAGACCCAAATTTATATTGAACTGATCAAATCGGTGATCAGCAAAAATCAGCAGGCCATTGTGCTCATCCCGGAAATTGCGCTCACACCCCAGACTCTGGCTCGCTTCCGGCATCACTTTGGCGATGAAGTGGCAGTGCTGCACAGCCGGCTTTCAGTGGCTGAAAAAAGGGAATTCCTGTACCGGATACGTCAGGGCGATTTTCATGTGGTGCTCGGGCCACGGTCGGCTATCTTCGCCCCGGTGAACCGGCTGGGGCTGGTGATTGTGGACGAGGAGCACGAAGGTTCCTACAAACAGACCGATTCCGTACCGCATTATCATGCCCGGGATGTGGCCATTTACAGGGCAAAATTGAATAATGCCATAGTAGTTCTGGGGTCGGCTACCCCGTCCTTCGAGAGTTTGTATAACGCGAAGACCGGCAGCTTCAAATATTTTCATCTCAAAGAAAGGATCGGCGCCCGTTCGCTCCCCCGGCTCAGTGTGATCGATCTGCGAGATGAGTGGAAGAAACTAAGGCTAATGCCCATTCTTTCCGATAGCCTGGAATTGAAAATCGAATCCCGGCTTCTGCTCAAAGAACAAATTATGATTTTACAAAACCGGCGGGGATATGCACCTTATCTTCTGTGCAAGGATTGTGGCCATATCGCCCGATGTCCAAACTGCGATATAACCCTGACCTATCATCAATCGAACAAGAATTTACTCTGTCACTATTGCGGGTACCTGGAGCCTGCCCCGGATACCTGCCCATCCTGTCAGGGGATGGATATTTTGTATAAGGGTATCGGCACCCAAAGGCTGGAAGAAGTAATTAGGGAGAAATTTGCCGAGATTCGTTTATTGCGCATGGATCAGGATACCACCGGCGGCAGATGGGGACACCTGAAGATCCTGGAAAATTTCCGCAGCGGGCAGTCTGATATTCTTATCGGTACCAAGATGATTGCCAAAGGACTTGATTTTAAAAAGGTGAGTCTGGTTGGTATCATCAATGCCGATCAGGGATTGTATTTCCCGGATTTCCGGGCTACGGAAAAAGTGTTTCAGCTCCTTACCCAGGCGGCAGGAAGGGCGGGCCGGGGGGAGAATAATGGCGAGGTGGTTGTCCAGACCCTCGATCCCACCCACTATCTGTTCAAATATCTGCATACTCATAATTATCTGGGATTTTATGAAAAGGAAATTCAAAGCCGGCAAAATTTAAACTATCCACCGTTCTCCCGTTTGATCCTGATTCGGTTGGAGGGACAATCCTTAAGTGAGGTACGGAAGTACAGCGAATCGATTAAGAACTTCCTCTGGAAAGCCAATGAGTCCAGAACATTTGGCATTCTCGGCCCGGCGCCGTCTCCGCTGGCCAGACGGCAAAATCTCTACCGATATCAGATCCTGATCAAGCAGGACCGGAAGCAGGACAAATCCCTGCTGAAACTAAAACGCCTGCTCAAAGTAGGATTATTAGGTAATAGGGAAGTAAAGAAATGGCCGGTGAAGCTAATTATTGATGTTGATCCAATAGAAATTCTATAATGAAAATTCCTATCCAGCAATTCAACATGAAGAAGTCTGTCATCTATCTTTTGCTCTGTTACATCCTGGTCCAATTTCATTCCCTCCCGGCACAGCTGGATAGGACGACTCCACCCCAACTGCAAAATCCGGAACTCCTGCAACTGCCAAATCCATTTTTGAAAGACAGCGTGGTTTCGCTCTCCCTAAGTCACCAGCAGTTGATTAACTACTGGGTTTACGAGAGGCGCTACAAGATTTGGACCGAGGTCAGTAAACCTGAAGCAGATGGTGAGCTTGATGCATTCGACCAGCAACCGCTCATCGATTGGAATTTTTCCAGCCCGGGTCTGAGCGATTTTGGGGTCGAGTATCGGGAGAGTTCGCTCTATCTTCCCACCAATGTACAGGAGTTTACCGAATATAAAATGGGGCGTACACCTTATGTCCCGATTGCCAGTCTGGCATTGGCCGGATATCTGGCCCAGCAAATTTACAGTCGCTATGGTTACCTGCTCAAGGCCAGGGAGGAATCCAGATATCGGGGAGTTGCGTTAACCGATAGGCAGATTCACATGATGCAGGTGTTATGGCAGGAAAATAGCCTGCTGCCCAGCGAATGGTATTCTAACTACTTTAAGAAGTATACGGATGATAATATAACTTTTACCATTTTCAATCTTGAGATCGAAAAACTGGAAAACAAGTTTCTTCTTAAGAAAAGAGAATTTGAAGATGGTACGATAAAATATTTTCCGGCCATTTCCCGGGAAGAATTAAATTACCAGCTGAAAAAAGAATTGGATTTGGAGGAGGCCCGGCCCGGATCCCTGCGACCCGATTCCATTAAGTGGATGCTAAAAAATATCAATGAATAAGTTATTATTGCCTCGTGGAAAGAGAAACATTTCAGGGTTTCCAAATTGATCGGGAAAATTTTAAATTTCTGTCAATCCTGCGGGATTCTTTTAAATCCGGAACATACCAGTTATTGATGGAATTGTCTCATCCGGCAGAGATTGAGGTGGGAAAACTGGGATTAATATATTTTCCCCAGGGCCACTATCTCTATACCGGCGTGCATCGGACTGCCCTAATAAGCAGGGTGTTGCGCCACCTGCAGATATCCAAAAAGATTCACTGGCATATAGATTATTTAACCGTAAATCCTTCAATGATAATCCGGCAAGTATTTCTCTACCCGGATGATCTGCGGGAGTGCCGGATAAACCTAAAGTTCAGTGAAATTGACGGAGCAAGAATATTTCATCCCGGATTTGGGAATAGCGATTGCCAAAATAAATGTGCCGGACACCTCCTATCGCTTGACCGATGGGAAAAACAACTGGAAGTTTGGCTGGAAAAATATATTGATGTAACTTACCACTTTAAAAATGACGAATCTATGCAGATGACCATTATGAAATCCTGATTGGTCCCGTTTGGAGAACGAGAATGCCGGAATTACCCGAAGTTGAAACCATTGCCCGCCAGCTTAAAAAACACTATCTGGGGAAAGTGATTACCGAGGTCAAAGTAAAGCCGGCCCGGATTTTCATCAATTGTAAGCCGGAAGAATTTTCCCATTTGCTGGTGAATAAGAAACTGAAGGGTATCGATCGTTATGGCAAATTTATGATCTGGAAAGTGGATGGACTTTTCCCTGTTTTTCATCTGGGGATGTCCGGGATTTTTATTCAGCAGAAAAAAAAGACAATGTATCCCAAACATATTCATGTTTCTTTTAAGTTTGAAGATAATTCCCGCTTATTTTTTCAGGATGTTCGGAAATTTGGTAAGATATTTCTGTACAAGAGGCGACCGAAATTCATCGATCTCGGCCCTGATCCGTTGGCGGAAAATTTTACTTTAATTAACTTTCGGAAATTACTAAATTTAAGTGGTGTTGGCATCAAATCGTTTCTGATGGACCAGCATCGGATTGCAGGAATCGGAAATATTTATGCCAATGAAACCCTGTACCTGGCGGGGATAAATCCCTTTCGGCCGGCAAAAAGTATCAAACCGAGGGAAGCAGAAAAACTCTACCAGGCGATCCGGTACATACTGGAAGAAGCTATTTCTCATTTTGGGACAACTTACACAGCTTATCAAACCGTGGAAGGAAATAACGGGGAGAATCAAAATTTTTTAAAAGTATATCAGAAAGAAAATGAGCTGTGTGAGAGATGCGGGGGCAAAATAATAAAGGTTTTGATCAACAATCGTTCGACTTTTTATTGTAAGAAATGTCAGAAATAATCATGGGCAAAACAAAATCAATCGTTACACTGCTGACCGATTTTGGAACGGAAGACGGATATGCCGGGGCGATGAAAGGCATCCTGGCCGGGAGTCAGGCTGATATTCAGATAATTGATATTTCTCATAATATTGAACGATTTAACATCCGGCAGGCGGCATTTGCTTTGATTAACTATGTGTTTCATTATCCGCCCAAATCAATTCATATTGTAGTGATTGACCCGGGTGTCGGTTCCGAAAGAAAGGGGATTGTGGTTGAATTGTCAGACCAGTTTTTTATCGGGCCGGATAACGGTGTGTTTAGTTTTATATACCGGCACGGGCCGTTCAAGGCATACGAAATCGATGAGAAAAGTCTGGGCACGCATATTAGTTCAACATTCCATGGCCGGGATGTATTTGCTCCGGCTGCGCTGAAAATCATCGAAGGAAAGCTTCCCTCACAAACCTATCCTGAAATTAAGAACGTGATCTCCTTTTATGAAAATTACGAGGAGGAGTCCGAATCAGATTATATTTTAAAAGTTATTCATGTGGATCATTTCGGAAATTTGATACTAAATTACACCCGATCGGACTGGGAGAGCTTTTCCAGTCCTGGTAATATAAAGTTGCAGATCAAACACTGTTTTCTGTATGGGATTAAAAGTACTTTTTCTGAGGTAGAGGAAGGACAGATTATAGCGACCTGGGATAGCAGTGGCTTTTTGCAGATCAGCCAGTACCGGGGTAATGCATCACATCTGCTGCATATGAATGTTGGGGATGAAGTGCACTTAAAAATTGAACGGCCCTGATTATCAACCTGTTTTAGGAAAGCGGATGAATTTAAAAACATCATCATTTCACAAAAATTATAAAAGTATTATTGGCGTTGTGCTGCTGGCATTTCTGCTCTGGTTTATGGTAAAGATGAACCGGGTGTATGAGTACGCCATGAATATCCCGATTCGATTTGTAAACCTAGATGAGAATAAAATCTTCAAGCAGCCGCAGGTAAAAACTGTCCGGGTGGAATTTACCGGGAAGGGGAAGGATTTAATCCGTTTGCACTTCTACAAGGCCTATTATGAAATAGATCTGTCCGGCTCTCCCCTGCACTTCGAAATGGATATCTCCGAACATCCGGAATATGTCAATTTCCCGGAGGCGTTGGACGTAAAAGTTAAATCTGTTATCAGACCTCGGACGATTTCCGTGGATCTCGATGAAAAAATGGTTGAAAAACTGCCGGTAGTGGTTAAATATGAATTGACCGAACCTCCGGGCTATATCCTGGTTAAAGTGGTGAGCGATCCGGATTCGATTCAGGTAACCGGGCCAAAAGTGATGTTTCGAAACGTTGATCAGGTTTTCACTGAGGAAAAGAAATTTACCGAAATTTCCCGGGCTTTCGGTGAAATGTTTACGGTAAAACCAATCACGAATTATTTTGTGGAATACGATCCGAAAAGTGTGAAAGTAACCTTTGATATCCAGCGTCTGGCAGAAAAAGAAATTCTGGATGTGCCGGTTACCATTATTGATAAGCCGAAAAATCTGCAAGTAATCCCGCTTCCCTCCACCGCCACAATTTATGTAAAAGGTGGTGAAGCCATTCTGGCAGACCTGGATTTGAAGGATTTCCAGATTATTATCGATTTCAATAAGGAATGGAAGCCGGGAGTTCAAAAGGTGAAAGCGGATCTGGTTACCGATGCGCCGGTGCTTTATATGGAAACCCGACCGCCCCAATTTGAGTTAATTGTCCAGAAGAAAAGGACAGAGTAGAAAAAATTTTATCAATGAAGAATAAAATAAATTATGTTCTTGGTGTGGAAACCAGTTGTGATGAGACTTCCGCTTCGGTAATTACCAGCCAAAGAGTATTATCCAATGTCATTTCCTCTCAAACCGTTCATTTGCAATTTGGGGGTGTTGTCCCCGAACTGGCTTCCCGGGCACATCTGAAAAAGGTAATGCCGATCGTCAACCAGGCGTTGGAGCAGGCCGGAATTTCCTTTAATGATCTTGATGGCTTGACGGTAACAAACGGTCCGGGATTGATCGGCGCGTTGCTGGTGGGAGTAAATTATATGAAAGGATTGTCACTGGCACTGGATTTACCCGTGGTAGGCGTGAATCATATTGAGGGGCATATCTATGGTAATTTTTTAAACGGGCAGGAAATCCCTTTTCCGTTCATCGCACTGGTGGTTTCCGGGGGGCATACTTTACTGGTGCTGGTTTCAGATCACCTGAAGTATAAGATCCTTGGCCAGACCCGGGATGATGCAGTAGGGGAGGCTTTTGATAAAGTGGCAAAGTTGCTTGATTTACCGTATCCCGGCGGGCCGGAAGTCGATCGATTGGCGCAAAATGGTAACGATGATGAGATAAATTTTCCCCGCAGTATGCTGGGGAGCAAAGATTTTAGTTTTAGCTACAGCGGACTGAAGACCGCGGTGGCAAATTATTTACGGGAAGCCGGTCCGGTGAAAGATGATTCCCATCTGCAAAATATCTGTGCGTCTTTTCAGAAAGCTGCCATCGAGGTACTGGTGATCAAGACCATCCAGGTAGCCAGAACCTATCAGGTGCGTGATATCATCCTGGCCGGAGGAGTGGCGGCAAATTCCCTGCTGCGGAAATGGATGAGGGATGATGCCAAAAAGTACCATCTGAATGTACATTTCCCTCCGCTGGAGTACTGTACCGACAATGCGGCAATGATTGCCCGTGCCGGTTATGAATATCTGGTAAGAAACCGTATTTCGGATATGGATCTGAATGCCTATCCCGCCTTAACCCTGAATCAGAAAAATTAGAACGATATGTTGCGTGAATTTTATTTAGATTTTTCTATCCCGGCCTGGGTATTTTTTATTCTGGTCTGGGTTTTGATCTTCCTCGGATTGATGTATTACCGGCGAACGCTTCCACCCTTAAGTAAACCGAAAACCATTTTTCTGTCCGCCATCCGAAGTCTGATACTGGTGATGGTGATCTTTTTACTGATCTATCCGGTGCTTCACACCGTTTTTGAGAGGAAGCAAAAACCCACCGTAGCCCTGCTGCTGGATGATTCAAAAAGCATGCAGATCCGGGATAAATCTGCGATGAGAGGTGATTCCTTAAATGAGATTTTAAAACAGCTGGATTCGGAATTCTCCTCAGACAGCATCCGGATCCGTGAGTACACTTTTGGTTCAGTATTGCATTCCCTGTATAGCGATTCGTTAAAATTTGATGAGGATTATACCAATATTTCCCAGGCAATTACCGGGGTAAGTGACAGTCTGTCCGATCAGAATCTACAGAAAATTATCCTGGTTTCGGATGGACAGTACACCCAGGGCACTAACCCGCTCAATGTGCTGAATAGAATATCAATACCGGTGACTACTGTAGCGCTGGGGGATACATCGGCGCATAAGGATCTAAAAATTACTGATATTCAGGTGAACCGGATTGTGTATGCCAATGAGGAAGTAGAGGTAAAAGTCAATTTAATGCAGGATGGCTATAAAGCCGGGAAAATTGTGATCAAGTTAAATGAAGGTTCGAAACAGGTCGGCGCCCGGACCATCGATTTGCCCCCCTCCGGTTTTGAAAAACCGGTGACATTCAAATTCAAACCTGCCCGAACCGGTGATCTTCGCTATACCGTTTCACTGGATAAATTCAAAGATGAAATTTCTTCCGAGAACAATGTCTCCTCATTTCTGTTGAAGGTATTAAAAAGCCGGCAGAAAGTCCTTCTGCTGAGTGGGCGCCCGTCCTTTGATCAGCGAATGCTGAATGTGGTACTACGACAAATCCCGACAATTGATCTGGTTACCTTGACCGAGACGGCCAACGGATCCTTCTATGAGCAAAATTCCAAATCGCAACCGGACTCCTTTGATGTTTTCATCTTTTTGGATTTTCCGACCGGAAAGAGTCAGGCAGGCTTTTTACAAAAACTGTTGCAAGCTTCCCTGAAACGAAATACCCCGGTTTTTCTCTTTTTGAGCAGGGATACCCGTCTTCCTCGTTTAGCCCCACTTAAAGATATTTTACCGGTGGAATTGAATTCTGCACTCATCGAAGATAATAATACCATGGCGAAACTCAGTGCGGGTGGACGACTGCATCCGGTAACCCGGCTTGATGAAAAACCGGATAATCTTCTCTCATTATGGAGTGATCTTCCACCGGTCAATGGACTGGGGAGAGGTTTAAAGGTCCGCAATGGTGTCCAGATTTTAGTGGAAGAATCGGCCGGATCCGCTTCAAATAATCCACCCCTGCTCCTGGCCAGTCGCCGGAAAGATATTAAAATTCTGCTGTTTGCGGCCACGGATTTCAATGCCTGGTATTTCCAACTGCAGGATAATCCGGATAAACAATCTTTCTTCAAAATGTTTATGGAAAATGCCGTCCGCTGGCTGGTGAACCGGGAGGATATTGAACGAATCCAGATCAAACCGAAGTCGCAGGTATTTCATGTAGGCGAAATGATCAATTTTTCCGGGAAAGTCCTGGACGAATTTTATGAACCGGTCAAAGATGCCGAGGTGAAAATCACTCTGACCGGGGACAGTAGTTTTAGTCTGTCCGATCAGTTATCGTATACCGACGGGGTTTATAATTATCAGACCACCGGTTTATCTCCCGGTTTGTATAATTATGAGATTAGTGCCAGCAGAAACGATCAATTAATCAACATCAGCACCGGAAAATTTCTGGTTGAAGCACTTGCGCTGGAAATGCAGCAAACCTCTGCCAATTTTAATCTGTTGCAGCAGATGGCCGGGAAAACGGGTGGCAATTTTATCCGGTTAAAAGATCTTCCCGGGGAATTACAAAACACCAGTTTAAAGTCCCGCAATGAGTTTATTTCAAAAGAAACCGATCTTTGGAATCATCTGTGGTGGCTGGTTATCCTGACAGTACTCTTGAGTTTGGAATGGTTTTTCCGTAAACGATGGGGATTATTGTAGAGATTTTAGAGTTTAACCGAATCTATAAAAAAAGCCTGCTGAATTCAGCAGGCTTTTTTGGTGATTGACTAATACTATTTTTCAATTCGCTTTGAATTCAGATAAAGATAGAAAAAGATAACGATAAACATACCCAGAGAGAGGAATTCTGCCCCATGGCTCGCCGGCCAGATCCATCCAAAGTCGGCATAGTTGAATTTGAAATATTTCAAGCCGGCGCTTACTACACCCATAATTGCGCCACCGGCAATGAAACCGGAAGCGATAAGAGTACCGCGTTCCCGACGGGCATTGCTGATCGATTCGTCTGAAGAACTTTTAGCGACCATATGGGCAATTAATCCGCCAAGCAGAATGGGCGTATTGAGTTCCAACGGAATATACATGCCCAGGGCGAAAGCCAGTGGTGGGACGCTGATCATCTCCAGGGTCAAAGCAAAGAGGGCACCGGCAATATAAAATATCCAGGGCGCCGGCTGGTTGCTCATCAGTGGCTTGATGACCGCGGCCATGGCGTTTGCCTGGGGAGCGACGAGGGCACCTTCACCCACAAATCCATAGACATCGTTGAGGAGCATAATGACCAGTCCAACCGAAGCGGCAGCGAACAACGTTCCCAGGAATTTCCAACGCTCCTGATTGCGCGGTGTCGTCCCCAGCCAGTAACCAATTTTGAGATCGGTAATAAATCCACCGGCCATGGATAGGGCAGTGCATACAACCCCACCGATGATTAAAGCGGAGACCATTCCCGAGCTGCCGGTTAAACCCAGCTGCACCAGGATAATTGAAGAAAGTATCAGGGTCATTAAGGTCATACCGGAAACCGGGTTGGTGCCTACAATGGCAATGGCCCGGGCGGCAACTGTGGTGAAAAGAAAAGCAATGATAATGGCAATCAGCAGGCCAGCGATAGCAAAGAAAATATTATGAACCACCACAAGCTGAAAAAATATAAAGATGGCCACTGCCACCAGACCGATCATAAAGACCACATTTTTCATGGTGATGTCTTTTTGGGTACGGACATCGGATTCCTGACCGAGAACCTTCCCCTGAAATATTTCTTCGAATGCCAGTTTAAAGGCACCTACAATAATTTTGGAAGATTTTAATATACCGATGATGCCGGCCATGGCAATGCCACCGATTCCCACATGCCTGACATAATTTGCAAATATCTGCTCCGCATTCATGTTGCGGATAAGTTCTGTGGCGGTGGAACCCAGAACCTGAGTCAGACCATCCCCCACATATCCGATAACCGGGATCAGGACGAACCAGGAAAGGAAGGAGCCTGCGGCTATTATTGCTGCATAGCGCAGGCCAATGATATAACCAAGACCCAGCACAGCCGCTCCAATATTCAGGCGGAATTCCAGCCGAAGATGCTCGGCCACTGAGGACAATCCCGGGAGGACACTGGTGGAAAAGGTTTCTTTCCATAAGCCAAATGTCCCGACGATAAAATCATAGATGCCACCAACAATGGCAGAGGAAACCAGAACTTTAGCCTGCTCTCCACCTTTTTCCCCGGCAATCAGAACTTCGGTCGTGGCGGTGGCTTCTGGAAAAGGAAACTCGCCATGCATCTCCTTCACGAAATATTTCCGGAAGGGGATCAGAAATAAAATGCCCAGGAATCCGCCGAAAAGGGAGGAGAGGAATATTTGCCAGAAGTTAGCCGGATTTTCAATCACGCCCTCGGCATGCAAAATATAGATGGCCGGGATGGTAAAAATGGCTCCGGCAACCACCACCCCTGAGGCAGCGCCTATGGATTGGATGATCACGTTTTCTGACAGGGCATTTTTTCGCTTGGTCATGGCCGCGATTCCAACTGCCAGAATGGCGATGGGTATGGCCGCCTCGAAAACCTGACCAATTTTTAAACCCAGATATGCCGCAGCGGCTGAGAAGAGGATAGCAAAAAATATTCCCCAGAGAACAGAATAATAGGAAATCTCCGGGATTATTTCCCCGGCCGGTACAACCGGCGTGTATTCTTCCCCTGGTTTGAGTTTACGGTATGCATTTTGAGGCAGACTGCGTTTTGTCACTTCCATGCTTTAGCTCCTGGTTTTTTTGAGGAAAGTCGTTAGATCAATAATTTTTGCTAAAATAAATAACCACCGAAATAAAACAAAGGAAAATATAAGATGGCCGGCGAACTTTCTGAATTTATAAATTGTAGAAGGGTAGAAAAGCGGCCGGATTAAATGATATTATTTCGCTTTAGTTAATTAACAATTATATTTATATTTAGAGCCTTTATTGAGGGAATTGATGAAGTTGAGTTTTAAGAGTGTCCTTTTCTGCTTAATCATATTCTGCACATTGGGCCTTAGTCAGACGGGAGTTATTTTTCAGGAAATATCCGAATTATTTATTTCGCTCCGTTTCAACAGGGGCGATGTATTATTTCCGGAAAAGTTTGCTCGTTACCGTGCCGAATTTGATGACCTGAAAACCATGTCAAATCAGCAGATTGCTACCTCGGAAGAAACCGAGAATATAAGCCGGTTACGGAAGAATCTTGAGGAACTGAATACGCAGGCCGAATCCATAAAACCACATTTCAGTGATATTTTGGAGGTCCGGGATGATGCTCTGGAGAACGGGGCCAATGATTTTGCCCCTGCTGCTTTTAATGATGCAGAGGAAAGCCTGTTAAAACTGGCGCAAAAATCGGTGGATAAAATTTCCGGCGATTTTCAAGCCCGGAAGAATGAAATTATGGCGAAGTACCGCAAGGCTCAGTTCGAGGCCATCGGTAATAATCTGCTGAGCGAGGTCAGAATTTTAATTAAGGAATCGGAAGATCTGGATGCTTCCAAATATGCACCCAGGACCTATACCCTGGTAAAAGATTTGTTAGCCGAGGTCAATGCAATTCTGGCCAATCAGGAATATGAAAATCCGGAATTGAAACAGAAGGCTGCCCAATTATCCGAAGAAAGTCTGCATCTGTTAAGTATCGTGCAACTGGCCCAGAAAATAAGAAGCAGTGACGATGCGCTTGAATCCTACTTGCTTGATCTGGAAAGCGAGATCGACCAGATGGCGGAACCACTCAATTCTCAACCGGAATTTGGAAATGGGGTGAAGCGCGCCCTGGAAAATCTGACCAATTTAATTAACGAGCAGCAGGCACTTAAAGCATCGTTAAACGAGAGAGTAAAAGTTCTTTCGGATTCGGTGAGGTATTTATACGATGAAAATTTAAAATTGATGGGTCAACTTCAACACCGGTCGGATATCACGGAGCAGACCAGACGGTTGAATCAGGAATTATCGCCATTCGGGGTAAAGACAATCCAGGAAAATAACCATATTACCCTGCGCACCAATGGGATCCGCTTCGATTTTGGAAAGATCCAGATCAGTGAACAGTCCAGGAAAGTCCTGGAAAAAATTGGCACTGCCATGCGGTCTCTGGCGCTCAGTAGCGTAAAGATAACCCTGGGGCAGTCCAGCGGTGGCAATTTTCAATACAGTAAGTCCCTGGCCGAACAACGAGCCAGTGCGGTAGCCCTGGTGATTCAAACCACCAGTTACCTTCCCACTAACAAAATAAGCACCGAAGGCATCATCATCAATAGCCCGCTGGATACCGGGCACGCCATCGTGGATATTATTTTAGAATTCGATTAAGCACCGAGCAGCCTTTTCTGTTTTTAAGAATTCTTTATCAAGATTTCGCAGACCGTCAGCAAGATTATCTCCCCTGAAATTTTATCATTTTTTGAAAGGAAATTTTGATTTCTTTTCAAAGATAGGAATTTATTTAAAATTTTTGCCCGACAGGCTGAAGAAATACGACGCAATTTCCCATATTTATTGGTTTTTTGAAATCCAGGTTAATTCAATCCATTGGCATAATGGTTGCAAAAATAGATGCATTACCGAATGAGGATTTTATGGCCAAAAAGAAAATACTGATCCTGGATAAAGACAAAGATATTTGCCGGGGACTCGAGGAGTACCTGAAAGATGATTATAATATTTTTCAATGCAGCAGCACAGATAATATATTAACCACTATTTATGAAAATCATATCGATCTGATCATTACCGACATTGATCTTCCCAATGGATATATCTATAAATTTTTGGATGATCTTAAATCATCAGCTGCGAGAATCCCGGTGATACTCATGTATGTCTATTTTGACTGTACCCAAAGAATGGAAGATATTATCCGTAATATGGTGGATGCGATATTCTTAAAGCCTTTTGATCTTCAGGAATTGAAGAAGCGAATAGACTTGCTGCTTTATCCCAAGACTTTTGCCAATAGTTCAGTTTGAATGAAAAAAAATTATTATATCATCCTGGCAGTAGGGATATAGCTGTGCCGGGAAAATGATAATTCGAGCAGCGGCAAAGCACCTCACTTGGGAACAAATTCATTTTAAAATATTTTCAGATTGATTTTAATATTTGAACATCGTATTATAAAGCAATTTCACAATAGTCTAAATAAAATTCAACTATTTGGTAAAAGCAGAAATACCTTTTTGTCGGTTGGGGCAAAAAATGAGATAAACGGATTCTCTATCTCCTAATGAAAAAGTTTGGAGAAAAGGAAACCAAAAAAAGATTGATACATTTAATCTGTAACTACGAATTCGGGCGTGAAAATAAATAAAATTTAGAGTCTCATTTCCTCTGGATATTTCAGAGACTGATTATACAGAGAAGAGATTGATTTGACGGATAATAAGCGATTGCTGAACAAATTGTTAAAAGAAAATAATCACGCATATTATCCGGTCTGGTAAAAAAAAGAGATTCTATAAGATTTAGGTTAGAAATAAATTGCTAGAATGAAAAACTTAAAATTAAATACGGATAATTTAATTCGATTAAGCGTCACCGGCGAAATTGATCATCCTACTTTACGAAAGACAGGATATGTTATCAATGCAGCCGGCCGGGTTGAGGTCTATCCCAGTGTCGGCGGCATCAGTTATAATGCCCGGATAGGCGATCGGGCAATTGGCTGGATGGCGGATCATGTTGAACCTGGGGTGAGTATTGCCAATTCCGGAAAACCGATAGGCGAGTACTCTCCCAATGCAGCTTTAAATGTTCTGGCCTGTATCGGAAACCGGGCGGAATTGATATCCGGAGAAATGAAAGGTGCGATCGGGTACGTGACTGGCAAACATGGTGGCATTGATCACGTGATGATCGATTACGACACCTCTGTGCTGGAAAAACTGCAGATCGGCGATAAAATATTGATCAAATCTTTTGGTGTGGGCCTGCGTCTTCTCGATTTTCACCCGGATATCCTGGCGATGAATATTGACCCCGAATTGCTCTTGAAATTAAATATTGAGATTAGCAATCGCCTCCGGATTGGGGTCACGCATTTAATTCCGGCCAAAATAATGGGAGCCGGCATTGGCAATTCATCCGCGCATTCCGGGGATTATGATATTCAGTTATTCGATGAGAAGGCGATTCAAAAATATGGGCTGGAGAGCTTAAGATTCGGAGATATTGTGGCAATTATCGATTCCGATGCCTCATACGGATGGATCTACCGTGAGGGTGCAGTGACCATTGGGGTTATTGCCCATTCCAATAGCGTTATTTCCGGGCATGGTCCCGGCGTAACAACCATCCTGACTTCACCGGTTGGCAAAATTGAGCCGTTTATTGATCGGGATGCTAATATTAAGAAATACCTGGGTAAACCAAAAAAAGCTACAACCAGTTAATCTTTCTGGATTTTTATTTTTTGGTTAAAAATAAAGGTTTAAAGTCGGATAATTAGAAAACAAGATTCAATTCATAAATATATTTTTATAAGTGCAACAAAAGAGCTCAGCATTAGTAGAAAAGAAAGAATAATACAACACCTGAAAATGGTTTTATTGATACAGACTCAACCTCTGTTTATCAAACACATTAGATAAGAATGGAGTTATCATGTCAGATTTTGAATTAAATTTAATTGCTCTGGACATTCGCAAATGGGATTTAGAACTGGAGCGGTTAAGCATTAAACTTAATTACATCATCAATGAAACTGAACAAACCTCTCAGATTAATCTTTCATTAACCCAGTTACCGGAAATGGTGGAGGAACTGATTAACAAATTTCGTTTGGAAGCAGAGACCTTTTTAAAAAATTCGCTCCCCCAAGAAACTGAAGTGAATATTGTTTTAGCTAATGACACATTCCTGCGCCAGAAACTGAGTAATTATTTTAAACGGGTTTTACTGGAGCTCAATAATCCCAGGCGAAAAAAGGGTCAGGCCCGGATGATTTACTCCACCCACATGGATATGTATAATGAAAACCAGGATATTTCCTTCTTACCGGAAAAGCTGCGATTCAATGTGGTCATAAATTGGGTGCGAAAATATTATGATCACGAAGACTATCAAAAGGTGATTGAACCGCTTCGGAAATTAATCAAACTAAAACCCGATTACGGATTGGGTTATAAATGGCTGGCCCGTTCTTTGAAAAAGGTAAGGAAATACGAAGAGTCCATGCGTATGTACGAAAAATATGCCGGGGTTGATCAATCCCTGGATGCCTATCAAGACCTGGCCAAGTCCTATCGCAAGGGGAAATTGTATGATCAGTCTCAAAAAATATATGAGAAAATTCTAAAGGATAATCCGGACGACAAAGAGGCACGGATCGGAATGGCCCAGATTCAGTTTGCCCAAAATGATGATTCTTACCAAAAAATTTTGAATAAACTTTATGCTGAGGATCCGGAATGGGTAAAAAACTGGCTCAGAGAGGAATTTAATTTCAGAATTTATGTTTCTCCCAAGACTCCCTTAACTCCCATTCAGGCCACTAAATATCTGGGATTTGACCAGGTATTCGAACTTACACAGCGAGCGTTCCAGAACGAAATCCCTTCTCATTTCAATCCGGCCAGGGCGAGGATGAGTTTTTACAAGGAAGAACTGGATAACTGGTCGCTTATCTACAACCGTTACCAACTGGGAGAAAAGGAAATTGTCCTCCATCCGAAAGCAATTAACGTAGAAGCCTTGGAAAAAACTGGCGGTGTGGGAAACGGGGAAGGTGAAGAGGATCAGACCCTTAACCCGGCCACGAAATCATCCACTAAAGTTGAAGAAATTTTAAAGCAAATTCGTGAAATGAAGGCTACCCGTAAAGCCGCGGAAAGATATCAGTCCAGAAACGGGTCATCAAGAAATTCAAAAAACAGAAAAAAATCCGGCAAGAACAACATTGGGATAAAAACAAAACCGGAAGCTAAAAATAAGAAGAATACTAATTCTTTCTCCGGGAAGAAAACCGGAGGCGAAATCAATGATTCCGGAAATGGCGATGGCGCATCAAAAAAATCCCGCCGAACCAATTCCAAAAAAAAATTAGAGAAAATTGATTCCTGAAATAGACCGGGAGCTTATTACCAGGGTAATGATTGGCATTTGGTTCCCGGCTTATTTTTTTAAAATACCGCCCCTTTTATCCTTCCCAAAATCCGCAAAGCATGATTTGTGGTCAGATTAACACCTCACATAAATTCAGATAATATTAAAATTTATGGTTTATTAAACCGAAATTCTGTGTTAAATTTTGGATTAAATTTATGTGATGAAAATCGAACGGTGCAGAACATCAGTGTTCTAAATTCAATGCCGATTATTCGCGAGGAAATTATATGAAATATCTTGTCACAGGCGGTGCCGGATTCATTGGTTCGAATATTGTTGAGGAATTGGTAAAACGTAAACACCAGGTAAGGGTTCTGGATAATTTTGCTACCGGACGGCGGCAGAATATCATTCCCTTCCTGAATAAAATTGAGTTAATCGAAGGCGATCTGCGAAGTTACCACATTGTGCGGGAAGCAGTGGATGGCGTGGATTTTGTCCTGCACCAGGGAGCGCTCCCGTCCGTGCCCCGTTCTATAAACGATCCCATCACCACCAACGAGGTAAACGTTACCGGTACACTGAATATTCTTAATGCTGCTAACGATGCCGGAGTAAAACGGGTGGTTTTTGCCTCCTCTTCTTCCATATATGGAGACAGTGAGCGGTTGCCCAAGCAGGAAGACATAATGCCCAACCCGCTTTCACCCTATGCGGTCAGCAAATTAGCCGGAGAGAAATATCATCAGGTATTTTCCAAAATATATGATCTGCATACCACCTGTTTGAGATATTTCAATGTTTTTGGTCCACGGCAGGATCCGACCTCCCAGTATTCTGCGGTTATTCCCAAATTTATCACGGCGATTGCCCAAAACCGGCAACCGGTGATTTATGGCGATGGTCTGCAGTCCCGGGATTTTACTTTTGTGACCAACGTTATCCAGGCTAATATTCTGGCCACCGAAGTGGATTCACCTTCCGGGATGGTTTTCAATTGTGCCTGTCACGAACGGATCGATCTCAATCAACTGGTGGACAGCATCAATAAGATCATGCAGAAAAAAATCGCTCCGGTCTATTCCGATCCCCGGCCGGGTGATGTAAAGCATTCATTTGCCGATATCGAACGGATTTCGAAATTTCTTAACTATAAACCAGGCGTCTTGTTTGAAGAAGGATTAAAGCGCACCATCGAATGGTATACCTCAAAAAATGAAGGATAATTCAGCAGTTTAAATTATAACATTTGGGGTTAAAGTTTAACAGATTTTATTCGATAACTTATTTAATAAATAATAGATTAGATAACCTCTTATCTAACCTTAAAATTTTGCTGAAAAGGGAGTTTCATCAAAGACCTCAAGTCAGGGAGTGAACCCGGGTAGTATACGGTTTTATCTGGAATTGTCGTGAAGAGTAAAAGTGGAAATATACCTTTTCAGTTTGTGGCAGAAGTTGAATTTCTGCAGTGGTTTTTTTGCTCGATGAGCAGATGGTAGCTGTTCTACCGCAGGTGGGATAGCTATTTTTTTATCAGTAAACTTTAATTTTGCGGTCTCGAAATTTTTCGGCCCCGTAAGTGACGGGGCGGAGCTAT